>JAEZYR010000055.1 GCA_023442635.1 Bacillota bacterium | reverse complement strand
CTAACCTAACCCAACAAAAAGACCCGAGGCCTGCTGGCTTCGGGTCTTGTGTATTCGGGCCTTCTCGTCAGGCGCAGCGGTTGCCCTTGGCGCGGTTGTGGGTCTTGCAGAGCATCTGGCAGTTTTGGCGTTCTTCGCCGCACTCAAATTCTTATTCCCTGCCATCGTCTGGCTTCCTCCTACCTAGCCCTCAAAGCCGCCCCAGCTGCTCCTGCCGCTGCCGCAAACGCAAATCGAAACCGCGCACTTGAAACAGGGCGAAGTCACCTAAAACCCTAGAACTCACCCGCTCGTCATAGTGCCGGCTCAAGTCCTCAATGGCGAGATTACTCGAAATGACCATCGCCTTGCCGAGCTTGCTCCGCTCGTTGATCAACTGCAGCAAGTCAGCCAGCGCCTCTTGCCGCCCACAAAGCTCAATACCCAGGTCATCCAAGATCAGGCAGTCCACCTCGAAGAGCTGCTGCCAGGCCTCCTCCGCCTCCTGCCAACGCAAGGGGTCTGGCCGATAGTTCGCCTGAATCTGCCGCCAAGCCTGCATCCGCTCAAAACAAGCACTCGCCGTCAAATACAAGACCGCAAAACCCCGCTCGAGCAGATCTCGGGCGATGGCCTCCGAGAACCATGTCTTGCCCGTCCCTGTGGGGCCGAAAAGGTACAAGTGCCTAGGCTCTAAATGCGGAAAATGAGCCGCCCAGCGCGCCAACTCGGTCACCAGCCACTGGTGCTCAGCCAAGGCCTCCCCCTCAAAAAGATCCTGCCGATCCTGGCGAAAATCCGCACAGCGACTCGACGGCAAGGTGGACTGCCGCCAGAGTTCTTCTTGCGCCAAAGCAGCATAGCAAACAGGGCAGTGCTGCTCCTCAACATAGCCCGTATCCCGACAAGTCGGGCAAAGATGCCAAGCCCCCTCATAGTCCCTGAGCCGATAGCCCAGACCCTCGACATAAGCGTCGCGCGCCCTGCGACAGTCCTCTAAGTGCTGCTCGAGCTTGTGCTTCTGGCTCTCAGGCAAGGCCAAGGCTTGCAAAAGATCCACCCTAGCCTGCACGAGGTCCTGCTCCAGCTCCGCCAGCTGAGGGTCTTTGGCTAGCAGGCTCTGCCGCCTTTTCTCCCCCCGACGCCTCGCCTCATTTTGCCGCTGCTGATAGCGCAGCGAAATGGCCCGCGGCATCGGCGCTGGCTTCCAGTAAGAAGTCGGTAAAACGCGAAAAGGCTCACGGCCCTTGCCAGACTCTGCCATGGCTTAATTCTCCTCGTAGCCTGAAGGCTCAGGCCGACCTTCTAAAGGCTGATGCGCATAAAACTGCTCGTAAAAATCCGCCTCATAGGCGCGCTGCTCGAAGTTGGCCGCCCTGCCTTTCGCCGCAGATGACTGGCGATGGCCCTGCTGCCTGTCTGCTCGCCTTTCGGCTTGCACTTGCTGCCGCTCGGCCTGACGCCTCGCCTTTTCGGCTTCTTCGTAAGCTTGAATCTGCGCCAGGTTGCGCAAACCTGCATCGTGCCAAGCCTGCAGCCAGCGGTCATAAATCTCAAAACTCGGCCGCTGCAATTTCAGCCCCTGCTTAAAAGCAAAGTCCAAGACATCCTCTTCGTAACCCAAGACCCTGTACCAGTAAGCGATCTTCTCCTCCTGGTACTGATTCAAACTGATCCTGAGCTGTTTGGCCACATAACGGCAGAGCTGCGCACAGCGCTCCTGCTCGCCCCAAAAGACCTCCAAATCCGCCATCGTGCGAATGTTGCGCTCGTACCAGTCCTTGGCGATGGCGTCCGTATAGGCCGCCCGCAAGCGGTTGTGACGGCCAGCATAGCTCAAAAGCTGGTGGATCACCTCAAGCGAAAAGCCGTAGTCCTGATAGTAGCGCGTGATGGTGACCAGCCATTTGTGCCCCATGACCCCTGAAAAAAACTGCAGGTTGAGGTCCTCGATGAACTGGCGAAAATCATCCTCCTCGCGATGCGCCTGCAAAAAGCTCTGCTCCACCTCGGCCGAAGGGCGCGGAAGACTGGCCTGCCGACGCTGCAAGTCCAAAAGACAATAGGCCTCATCCGCGCCTGTCTTCTGGAGCAAGTGAAGCTTTTCGAGCTCAGCCAAAAACGCTGGCACCTGATCGGCCGTACAAGCCAGACGCGGAGCCAAACGTTCTGCCTCTAGCTGGCTGCTGTCGCCCTCTTCGCTCGCCAAAAGCAAAATCAAGTAAAGCTTCAAAGCCTCCCCTGACAGCTGCGGCAGATAGTCGCGCACAAAAACAGCTGGCAAGCTGAGCTGGCGATAACGATGATCTTCTTCTTTGCTTATCCGCATACGGCCTCCTAGATACTCTATTTTAATGAAGCCTCCAAATATCGGCAGCTATTCTGCCTGAATCGGGCAAAAGAAAAGAGAGGGTGCCGAAGCACCCCCCCCTTCTGTCTATGCATAGAACAGTTTGGATCAGGTTGTTGAAGGTGTCAACTGACCCTCGCGGTCTGTATCGGTGGCCTCTTCGGGAAGATCCCAGTGACCAGACTCGGCCAGGCGTTTGTAGGAGAGGTAGCGAGCCTTCGCGTCGGCCTCGGCCTGGGCGAAGATCTCTTCGACCTTCTCTGGCGTGTACTGACGGAGCAAGGAGCTGTAACGAACCTCGGTGCGGATGAAGTCCTTGTAGGAGGTCTTCGGCTCCTTCGAGTCGAGCTGGAAGGGGTTCTTGCCCTGAGCGGTCAGACGTGGATCGAAGCGATAGAGGTGCCAGTAGCCGCTCTCCACAGCTTCCTTCTCACGGTTCTGGCTGAAGCGCATGCCGCCCTTGATACCGTGGTTGATACAAGGTGCATAAGCGATGACCAGTGAAGGACCGTCATAGCTCTCAGCCTCGAGGATGGCCTTCAGGGTCTGAGCCTGGTTGGCGCCCATCGAGATCTGAGCGACATAGACATAGCCGTAAGAAATGGCCATCATGCCGAGATCCTTCTTGCGGAGGGCCTTACCACCAGCAGCGAACTGAGCGATAGCGCCCGTCTGCGTGGCCTTCGAGGCCTGACCGCCCGTGTTAGAGTAAACCTCTGTATCCAGAACCAGGATGTTGACGTTGTTGCCCGTGGCCAGCACGTGATCCAAACCGCCGTAACCGATGTCGTAGGCCCAGCCGTCACCACCGATGATCCAGGTAGAGCGCTTGCTGAGGAAGTCGCGGTTCTCGAGGATCTGCTCGACGATCTGGCGCTCGTCCTCGTTCTGTGCCTGGTAGCTCTCCAGAGCCTCAACGAGGTTCTGGCTGACCGTCAAGGTCTGCTCGCCGTCGTCGTGATGCTCTTTGTAGGCTTCGATAGCGGTCTTGACCTTCTCGTCGGCCACTTCGAGCTTCTCGAGACGGTGGTTCAAGCGATCCTTGATCTGCTTGTAGCCGAGGTGCATACCCAGACCAAACTCAGCGTTGTCCTCGAACAAGGAGTTCGCCCAGCTTGGGCCGCGGCCTTCGCTATCCACCGTGTAAGGCGTGCTAGGAGCGGAACCACCCCAGATGGAGGAACAGCCCGTGGCGTTGGCGATCATCATGCGGTTCCCGAAGAGCTGCGTGATGAGCTTGACATAAGGCGTCTCGCCACAACCGGCGCAAGCACCCGAGAACTCCAGGTAGGGCTTCTCGAACTGGCTGCCCTTGACCATCGTCTTCTTCATCGGGTTGGGCTTGAGCGGCAGACTGTTGAAGTAATTCCAGTTCTCGGCCTGCTCCAGGCTCTCGTCCAAACGCTTGAGTTCGAGGGCCTTCGTCTTGGCTGGGCAGGTCTGCACACAAGAAGCGCAGCCCGTGCAGTCCAAAGCGGAAACCTGGATGCGGAACTGGTAGTTGTCGTAGGGCTTAGCACCCTTGAGGGTTTCAGCACCATTCGGGGCGTTGGCGGCCTCTTCGTCCGTCAGCAAGAAGGGACGGATGACGCCATGAGGGCAGACATAAGCGCACTGGTTGCACTGGATGCAGTTCTCGGGAATCCAGGTGGGGATTTCCACGGCGATACCGCGCTTCTCGTATTGGCTCGTGCCCTGTGGGAAGGTACCGTCAGCACGATCAGCGAAGGCGGATACAGGCAGGCTGTCACCGCGCTGAGCGTTCATGACATCAGCGATCTGCTCCATGAAGACAGGCACTTCGCGCTTGATGGCTTCGCTGTCCTCGGCCTGAGCCCAAGCGGCAGGAACCTCAACCAGAACGGCCTTGTCGAGACCAGCGTCAACAGCGGCATGGTTCATGCGGACGATGTCCTCACCCTTGCGGCCATAGCTCTTGACGATGGCTTGCTTCATGTATTCGACAGCCTTCTCGATGGGCAGGATGTTGGCGAGCTTGAAGAAGGCGGCCTGCAGCACGGTGTTCGTGCGCTGGCGCAGACCGAGTTCTGCAGCGATGCTCACAGCGTCGATGATGTAGAACTTGATCTTCTTCTCGGCGAGCTGGCGCTTCATCTTGCCGGGCAGCCACTGCTCGAGCTCTTCGGGCTTCCACATGGTGTTCAGCAAGAAGGTGCCGCCCTCTTTGAGGTCGCCGATCATGTCGTACTTGTCGACATAGCTCTGCTGCGAGCAAGAAACGAAGTCTGCCTTATTGATCAGGTAGGTTGAGCGGATGGGCTTCTTGCCGAAACGCAAGTCAGAAACCGTGATACCGCCAGACTTCTTCGAGTCATAGGAGAAGTAAGCCTGCGCATAAAGATCGGTGTGGTCACCAATAATCTTGATGGAGTTCTTGTTCGCGCCGACGGTACCGTCAGAACCAAGACCCCAGAAGCGGCAAGCGATGGTGCCCTCTTCGGCCACGTTGGTGAAGTCCTCGGAAGGCAAGGAGAGATGCGTCACGTCGTCCACGATACCGATCGTGAAGTTGTGGCGGGGCTCCTCATTCTCCAAGTGCTTGAACACGGCGAAGATCTGATCTGGCGTCGTGTTCTTGGAGCCGAGACCATAGCGGCCACCGACGATCACAGGGGCGTTGGCCTTGCCGGCATAGGCGGCGACCACGTCGAGGTAGAGGGGCTCACCATGAGCGCCAGGTTCCTTCGTGCGATCCAAAACCGCGATCTTCTTCACGGTGCTGGGGATGGCTTCGCGCAAACGCTCAACGGAGAAGGGGCGATAGAGGTGGACATTGACCAGACCGACCTTCTGGCCGCGCTTGATCAGGTTGTCGATGACCTCTTCGGCAGCGGGGCAGATCGAACCCATGGCGATGATGACGCGATCGGCATCAGGAGCGCCATAGTAGTTGAAGAGCTTGTACTCGCGGCCGGTCAGCTCGTTGATCTTACCCATGTAATACTCAACGATCTCAGGAACGGCGTCGTAATAGGGGTTGCAAGCTTCGCGAGCCTGGAAGAAGATGTCAGGATTCTGAGCGGTACCGCGCAGGGTTGGGTGGTTGGGCGACAGGGAACGCTCGCGGAAGGCGTTGAGTGCGTCCTTGTCGATCAGAGCCGTCAAATCCTCGTAAGATTGAACCTCAATCTTCTGGATTTCGTGCGAAGTACGGAAGCCATCAAAGAAATGCAAGAAAGGCACGCGCGACTTAATGGCGGCGAGGTGAGCGACAGCGGCCATATCCACCGTCTCCTGCACACTGGCAGCACTTAAGAGCGCAAAGCCCGTCTGGCGGCAGGCCATCACGTCTGAGTGATCGCCAAAGATTGAAAGGGCGTGGCTAGCGAGGGCACGTGCTGAAACGTGGAAAACGCCAGGCAGCAATTCACCTGCAATCTTGTACATGTTGGGGATCATCAAAAGAAGACCCTGCGAAGCCGTAAATGTTGTCGTCAGTGCACCGGTGTTCAGTGAGCCGTGAACGACGCCAGCTGCGCCGCCCTCAGACTGCATCTCAACAACGTTGACCGTCTGACCAAAGCCATTTAGACGACCTTGCTGAGCCCAGATGTCCACATGGTCTGCCATGGGAGAGGACGGGGTGATCGGGTAGATACCTGCGACCTCAGTAAAGGCATATGACGTATATGCCGCGGCGTTGTTGCCGTCCATGGTCATGAAAATCTTCTCTTTGCCCATGTTTCGCTCCTTAAAAAATGTTAACGCAGAGAAATCACGCTCAGTCGTCACTGGCGTCATTCCTGCTTCGTTTGTTTGAATCATAGCACAAACGCTACTATTTGTAACATTTCCGTTGATTCAATCTTGGCGCCCAGGGCGGGCGTCGGCCGTTTGTTTTATGTCATGATCTTAGGCCTAGGCGCTCGCCTTTTCTGTGATATGACGCACAAATGCAAAATGTTAGACTATGCTAACTTTAGGCGCATTGACTATATAGTTCTTTGGGTAGCTATTCGATGCAAGGCGGTCTCTCACGCCACTTTCGGCCTTCTTCCTGCCCTATTGTGACAAGAACATGACAGGCAGCGGTCAATTCGGGTTATATCAGCGGCTGAGTTTCGCGTTCGTCGGTCTGGACTTTCGTCAGCTTTCTATTCTTGCGCTCAAAGTCTTTGCTTAAACACTTTCGTTTCAACTCGTTCGCCTCAGGCCTTCGGCTCAAGGCTCTCCCCTCTAGGGGGGCGGCTAAGCCGCCTTCCTCCAGCCAAGCAGCGCGACACAAAGAAAGGAGGGGCCTAGAACCCCTCCTCTCCTCATTTCCTATTTTGAGCTAGGCAAGCGAGCTGGCTTGCTTAGCCTCCTCCCGACTTAAGCCTCGGTGCTGGTGTAGCTGTTGCAAATAGCAGCGAAGTCAGCAACTTTGAGCGAAGCACCGCCGACCAAACCACCGTCGATGTTGGGCTGGCTGTAGAGACCAGCGACGTTGTCGGGCTTGACGGAACCGCCGTAGAGAATGCGCGTGGCCTCGGCGACCTTCTCGCAATAGAGCTCCTGCAAGAGCTTGCGAATCTCGGCACAGACTTCTTCGGCCTGCTCGTCGCTAGCGGTCTTGCCCGTGCCGATGGCCCAGACTGGCTCATAAGCGATCGTCACCAGACCCATCTTCTCAGCTGGGATGCCAGCCAAAGCGGCCGTGACCTGCTCGCGCACGAGCTTGACGGTCTCGCCAGCCTCGCGCTGTTCAAGGGTCTCACCGCAGCAGATGATGGGACGCACGCCCCAGTTCAAGAGGGCCTTGGCCTTGCGGTTGATAAGCTCATCCGTCTCAGCGAAGTAAGCGCGGCGCTCACTGTGGCCGATGACGCAGTAGGGCACGCCCATGCGAGCCAACCACTCAGGGGAAATCTCGCCTGTGAAGGCGCCCTTGTCCTCATAGTGGCAGTTCTGAGCGGCAATGCGGATGTTGGTGTAGGCCGTGACTTTGACGGCAGAAGCCAGGGCTGTAGCTGGAACAGCCGCCACGATTGGGCCATCAGCTTCGGCAACAGCGGCCTTGAGCTCTTCGAGGAAAGCCTCAGCCTTGGCTGGAACACCCAGATTCATCTTCCAGTTGCCAGCCGACAGGGGCACGCGGCTATCCAGGTCTTCGAGGCAGTCGATACCCGGTAGGACCTTGCCCTCTAGGAACTCGAGCGAAGCACCGCCACCGGTCGAAATGTGGGTCACGCGATCCGCGAAGCCGAGCAGTTCCACAGCGGCCGCGCTGTCACCACCACCGATGATGGAGGTTGCGCTCGAATCAGCAACTGCACGGGCGACTTCGCGCGTACCGTTGGCGAAGGCCTCGAACTCGAACACGCCCATCGGGCCATTCCAGACGATGGTGCCTGCATTTTTGACGGCTTCGGCATAGAGCTCAATAGTCTTAGGTCCGATATCAAGACCCATCCAGCCCTCTTCGATCTGGGCGGCTTCGACAACCTTGTGCTCAGCGTCTGCGGCATAGTGATCCGCCACAACGTGATCCACGGGGAGCAAGAGCTTGACGCCAGCGGCCTCAGCCTTTTCTTGCAGGCTCTTGGCCAGGTCTAGCTTGTCCTCTTCGACCAGGCTAGCCCCGACTTCGCCGCCGTTGGCTTTGAGGAAGGTGTAGGCCATAGCACCGCCGATGATGAGCGTATCCACGCGGCCGATCAGGTTCTCGATAACGCCGATTTTGTCGCTGACCTTAGCGCCGCCCAAGATGGCCACGAAAGGACGCTTCGGGTTGGCCAAAGCCCCACCCATGATCTCCACTTCTTTTTGGATCAGGAAGCCCGAGACAGCTGGCAGGTAATTGGCCAGACCAGCGGTCGAAGCGTGGGCGCGGTGAGCAGTACCGAAGGCATCATTGACAAAAATGTCTGCCATCGAGGCCAGCTCACGGGCAAAGGCTGGGTCATTTTTCGTCTCTTCTTTGTGGTAGCGAACGTTCTCAAGCACGAGGACTTCGCCATCTTTGAGCGCAGCAGCCTTGGCTTTGGCATCTTCGCCGATCACGTCTGCCGCCAGGGTCACTGGGCGCTCCAGGAGCTGCGAAAGACGCTCGACCACGGGTTTCAGGCTGAACTTCTCATCCACGCCCTTCGGACGGCCGAGGTGCGACACAAGAATGACGCGCGCGCCTTGCTCAACAAGATATTGGATGCTCGGCAAAGCACCGCGAATACGCTTGTCGTCTGTGATTTCGCCTGTTTTCTTATCCAGCGGTACGTTGAAGTCTACGCGCATGATGACGCGCTTGCCCTTCAGGTCGATATCCTTCAACGTCTTCTTTTGCATTCTGGCCATGACATTCTCCTCCGTAATGGCTTCTCGCAGCCCAAAGCCCAAAGGGACCTCAGGCGCCAGTTAACTGTCCCTTATTCTAGTACAGCTCTACCTCAGCAACAAGCAAGCCCAGGGCGAAGGCCTTATGGGCTGTTTGAGCCTGTTTTTCTCTGCTATTTATATCTCTGTAACAATATTTAGCTAGAATAGAAGCGCTCAATTCGTAGCAAAATCAAGGAGCTTTTTATGTCCGATCAAGAGCCATTCATCCCAGAGCAGCCTTCACTCGCCCAGCGCTTCCCCAAGCTTTGGTCAGCCGCCCAGAAACTCGATCAGCAGAACATAAGGATCGAGCAAGTTCATGTGCGTTGCTGGCAGGTCGAAGCTCAGCGCGATTTTAGTTTCGGCACTTGGACCAGCCGTCAGCTAGCCGAGATCGTCATCTGCGCCCAGGATCAAAGGGGCTTTGGCGAGAATATCATCGCGACCAATCAGCCTGAAGAAGACGGCCACACTTGGCACGAGGCAGGTCAGCAACTCAGTGGCCTGTCCTTTAGCGAAGCGCTGAATGCCTTAGTCGAGCATCCCAACGGCTGGCCGCATCGCTCGCAAGAGGCCTTTGAGATGGCCTTGGTTGACCTGATCGGCAAACTTGGTGGGGTCAGCGCCCTAGAGCTTTTGGGGCTTATGCCTAGCGAGAAGGCCAGAGGTACAGCTGACTATCGCGTTCCGACGCTCAGCGTCATCTTGTCTCGGGATCTCGCCCGTGTGCGCCACGATCTGCAAGAGGCCATGGCCGAAAAGCGCGCCCACCACGTCAAGCTCAAGCTCTTCGGTGAAGCCGAGTTAGACCAAAGCATCGTGCGCCAAGTGCGTCAGGATCTCGGGGATGCCTCCTGCTGGCTGATCGGCGACGTCAACCAAGGCTACAAAGCCGCTGACCCCAGTCGAGCTGCCGCTTCGCAAGCGCCCCTGGTCGAAGCCATCGCCGCCCTGCACCAAGCTGGCCTCGACGCGGTCGAAGACCCCTGCCCTGGTACGATTGATGAAATTCTGGCTGTCGAGGATGCGGTCAACGCCCACCTGGGTCTGCCCGAAAGCGCCTTCCCCTTCATCTTCGACGCCCCTATGCGCCCTGCCCGTCGCGCCAAAGCCCTCATGCTGGCGCAAGGCGAACACCGCTGTTTTATCAATCATCATCCTGGTTGCATGGGCTCTATCTTTGATGCTATCGAGCTGGCCCAGACCGCCAAATCCCGCGGCGAGCGCATCATGATCGGCGATGACAGCCTCATTGGCGCAGCTTGCACCGTATGGCAGCAACTGGCTATCGGCCTAGGCGCTGAAGTCTGCGAAGCGACCACCAAGCCTGGTGACTCGGATCGCTTTTTGGGTCGCGTGCGGAGTCTGGCCTGTCGCGAAGAAGAGGGCTGGGCTATTTGGACGCCTGCGCCTGGCTTTGGCCTAGACCTAGAGGTCGACCTACCCACTCAATAAAAGGATACCCCCTATGCTCTACGTGCTTTCTCTTCTGTCATGGTTCTCGACGCCTGCCCTCGCCATCTTTTCGTCTTGGCAAGGCTTGTGGAAGCAGCTTGTCGACTTTTATCAGCAAATCCCCCGCCCCATCCCCATCTTGGCCGCCTTGCTCCTCGGGGCGCTGCTGGTGACCTGGGGCTATGCCCTCTTTCGCATTTGGCTCTTCGCCCTGGGGGCTTGTCTCGGCTACGCCCTAGCCCATCAACTGGGACTTTGGCTGCATTTGTCTGGTGAGCTGTACTGGGTCGGCTGTCTTTTGCTGATGCTGGCCATGGCTCTGTTTACGGCCTTAGCCTTCAAAGCCAGCATTTTTGTGGCGAGTTTCTATTTTTCGAGCTACCTCGTCCACCATCTGGCCATCGGTTTTTTCGGGCTGGACAGTCGCTGGCTCATCCTCATTCTGGGCACGATCGGCGGCATTTTGGCCTGCGAGTTCATCCGCCCCTTCCTCATTGCTGGTACGGCGCTGAGCGGCGCTTACCTGGTGGTTTCAGCCCTCAATGCCTGGCTTTCGCAAGAAGCGCTCAGCAGCTGGTTGCAGCCAGGTTATCGCTTCGATAATTTCGTGGCCATTGTCTTTTTGCTCCTGGCCATCGTCTTGGCCGTCTTTGGCTATATCTGCCAGAGCCAGTTCACCTGTACAAAGTGGCGCAAGCTTTGAGTGCCCTCGGGCTTGTCGCTGCAGCAGCCATGCGTCAAAGCGAAAGCGAAGCCTAAATCAAGACCGAAGCGCGGGTTAAAGCCAGAGGATAAAGGCGAAGGGCACGCACACAAAAAAGGCTCTGCAACACGAGGTTGCGGAGCCTTTCTTTTGCTTTCTTTGGGCTAAAGACCCTGCGGCGCTGGCCAAGTCACAGCCTTGGCCAGCATCTTGCCTTTAGCCTCTAGCGCCCTGGGTGGGCAATTCATCACAGATCAAAACTTTAATTTCCAGCTGCGGATCTGGAAGGGCTTGAAGGTCGCCTCCAACTCATGGGCATCCTGGAGTCCGCCTTCGGTATCCACTTCGGGAGCGCTCTCTTCGAGCAGGTTGACGGGCTCGGCGCTCTTGACCTCACGCGTGAAGTAGAAGGTCGTAGGCGCTTGACCGCCAAAGGCCTCGTAGGCGCGGAGGATGTAGGCTGCTGAGCCATCCGCCTCTTGATCTTCGGCCTGTTTGAAGACCTCGATATGCACGGCAGGGTTCGAGCTGCTCACAAAGCTGGCAGGACCCGAAACAGCTTCGCCAACTTCGCCCTGGGCGATATGGCAGAAGGGCTTTTGGTTCAGCTGGTAGGCCTTCTCCAAAGTGCCTGCTTCTTGCCAGCTGCCCTGGTGGGGGAAGAGGCTGTAGCAGAACTGATGCTGCTCTTGGTCGGTTGTCGGGTTGGGATAGGTGCCGCTCTTGAGCAGGGTCAGGCCGACTTCGCCGTCAAAGACATGGCAGCCATACTTGCAATCATTCAAGAAGCTGACGCCATAGCCGTACTCGGCAAAGTCGAGCCACTTGTGCATGACCACTTCGAAACGCGCTTCATCCCAGCTGGTATTGCGGACGAGGCTGCGCTTGACCGAACCGTATTGAATCTCAAAGTTCGCCTCATGGGCGTGAATGGCCAGAGGGAAGAGAGCCTTGAGCAAGAGGTTGTGGTTTTTCCAGTCGATTTTCGTCTCAAAGTCGACCGTGCCGCTGATGGCATTCAAGCGCACAATCTGGACGATCTCGCTGTCAAGGCAGGGGCGCTTGATCTCGACGGCCTGGGCATAAGGGCCAGACTCCACAAGGCGGAAGCTCGCCAAACTGTCAACTGGCCAGCTCTTTTCGGTGTAGTAATTGTTGATATCCCAGTTTTCGTAGTTATGGGGGCGATCCTCATAAATAACTAGGCGGTTGCCGAGCTGACCAGGCTTGAGCAATTCGCGCTCTGCCCGCTTGTCGTAGATGGAGGCCAGCTCACCATTGGCGGCGAAACTCAGCTTCATCTGCTCATTCTCGAGCTCATAGCCCTCAGCCTCGACTTCTTCCTCTACCGCCTCGACGGCCTCATCTTGAATAAGTTCGAACTGCTCGAGCGAATAGGGCTCCATTTCAGCCACAAAGGCCAGGCGGCCATTGCCCAAACGCTGCAGCTCGTAACGCTGACCGTGAGCCATCACCGCGCTGTAGTCTTGGATCTCGGCTGGCAACTCATAGAGCTGCGGTGCCCCTGTATCGGAGGCGTTAGCTAGGAGGATGCTGCCCTCCCCGACGCCGTAGGCCTTCGCCAAGGCGCGAAGAGCCTGCTCAGCGCCTTCGTGGATCAAGGCTTCAACACGGGCATACTCATCACGGCTGTCTTCGTAGACTTCGAAAATAGAGGAGCCTGGCAGGATGTCGTGGAACTGGTTGCGCAAGACAATTTCCCATGCCTCAGAAAGCAGGTCATAGGGATAGCGCTCGTTGCACTCGATCGCGGCCAAAGAAGCCAGGAACTCTAGGCTCTGCAGCCCCAACTCGCCGCGGCGGTTGCTCTTTTTGTTGCGGGCCATCGAGGTGTAGGTGCCGCGGTGGTACTCCAAATAGAGCTCGCCAATCCAACGAGGCAGACGGGGATTCTGGCCGACATGCTCGTCGATAGCCTGGAAGAAGTCCAAGGCCTTCGCTTGCTTGATGACGGGGGCGCCAGGAATACCTCTCTTGAGGCGGCGGGCCGTTTCGAGCATCTTTTTGGTGGTACCGCCACCGCCATCGCCCCAACCATAGGTCATCAGGATCTCGTTGCTGACATCCTTTTGCTGGAAGCGCTGCCAAGCACCGAGGGTCTGCGTCGGGTTGAGCATGGAATTGTAGGTCGTAAACCAGGAGCGTTTTTCGCCTGGGCGCACATATTCGCGAGGTGGCGCAAAGTGGGTCAAGACGGTTGTGCCGTCGATGCCCTCCCACTGGAAGGTGTCGTAAGGCACGCGGTTCGTCTCATTCCAAGAAATCTTCGTCGTCATGAAGTAAGGCACACCAGCTTGGCGGAGCAGCTGAGGCAAGGCGGCGGAGTAGCCGAAGACGTCAGGCAGCCAAAGGATCTGGCAGTCATAGCCGAAACGCTCGCGGAAATAGCGCTTGCCGTAGAGGAGCTGACGGGCTAGGCCCTCACCTGAAGAGATATTGCAGTCAGCCTCAACATACATAGCGCCTTCGACTTCCCAGAGGCCTTCTTTGACGCGGCGCTCAATCTCAAGCATCAGCTGAGGTGCATAGCGCTCGATGAACTCGTAGAGCTGGGGCTGAGATGACATGAAGATGAACTCAGGGTATTCG
The DNA here is from genome assembly GCA_023442635.1 of Bacillota bacterium. GTDB lineage: Bacteria > Bacillota > Clostridia > Saccharofermentanales > Fastidiosipilaceae > JAEZYR01. The sequence goes on along the minus strand of JAEZYR010000055.1, from coordinate 7,611 downwards.
TTCATCAGCTGCAGCATGGTGGAGAAACTGCGGACGGTTTTGTCGGCCGTCACATCCAAGGTCCAGAGCCAAGCGATGTCAATGTGCGTGTGTCCGACAGCGTAGATGGTCGGCTTTTTCTCGGTGCTGCAAAGGCGCTGATAGAAAGACTCCTCAAGCCAGGCACGGGTTTCTTTGACAGAGTTATGGAATTCAGGTGAGCCCATGCGACGCGTATCAATCAGGTTGATCGCGTCATTCAGGCTGTTGAGAATCTCCAGGCGATTCTCATCATCTTCTTCGAGCAGCTCAGCCACACCCAGCGGTACTTTGAGGTCGTAATAAAGCCCCTGCACTTCGCGGTCGATGTTATAGAGCTCGCAGGTCACCTGGATGGGTTCTTCGCGGTCGGCCGTATAGGCTTCGATATGAAGGGTATGCGCCTCACCAGCTACTGCCTTTTCGTGCAAGCGGACTTCGCGGTGGTTGATGTCGATGCCCTGAACGAGTTGGCCGTCTAGATAGCAAGAAAACTGTGGATTGAGTGCATCCCAGCCCTGCTCCCCATCTGTGCTCAGGTGGAAAAAGAGCTCACGGCCGTCTGCAAAGGCAGGCACGGTATAGGTGGTCTGCAGGTGGAAGGTCTTGCGCTTGCCGCCCCAGCGCTCGTCTGCAGCCAGACGGCGCCAGCCGTTCTGTCCTTCTTGAGCCTGTTCTTGCGCAGCATAGCCATAAGTACCAGGGGTGTTGATCAGGTCGCGGTAGGGCACGCGGCGACCTGTGCCATCACCTCGCAAGGGCATGGTGGAGCCAGCCTGCCATTGATGGCCTTCGACTTCGCGGATAAGCCAATTCTCTAGGCGCTGACGTTCGGGATAGATCTCTGCTTGGAGATCTTGAACGATACGATTGATGCGTTCTCGAGCAAATCTCAAGTTTTTGTCCTCCTCCGACTGGTTTGACCAGACGTGTCTAGCTTGCATCCTAACAGAAAGCGCCCATTAGGCAAGCAACAAAAGTTGTCTATTTTCTTCTAGATCTTGCAAGTCAACAGACGATCAGAAGGGGCAGAGGAAGAAGTCGAGCCCTTAACTTGTTGAATTTTGTTAGATCCGTCTAAAGCCTGTTTGAATTGTTTTATTGCGCCTTGGTTTGAAGGGTGGCTTTGGACTGAAAGATAGGCCTGCTTAGCGTCGCTTATTCATGCGTCTTTAGGCCTGGGCCTGAGGTCTGGGCTTTAGCTCTGGCCTTGGGTCTGACCCTTGGGTCTGACCCTTGGGTCTGAGGTCTGGGCGTCAGAAGCCTGAGTTGGACAGTCGACTTTTGGGCGTCGTTTTTCCTTGGCACAGGCAGGGTCACTCGCGCCCCAACCGAACACCAACGCGCGCGCGTGTCTTGTATATATAGCAGACCCAAAATCTGGACTCAAAATGAGCCTCTAAAATGCGCTCGAAAAGTGTGCTCATAAATGCGCTCGAAAACGCCCCCTAAATGCTTGGCCATCGAGACCCAAAAGCCCCTGGGTCGTTTGCCAGGCCAGCTCGCCTAGAGATCCGCTATCCCTTAGGCCTCGCTCAGGCGCTCAATCGCCAAACGGAAGAGCTTGCCTGCAAGAGGTGCCGCCTCGCCCGAACCATAGCCGCTATTTTCGACCACGACAGCAATAGACAAGGGATAGCGATTGTCATCGACAAAGCCCACAAAAAGCGCATTGGGCTGCTCCTGCCCCTCCACCTCCGCCGTGCCCGTTTTGCCGCCGACAGGGTAGCCAGAAACGGCCGCTTCGGAGCCCGTGCCTTGCTGAACCCCAGCTAGCAAAAGTGCTTTCAGGCGCTCGCTTTCGCTCTTCGGGAAGGCCTGACGCCACAGCGAAGGCTCCCAACTGCCGTAGTTCTTGCCCAACGGATTCTGCAGGTGGCTGACCACATGGGGTGTCAGCATCTGCCCATCATTGGGTACAGAGCCCACCATCATGGCCAAATGCAAGGGGCTGGCCACCAGCTGATCGCGCCCCTGGGGCTGACCGATCGACATCCAAGTCAGGCCAGCTTCACCAGAGTTCGGGCTCTGTTTGTAGCGGCTAGTGGTGACCAAAAGCTTGTCGAGTGAAAAGTCCTGGTTAAAGCCAAAGTCTTTGGCTACCTTTTGCATCCGTTCTGCGCCAGCCTGCAAGGCCGCCACGCCAAAAAATTGGTTTGCCGACAACTCAAAGGCCTTGGTGACATCGCAGTCGCCGTGCGGATTTTCGCCTTTGACACCGTTGGGCACAACAGGCTCCATATTCGAGCAATCCACCGTCATGGCAGGATTGATTCCTGGCGTTTCATACCAGGCTGTAGCCGTCACATATTTGAAAGTCGAACCTGGGAAATAAGCGCCCTGGAGGGCTCGGTTAAACAGCGAGGTATCGGGCAGATTTTCATAATCAATGATTTGCTGTGGGGTGGCGGCTGGGGTAGAAGCCATGGCCAAGACCTCCCCTGTCCGATAGTTCATGAGCACAATGGCGCCCCTCTGCTCGCCCAAAGCCTCAAAGGCGGCCTTCTGGAGCTGGCTGTCAATCGTCAAAAAGACGTCATCGCCTTCTAGGCCATGCCCACTAATGTCATAGAAAAGCTGGTGCAGCACGTTGCGCTCATTGCCCAGAATCTGGCCTTGGTAGCGCGATTCGATGCTATTCGGGATGACGTGGGTATAGTCGCCAACCAACTGTGTCAGGCTCTGGGCTAACACGGCATCTTCGGCGTAGCGGCGCTTGCCCTCGGAACTCTGGGCAAGTGTGACCTTGTCTCGGCTAAAAATACTGCCAGCCTGGCCGCCGTAGCGGACGGCCAAAACGGCCTTGTTCTCGCCAACTGCTGCTTGCAAGCTGTGGCTAGCCCTATGCTGCTGCCACAAAATGCCAGCCCCTAAGAGCAGCCCCAAAAACACAAAGCTTGCCAAAACAATCTGAATGTTGCGCAAATACTGCCGCATAGATCCTATCCTCTTTTCTCATCCTGTCGGCGCATCTAGGTACATCTCAGGCAGATCCAGGCGCGTCTTAGGCGCACATGGACGCATGCTGTAGGCGCATCAAGCGCAGTCGCACAGTCTTCTTTCGAGCGCCAAAGTCTCTGGCGAAGTTCATGACTTTCGCCCTAAGCTCAAGGCTCACCCCAAGTATCCGCCCAGCCAGACTGCCCTTCCTCTGCCCAATCCTGGCCCGAGGGCACGTAAGCCTCGCTCGACAATTGCGCTTCGTAATCATGGCGCAGGGCTCGAATGGAGGCATCCGAGAAGGCCAAAAAGTCTTCTTCTCGCCTGGAAGCTAGGCCGAAGAAAAGGGCCATAAGCAAGCACTTGGCGAGCAGCGAAGAACCTCCAGCTGCAATAAAAGGCAGGGTTGCACCTGTCAAAGGCAATAAGCCCGTGACGCCACAGATGACAAAGCCAGCTTCCAGGAATAGGGCTGTCACTAAGCCCAGGATGAGCGAAGACGTAAAGCCATCTGGCACCACAACAGCCGCTTTGGCTCCGCGCAGCCAGATCAGCATAAAACAGGCAACGATGGCCAAAGCGGCCAGCATGCCCAGTTCTTCGCATATCACGGCAAAAACCATGTCGCTGGAGGCTAGCGGAATGCCTTCTGGCGCGCCATTGCCAATGCCCCGCCCAAAAAGGCTGCCCCTCGCAATGGCCTGCAAACCATAGACAATCTGGGAATTCTGTTCGGTGACTTCGGTCCACAAGGTCGTCCAACCACTGAGCCGCCTCTGGACATGGGGGAAAATGGCAATCGCTAGACCCGCGACAGCCGAGCCTGAAAGGAGGATCCCCAAGGTGATCCAATACTCTGAGGTCATGACCACATAGACGATCACCGTCGTCACCATGATGATCATGGCCGAGCCGAGGTCTGGCAAAAGCATAATCAAGAACAAAACCGTGGCCGCCCAAGCCCCAAAAGCAAACTGTATGCGGCGAGGGGGGCGCATTTTGAAGAAGCCCGCCAAAACGACCAAGTACGAAAGCTTCGCAAATTCTGTCGGCTGAATGGAGAAAGAGCCAATACGGATCCATAGGGAGGCGCCATGGGTATCGCCGCCTCGCCCGAGCACGAGCGAAAGCAACAATAGCAAGGGCGTCACCACGAGACAAAGGGAAACCAACCGCTCCAAAAAGCGCGTGCGGCGCACGAGCAAGGCGATAATCGGCAGAAGCAGAAGCCCCACAAATAGCGCAATGGTAAGGGTCTTGACCTGCCCCAACTGCCAGAGCATCCGCTCTTCATCCATCGGGCGATGCCAGTTCTGAAGGCCGATAAGCCTAACTTGCATCACCACACCAACCAGGCAGAGCAGCATCATCGTCAAAAAAGCTGGTCTGTCTAGGGGCTTCAGCAAAAGCGGCAAGACAAAGTAATAAAGGTTGAAGAAAAGCCACAGACCGCCGAGCAAAAAGAGGGTCGGCGTGCGCAAGAAAGTTCGGTCAGCCCTGAGCAGCAAAAAAAGCAAGCCAGCCAAAGCCAGGAAAAAAAGGTTGAGCCAAGCCCAGGTTCCCGTTGTCGGCAGCATACCGCGGTATTCGACTTTGCCCTGCAAAAGCCCCACTTCCTCTGCCGCCTGATCGTGGATATACAGAAGGTTTACTTCCCCGATCGTAATCCGATCGTGATCCTGCAAAGGCACAGCTTGCGTAATTTCGACGCCGTTGAGGTAGACAGGCAAAGAGGATCTGAGATTGCGGATAAACCACCGCCCCTGATAGCGGTAAATGCTGGCGTGCTTCGAACCGATCGCCTCACTTTCGAGCCGAATGTCACAGGATTTCCCACGCCCCAAAGTCGTCATATGAAAAAGAGGGATGGACTTCGTCGCCTGCTCCCTGCGGCCCTGCCCCTGCAAGACCAGCAAATAGTGGCCTGGCGTAGCCTGCAGATGATCCACCATGCGCAAGCGCAGATCCTTGATCGATCGCAGCAACAAGGGCAGAGTCAGCAAAAAAAGCAGCAGTGCAACAAAATATCGCGATAAATAGGCAAAAGTAGCCGGATTCATGGTGCTAATTTGTCCAATAAATAAAAGTGGACAAATTCTCCTCCCATCCTCTCTTGCATTTATAATATGATAACAAAAGCCTAATCATCAGGTTTTTCTTGCAAATCAGACCCTTTTTGGTCATACAATGCCAAAAAATCAAATAAGAAAGAGGCTAGAGGATGAAACTCCAAGACACCCACTTGTCCTTTGACACCCTTCATGTCAACGAAGAGCCTTTGCGCAGTTGGTACTTGCCCTTGGCCAACCGCAACGAAGCTGAGCGCAGACGCATTCTCATCGAAGCGAAGGCTGGCGATGATCTAGCTGAAGGCAACGAGCTGGTCACCCGCCTAACCGACGACCCCTGGTTGTTCCATTACTACGAGAACCCTGGTCTGGTGCCCGAGGACTTTGCCGACCCTGACTTCGACACCTTGCTCCACCACTTCGACAAGATCCCCATGCCTTCTTGCTGGCAGATGCTCGGCTATGACCGCCACCAATATACCAATATCCGCTATCCCTTCCCCTATGATCCGCCTTATGTGCCTTTTGACAATCCCTGCGGCTGTTACATCTACGATTTTGAGCTAGATCGCAGCCAGATGAAGGGGCGACACTTCCTCTATTTCGAAGGTGTCGACTGTAATTTCCGCGTCTGGCTCAACGGCACAGAAATCGGTTTTTCTCAGGTTTCACACTCGTCGACGGAATTTGAGGTGAGCAATCGCCTACAGCGCGGCCGCAACCGTCTGGCCGTCCTCGTCCTCAAATGGGGTATGGCCTCCTACCTTGAGGATCAGGACAAATTGCGCATGAGCGGTATTTTCCGTGACGTCTTGCTCATCCATCGCCCAGAGCGCCACTTGCACGACTTCCGCATCCACAGCCAGCTCCAAGACATAAGCCCAGATGGTCTCGAAGCCAAAAAGGCGGAAATTACCCTCGATCTGAGTGTGCGTCAGCCAGGTCCGCCCAAGCGCGGCCGCCGTCCTCTCCCACGTGAAGGCGACTTGCAATTTTTGGTCAAGGCCAGCCTCTTCACGCCCAACAACGAGAAAGTGGCTGAGGGTTCTTGCCATATCAACCTCAACGACTGGCACGACAAGCAAGAAATGGCCACGGGTCAGCTTCAGTTGCAGCTGGAGCAAGCCAAGCTCTGGAATGCCGAGTGCCCTGAGCAGCACTATTACTTGCAGCTTGAGACCCGCGACGAGTGCATTGTGCAGGTGCTCGCCTTGCGTGAGGTCAAAGTCGAAAAAGGCGTTGTCTTGATCAATGGTCGGCCTGTGAAATTCCGTGGCGTCAACCGTCATGATTCTAGCCCCATCAATGGCTATGCCGTCACGCCCGAAGAGTTGCGGCGGGATCTGGCCTTGATGAAGACCCACAATATCAACGCCATCCGTACCAGCCACTACCCCAACGCACCTTGGGCTTATGACCTCTTCACCCTCTACGGCTTTTACATCGTGGACGAAGCAGATCTAGAGGCTCACGGTGTTCAGACCCTCTACCGCGGCGGCGGCAGCAAGCGCATTGACCCCACCACCGTCGGCATGGATACCTACTGCGAGATCGCTTGCGATCCGCGCTTCGACAAGGCCATCTTGGATCGTATTCAGAGAGCCGTCACGCGCGACTTCAACTGTGGCGCCGTTGTCATTTGGTCTTTGGGTAACGAATCAGGTTTTGGTCCGAGCTTCGAAGCCGCCTTGCGCTGGATCAAGTCGGTCGACACCTCCCGTCTGACCCATTACGAGAGCGCCAACTATCAGCATCGCGATCACCACAACAAGCGCCATGATCTGGATCTCGTATCGGAGATGTACTCACCCGTACCGCGCATCGATCGCTACTTTGCGGAGAAGGAGAGCGAGAAGCCCTTTATCCTCTGTGAATTTGTCCACGCCATGGGCAATGGACCTGGCGACATCGAAGACTACATGCAGGCCATGTACCGTCATGACGGTTTCTGCGGCGGTTTTGTGTGGGAGTGGTGCGACCACGCGGTCTATATGGGTCGGGGCACAGACGGTCGCGCCCGCTACTATTACGGCGGCGACTGGGGCGATTATCCCAACGACAAGAACTTCTGCGTCGATGGCCTCATATCGGCCAACCGCACGGTTCGTACTGGCCTCAAAGAGTATCACAACGCCATCCGTCCTTTGCGCCTTGTCCCCGACAAGTCGTCTCCACTGGATGGCAAGCTCTGCATCCACAACTACTACGATTTCCGCAGTACAGAAGGCATTCGCGCTGGCTATGAACTCGAGTGCAACGGCCGCTCCTTGGCCACCGGCGACCTCGATCTGCCAGCCATTGCCGCTCACGAAGAAGCCATCGTCCACTTTGACTTCCCCGAGGATACCGAGATTCCCGAGGACGGCTTGTTGACTTTCTCCTTGATCTGGATTGATGAAAATTTCAGCCTGCCCCTCGATTCTTATGTAGCCGCTACCGCCCATACCATTCATGAGGTCGAACAGCTGGCCGAAGAGTTCCGAGCCCTGAGCGAGCCTCTTTATTTGGGCCGCGATCAGCTGATCCTTCGTGAGAAGCAGAGCCCCGAAAGCGCCCAAGCCCTCCACAGCAAGCTGCTGCAGTG
>JAEZYR010000036.1 GCA_023442635.1 Bacillota bacterium | reverse complement strand
TTTCATCTCTGAGTAGGCCTACAGCGCCCAGGACTTCGCCATGATCGCCGATGAGCGGTGAAACCTGGAGCGTTAAACGCCGATCGCCTTGCGGCATCTCTTCGACTGAAGTCTTTTCGAATTGAATGGCATGCAAGAAGACCTCGTGTCGGCATAAGTGCTCAATGGCTTCTTTGGAGCCGAGAAGTTGTTCCAATCGCGGGTTGCTATGGGTTAGACGACGATCGCAATTCAAAGCCAAGATACCTTCATTTAGACCATCCAAGATTTGCTGCAAGCGCTTGCGTTCTTGCATCAGAGCGTTGATGCTGCGATCCAAGTCACCAGCCAACTCGTTGATGGCTTGCGCTAGTTCACCGATTTCTCCTGGGCTGTGAGGATTGGCACGCAGCGAGAAGTTGCCTTGAGACATCGCGCGAGCGACACTTTGAACTTCGCGCAAGGGGCGGATGAGGTGTTGCACGGCCCAATAGGTCGGCAAGAGCATCAGGAGGATGGCTAGGCCAGCTGCAAAAAGCAAGGCAAAACTCACCGAACCATAGGCCAAGCGGATGCGGCTCATGGGTTGCAGAATGAACAAGGCAGCAGCCACTTCAGCACTGGCTTGGCGAGCATCAAAACGCTGGACGGGATAGGCTAAGAGGATGTATTCGGGACTATCTGGGCCAAGGCGAAGGCTTCCCTCCACGCGCTGTCCAGCCTGGACAGCCTGAAAATAAGACTTGAGCTCGGGCAAGAGTGCTGGATCCTCAAGACGCTTTTCATCGTCGGGATTGGAGGCAAAGCGATAGAGGGCAGGCTCTGCCTTTTCAGGTGTGGATGAAACTGCCCCTGCTGTCTGAACCTTTCCGTTAGATGCCTGGTCATGCTCAAAATCAAAGAAAAGAATATTGGCGGACAGAAGGGAAGAGGCCTGCCTAAAGAGGGCTTGCCAGGCCTCGCGATCAGAGCCAGATTCCCAGAAGTCAATGCTTTCTTCTGCCAAAAAACTGGCTTGGCGGGCAAAATTACTCTGGGCTAGGTTGCGATAGACGATGTTGGAAGTGAGCCCTGAGTAGATGAGCATCGTCAAAAGGGTGGACAGGGCAATACCACCCACGAGCAACAAGAGAATACGACGTAAGAAAGGCCCGCTTTGCATACTTAGTCAAAGACTTCGAACTTGTAGCCTACGCTGTAGACGGTCTGCAGAACCCAAGGCGCATCCTGAATTTCAAGTTTTTGGCGGAGACGACGAATATGGGTGTCGACAGTACGCATATCGCCCAGATAGTCGTAACCCCAGACTTGCTGCAAAATTTGCTCGCGGCTCATAACCACGCCTGGGTGTGAGGCGAGAAGAAAAAGAAGCTCAACTTCTTTTGGGGTGCAGCTGATGAGTTCATCCGCCACACGCACCTGATAGCGATCGCGATTGATCTCTAACTTGGGGAAGCGGATGATATGACCGCTACTGCTGCTGTTTTCGTTCTTGCGTCGCAAGACAGCCTTAATACGGGCGATGACTTCGCGTGGGCTGAAAGGCTTAACGATGTAATCATCAGCGCCCAGTTCTAGGCCGAGAATACGATCGACTTCTTCGCCCCGCGCGCTCAAAATAATGATCGGAATATTGCTTTGGCTACGCAATTCCCGACAAAGCTCCATGCCAGACCGTCCAGGCATCATGAGATCGAGCAAAATCAAATCAGGTTCTTCTAACTTAGCTAGTCGCAGAACTTCTTCGCCGTCATAGGCTGAGGCATGATGAATTTGTTCGGCATCTAGATAGAGGCCTAAGGACTCATGAACGACTGGGTCATCATCACAGATCAGAATGTGAGTACTGTGTGGCATGACAGGCTGGTTTCCCTTCACTTCATTAGACAGGGCAAGGGTCAGACTTACGCTGCTGCTGATATCTTAACTGATAGACTGAGGTCTAGTCAGCTATTTAACTTTAGGCTGGCAGGCTGGCTGGGGCTAGAAGCTTATTGAGCGCTCGTTAGCAAAAACGCTGGCTGAAGCGTTAGACAGAAGAGCAGCAATAAGAGATGGCTCCGCTATACTAAAAGTCAGATGGATTAAGATAGAAGTAGGGCATGGCTAGATTGCTAGAGGAGGATTCACTTGCAGCCAAAATTCAAAGACCAGCGAAAGTCGAATCCAAGAGGAGCCGAGAGAGGCGACAAGCGAGCTAGCCAAGGAAAGAAGAGCAGCTTCGCTCAGTCCCGAAAGCGTGCCGCCAAAGCCCAGCATTCGCGCACTCAGATAGGGACAGCCAGATCCCAGAGGCAGAGTCCCTTTCAGAATTGGCCGCAGCCTGAAGATTTTTTGTATGAAGATAATCACGTGCTCGCCCTCGCCAAGCCAGCTGGATTGGCTGTGCAGGGTGGCCCACAGATAGATATCCATGCCACTGAGCGACTGCAAGCTTATATCAAAAAACGCGATCAAAAGCCTGGCGCCGTCTGGCTTCATCCCATGCATAGGCTAGATCAACCCGTGTCTGGTGTATTGATTTTTGCACACACAAGCAAGGCTGCCTCACGTATTCAGCAGGCTTTTGCGAAGCGTGTTGTCAGCAAATATTACGTAGCCGTTGTAGGTGTGGAAAAAAGGTGGCAGGATTTTTTTGACTCGACCACAAGCAGGCGGCCAGAGTGGCAGCATTTTGAGGACGTTTTATCTTGGCATAGCCAGCAAGGGAAGAAGCGGCGCTACACCAGAGAGAAGGCGCAGACCCCAAACTGTGAACTTTCCCCTTGCCCGAAAGAAGGGAGAGAGTTGGCTCATCTTTCTTGGCTATGCTTAAAGTACGACGCCAAACGCGCATTAGCCTTTTTACTCATTCGCTTGGGGAGTGGTAAACAGCACCAAATTCGAGCTCAGCTATCTGCCCATGGCTTGCCTATACTGGGCGATCGGCGTTATGCACCAGAGCCCTACAGCCAGATGGGAAAGTCGCCTTGCTTGCACGCTTGGCGCTACGTCTTACCGCATCCGACCAAAAAAGAGCCCCTGCAGTTAACCTGCCCATTGCCCCACCAGTCAGAGTGGACGAGTTGGGTGGGATACTTACCCGATGAGGCAAGCTTGGCAGCTTACTTAGAAGATTTACTGTCAGCGTCACCAGGTGAAGACGAGCTAGAGTGAGCGACGCATTTAGAATGATGAGGAGGCATGAACGTGCTGGATAAACATAGCCTTTTACTTTTGGATGGCAACAGTATTTTGAATCGAGCCTATTACGGTGTCGGTCGACAAGCTCAGATGAGCAGTCGGGATGGACGGCCAACAGGTGCTGTACATGTCTTTTTCACGATGCTTTTGAAGCAACTGCAGCAGTACCAGCCAACGCATTTGGCGGTTACCTTTGACCTGCCAGTGCCAACTTTTCGACATCAGCAGTACCAAGCCTACAAGGCACATCGAAGTGCGATGTCAGAGGACCTAGCCGTCCAGTTTCCTATTGTTAAGGCCTGCTTGGCAGCTCTTGAAATTCCCTTGATCGAGAAGGCTGGTTTTGAGGCCGATGATTTATTGGGAACGCTGAGCCAAAAGGCGGCTGAAAAAGGCTGGCGCTGTCTCATCTACACGGGCGATCGGGACTCCTTTCAACTCATTCGTGAGCAAGTGCAAGTTATTTATCCAGGGCAGGGAGCCAAGAGCGATCAGCTCTATGATCTTGACCGCTTCCAAGAGCGCTATGGCATCAGTCCTGAACAATTTATAGATGTTAAAGCCCTGATGGGGGATAGCTCTGACAATATTCCAGGTGTGCCAGGCATTGGTGAAAAAGGCGCGCTCAAGCTGATCTCTACCTATGCTTCCCTCGAAGGTATTTATCAGCATCTCGATGACTTGACGGCTAGCCAGCGGAAAAAGTTAGAAGAAGGGCATGACCTAGCTGAGCTTTCGCAAAAGTTGGCGAGGATTGATTGTGACGTGCCGTTGGAAATATCGTGGGAAGAATTGCGTCTGCCTGATTTTGCTAAGACTCGAGCCTACGAAGTCTTTCAAGCTCTAGGTTTACGACAACTCAGCGAGCGCCTTGGCCTCCAAGCC
>JAEZYR010000028.1 GCA_023442635.1 Bacillota bacterium | reverse complement strand
CCTGGATATTGCCCACCAGCTGGACTTGCTCATGTTGGTGAAGCGCCTTTGCCGCCAACTCCATTTGGGCGTTGTGATGGTGCTGCACGATTTAGGGCAGGCTCTGGATATTTCCGACCGCCTGATTGTCTTAAAAGAAGGCCTCAAGTATGGCGAAGGCGAGCCCGAAGAGGTGCTGAGTCCTCAGATGCTGCGAGAAGTTTATGGCGTTCAGGCTTATCTTCTGCCAGTGCCAGGCCGCCCCAAGCCGCTCATATGCTATGACGTGTTGCCATCTGCCGAAGCAGAGCCAAAAGAAAGGACAGAATCATGTCAATAGAAGCATCTCGACACGACTTGCCCTTGCAGCGTCTCTCCTCTATTCAAACGGATCAAGACCTGCGAGCCCTGAGTGAGGCGAAATTCCCAGGATCACATTGTCCTCTTTTTGGTGTGCAGATGATTTTGCGGCAGATTGAAGGGGCGAGCATGCTCATCATTGGAACTGAAGAGTGCGGCTACTATGCCAAGTCACTCGCACTCAACATGGGGCAGTTTGGCCCCTTGGCTGAGCGCTGCTATTGCTTCTGCGTTGATAATGCGAGCGTCAGTTTTGGGGTGGCGAAGTCGCTAAAAAAGGCTTTAGAGGAGCTGACTGAAACTGAAGCGGAGCGCCCCGCGGTTCTTTTCTTGGTGACGACCTGTGTGCCGGAGTTGATCGGAGATGACCTCGATAGCTTGGCGGAGCTTTGGCAGGATGAATTCGGCTTTCCTATGCTTGTCGTCCATACCGAGCACTACAAATGCCAAAATCACTATCCTGGCATGGAGCGCGCTTTGACAGCTCTCGCGCCTTTGATTTGCGGCACGCTAACAGATGGTAGCTGCCCAAGTAGCAGACCACAAGAAGAGGCCGAGGCTCAAGCAGGTGCTGCGATTAGAATCAACCTAATCGGCCCCAGACAGATGGGCTTTGAGCGTTCAGAGCTGGCGGCTTTTTTGAAAATTTTAGAAGTAGAAATCGCCGAAATCATTCCAGCTAAATGCAGCTTAGAGGGTCTGTCACAAGCCGCTGATGTCAGTTTGAATTTGGTGACAGACAAGATCGGGCAGGGCTTGGCTCAAACATTGCAAAGACGCTTGGGGCTACCCTACGTTTACTTCGACCGCTTTGTGAGCCCCAAAGCCATTCGGGCGGCTTACGAGGATCTCTTGGAGAAGCTCAAGCCCTATTTGTCCGAAGCGCGTCAACAAAAAGCTGAGTCCTGGTTGCTCGCTCGTGAGGCGGAGCAAAAGCAGGTGGAAGCTGAGCTTCGTCCCAAACTGGCAGGCCTAGGCTTTATCTATGGCAATACACCCTTGCTGCCCTTGGAATTGTCTCTCTACTTGACAGAATTAGGGCTAGAGCCGCGCTTAATTCAATTCCATGAGTTGGATGAAAACGATGAGCAGTGGAAGGCGGCGCTGCTGAAACTTTGCGACCCCTATGTCTGCCCTTCGGCCAATATTGCGCCCTTGCAGACCTACTATCCCAGCCTGGGGCCAGGCTTCTACCTCGGCCATGAGTTCCCCGATCGTTTGGCCAAACATGGTTTGGTGGTGCAGCCGATGGAAATGTTGGCCGCCTTTTCGGGCTATCAGCTGAATCAGCAGCTTTTGCACTTGCTCAGTCGAGCTGCCGAGCAAGTCCATTTGCTCCAAAAGGCCAAGATACAGCGTGGGGAGCTGTCATTGGCTGAAGCCGAAAAGCCAGGCATGATGCAGAACACTGCAGCTAAAAGGGCATGAAGAGGAGGGAGCAAGCCATGATGAAAGAGCAGAGCGGTCAGGCTCAAGACCTCACACAGGCGCTAAGCGCAGTAGGGCTGTCAGAGTGCCAGAACAGCAAGGGCGAAAAAAGCTTACTCAAGCGCCTGCTACCTGTGCCCTCGGATCGCATGGGTTATTTGTGGGGCATACTCGCCCTTCGAGATAGCTATGTGTTGGAATACGGCCCCACTGGAACGACGCACTATGGCATCAGTGCCCTTGGCCTCATGGATCTAGAGGTGGGTAGGCGCTATACCGTCACGCACTTGAGCGAAAAAGATGTTGTGATGGGCGATATGAGCCGTCTCGAGAGAGCCGTGCGTGAGATTGCTCAGCAAGAAAAGCCAGAGCACTTGTTTATTGTGGGCTCTTCGGTGACGGCAACGATTGGAAGCGACCTGGAGGGCGTGGCCTTTTATCTTCAAGATGAGGTGGAGTCGCACATGCATGTCTATGACACCGGGGGCTTTCGGGGGCATTATCTCCAGGGCTTCAAGGCCTGCTATGAGATCTTGGCAGCATGCGTCTTGGCCGACGAGAGCGAGGCCTTAGCAGCCAGCAGGGAAGCAAGGGCAACAGACGCGGCGGTAAAAGCGCAAGAAGGCTGGTATTACAACATTTTGGGGGCGATGCCCGACCATTATCGCCTGCAATCTGACCTGGCCGAAATCGAGCGCATGATGGCCAGAAGTTTCGGAGCCCAAAAGGGCTGTACGTTTTTGGTACAGGGCGCTTTGGCAGACTTGAAAGCAGAAAGGATCGGGCGTGCTAGGGTGAACCTCGTTCTCCGTAAAGAGGCCCTGCCGTTGGCAAAAGCCCTGGCGGAGAAATACCAGCAGCCTTATGTCTTTTTTAGTCCTTATGGCTACGAAGGCACGCTAGAGGCTCTAGAGCAGGTGGGCGAAGCGACTGGCGAAGAGATCGACGCAGCTTATCGTGCAGAGTTGTTGCAAAAAGCGGCGTCGAGGGCTAGGTATTTCAGAAGTTGGGGGCTAGATCCAGCGCAACTTTGTGTGCGCTGTGTCGGCTATCAGGAACTCAACGATGGCTTAGCTAAGATGCTGGGCGAGCTAGGTCTAACCTTGGACCAGGCGGTCTTGGCCTATGCTGATGAGAAGGAACGACTCGCCTTGTTGGCGTGCGCCAAACCCCTGTGGCTGTTGGGGGACAGTCAGCTCCTGGCTCGTTTGCAGCCTGGGCAGAAAGGTGACACGCTTAGTTTTCCTTGGCAAACAGCCCCCTTCGCGACACATTTGCCGTTTGTGGGAGAACGTGGCATGGACTGGTTCTGTGAGCGCTTAGAAATGTATATAAGGGACTTATCGCGGGGCTTGCGCTTGCGTTAAAGTCAGCTGGATGAAGAGCCAAACAGCAAAGGCCGCTAGGCTCAAATTGCTGCTGAAGCAGAAGTTTGCTTAGAGAGAAAAGAGGAGCAAAGATGAGAGACGTACGGGTGCAGATTCTTTACAGTTCTTTGACAGGGTGTACCAAGCGCCTGGCGGAGGGCATTTACGCAGGGTTGGAGACGGTCGTGAGCCATCGAGAGATCCACGATGTCAAAGAAGACTATGACTTAGCGGATAGTGATTACGTCGTGTTGGGCTACTGGGTCGATAAAGGTGGGCCAAACAAAGAAGCAGAGGCAGCTTTGGCCAACTTGGGCGGAAAAAAGGTGTTTATCTTCTGTACACTCGCCTATTATGCCGATTCGGAGCATGCCTGGTCTTCCTTGCAAGCAGGGGTGAAAAAGGCAGAAGAAGCAGGGGCAACGGTCATCGGTTCTTATGTGGCCAACGGGGCGATGTCACCTGCCATGATCGAGCGCTTCCGACAGATGGCACAGGCAAAGAAGGCGGAGGGCGCTCAGGGAGCTCCCCGAGGGGCAGCTCAGGCACAAGCGCACGCGCATATGTTGACACCTGAAAAGATGGTGCGTTACCAGGTGATGGCTCAGCATCCGACAGAGGCTGAGATCGCGCTGGCCTTGGAGCGGTTGACTGAGCGTATTGAGATTGAGGAGCGAGTCAAGGCTTTGCAGTCAGGGG
>JAEZYR010000101.1 GCA_023442635.1 Bacillota bacterium | reverse complement strand
AGGCAGCACCTACATGAGTTCAACCTTAGGCGTACCGCAAGAAATTTCAGCGGTTATTACGGGGCTCATTTTGTTATTCTGCTCCTGCAGCGCCTATTTCGCTTATCTGAGCCAGCAGCGCCAAGGTCATACCAGCAAAGGCCAAAAACACAGGCTTTCGGCCGCAACAGATTCGACCGCAACAGATCAGACTTCAAACACCGACCCATCTGCCGCACAAGCTCCCAGTAAGGAGGATCTCTAGGACATGGATAGCATCATTATTGACGGTATCGCCTTTACCCTCCCCCTCTTCATCATTGCCATCGGAGGCATCTATTCCGAACGCAGTGGCATTGTCAATCTGGCGCTTGAAGGCTTGCTCGGCGTCGGCGCTTTTTCAGGCGCTTTGGCGGCCATCTTGCTCAAAGATCACTTGGCTCCCAATTCCCCTTGGATCTTCATCGTCGCCTTGCTCTGCTCCATGCTGGGCGCCGCGCTTTATGCCAGCTTGCACGCCCTCCTCTGCATCCGCTTTCGGGCGAATCAGGTCATCAGCGGCGTGGTCATCAACATCCTGGCTGCTGCGCTGACGGCCTTTTTGACCAGCCAGCTCAACAAGCTGCTCTTTGATCAGCCGAGTGACAAGTTCATTCTGGGGAGTCTGCCACGCTGGGATTTGCCTGTTCTTTCCAAAATCCCCATCTTGGGCGCAGCCTTCAGCCGCATCTATCCCTTTGTTCCCATCATGATCGTCTTAGCCATCATCGCCTGGTACGTGCTCTACCACAGCCGTTTTGGTATGCACTTGCGCGCTGCTGGTGACAATCCCCACGCCCTTGCAGCTGCTGGCATCTCTGTCAGCAAGGTTCGCTTCTTGGCTGTCATCATTTCGGGCGCGCTCTCTGGTATCGGCGGCATCGCCTTTGCCTACTCGATTTCAGCCCAATTCTCGCCTTCCATCTACGTCGGCTTTGGCTATCTTTCGATTGCCGCTTTGATTTTTGGCAATTGGCGTATCCCTCAAACCCTATTCGCCTGTGTCATTTTCGGCTTTGCGCGCTCGGGCGGTTACGAACTGGTTCGCCAACTCGGTCTGCCAGCTGCTTATTCCGACTTGATCTTGATCCTGCCCTACGTCCTCACCCTCTTCTTGCTTCTCTTCTTCTCTTCGAGCAACCGCGCACCAAGGGCTCTGGGCATCATCTACGACAAGGGAGCGCGCTAAAACAGCGCTCGCTAAAAATAGCGCGCGCTAAAACAGTGCTCGCTAAAAATACGCTCACTTCCAGGCGAAAAACTCAGCCGCCAGAAGTTCAGAAACGAGCCGAGCCTGCGCTCTTCTATCTAGACCGCTGCGCTCTGCCTTCTATTTCGACATTCCAAAGGAGCTTGATCTATGGCTTTTTATCGCCTCTTTAATGCCCTTCTTTTGACCTTGACCCAAAACGAAGAAATACCTGCTCAGCCAGCCCTGGGCGAAGTCTGGATTGCAGGTGACGAGCTCGCCTATGTCGGTCCTAGCCTGACAGGGGATCTGATTCAGCAGCAGCGCGCAAAAACAGCAGCCAAAAGCAAGCTAGATCCTGAGTCTTTGGTCGCCATCGATTGTGAGGGCGCCCTGCTGATGCCTGGCTTCAAAAACGCCCACAGCCACGCGGCCATGACCTTTCTGCGCAATGCAGCCGACGACTTGCCCGTTTTAGACTGGTTGCAAAACTTGGTTTTTCCCCTCGAAGCTAAACTGACACCCGAACAGGTTCGCCCCTTTATCCAGCTCGCCTTTCTCGAATACTTGAGCAGTGGCATCACGGCTTGCTGCGACATGTATATGTTTCCTGATGTAGCAGCAGAACTTGCTACCGAAATGGGCTTTCGCCTCGTCCTGTGCGGCTCCGTCAATGACTTTGTTTCCAGCCCTGAAGAACTAGCCCAGCATCACGAGCACTTCAACAAAATGCACCCTCTTGTCAGCCACGTTTTGGGCTGTCATGCAGAGTACACTTGTTCGCCCAAGCTCCTAGAAGCCCTAGGCGAAGTTGTAGCCCACTATCGGGCGCCTTTTTTTACGCACAACTCAGAATCGGCTGCCGAGGTTCAAAGCTGCCTAGATCGGCACCAACTGACCCCAACAGCCTGGCTGGCTAAGCATGGCCTACTCGACTACGGCGGCGCCTTTTATCATGCCGTCCATCTCAGCGAAAATGATATCCAGCTCTGTCTAGAGCACGACATCAAAATCGTCCACAATCCCTCTGCCAACTGCAAGCTCAGCTCAGGTATCGCGCCTATTTGCCGCTATATGGAGGCTGGGCTGACTGTCGCTTTGGGTACGGATGGCCCCGCTAGCAACAACGCACTCGACTTTTTCCGTGAGATGAATCTGGCCACCCAACTCCAAAAGGTCAGCACCCTAAATCCAGCCGCCCTGCCACCCTCAGAAGTCTTGCGCTTCGCCACTAGCCATGCTGCCCAAGCCATGGACCTCAAAAATGTAGGTGAGCTTCAGGTAGGCCAAGCTGCTGACCTCATCCTCATCGACTTGGCTCAGCCGAACTTACAGCCCCTGCTGCACCTGCCTAATAGCCTGGTCTACAGCGGCAACAAACAAAATATCATGATGACTATGATTGCAGGCGAAATTCGCTATTGGCAGGGTGAATACCGTGTCGGCTTAGAACCTGCGGCGGTCTATCGTGACGTTGCAGCTCGTTGTCAAGAACTGGGTTTACCCGCTTTGACGCTCGGCTAAGGCAAGCGAAAACAGCGTATCGGCCCGGCATCAGCAAAGCCTGGCTGGCGGAAAGCCAGGCTTCTGATCTGCTTTTCAGCCTCGAGCTACAAGCCCCGAGCTTTTAGCTTGAGGCCTATGAGGCCAGGCCTAGCAGCAAGCTAGACCCTTCCTATCAGGCCTGGCGTTTGCGATAGCACAAGGCTCCTCGAATGAGGAGCAGCACCAGCACCGTGATCACGATTTCGGGCACGTTATAGGAGAGGTTATAGAGCAGGGAATAGAGAACTGGATGCATGTCACCAGCATACATGTAGTAGAAAATAATCCCCGAGAAAAAGGAAGCCACAAAGCGTCCCAAAATACCCACACAAGTGCCTAAGATCAGTTTCATCAGCGGCAGTTTGGCCAGGCGCAACTGCAGGGGCAGCTCTTCTCTTTCTTGCTTACTCAAGGCAAAAAGGCCAGCTAAGCCGATCAGGCCAAAAGCCACTGGGTAATCAAGCAAAAGACTCCAGATACTCAAGGCCCCTTCGCCGCTCAGCAAAAACTGTAACAAGCCATGCGCTGCCCCAATCACAACTCCCCAGACTGGCCCAAACAAAAAGCCCGCTAAAACCAAGGGCAAGAGTGAGGCTGCAGTCACAGAACCTCCCATCGGCAAACGGAAAAGCCGAATAAACGAGAGCACCGTCGATAGGGCGATCAAAATACCGCCTGTCGCAATCCGCAATATTTTTTCTCTTGAAGACATAAAAATACTCCTTCAGGGCAAATCCCGCGAGTCTGGACGCGAGACTTGGGTGGATGCAGACTAGCCGATTCAGCCAGATGCCGAAGCAGGAAGCACAGTCATCAGCCTTGCTCAGAAAGCAGCTGAATCATGCCAAGACTCTAGTCTGCCCACGTGCCCATCCGTGAGCTGTAGCTAGCATACCACAAAGAGCCAAGTCTAGTTTTTCTTTAGCCCTGCTTGCCTGGCAGCAAGTCAAAGGGCTCTGAAAACACATCAATATAGCCCTGCTGTTCTCTTGTAGCAGCTCCCAGACCTTCTTTTCGTTCGGCCTCTATCCCAAAGCTTTTGCGGAGGCGATAGCGACCAGGCTCCAGGTTTCCCCAACGCTGCAGATGGGCGTTCAAGGTCATCCGCTCGCCCTCGGGTAAATGG
>JAEZYR010000102.1 GCA_023442635.1 Bacillota bacterium | reverse complement strand
TATGAGCTGCTTTGCATAGGAGGAAGGGATCTTGCCCAAGAAGACTTTACGTTTAGGTAAGAAAAAACGCCAGGAGGCCATTTTGGATCTCATTGTGCGAGAAAGCATCGGGACACAGGCCGATCTGGTTAAACGTCTAGAGCAGCTTGGGTATGAGGCTACACAGGCCACGATCTCGAGGGATATCCAAGAGCTCAAAATGGTCAAGGTCAACGTTGGCAACGGTTCGCAAAAATATGTTTCGATGGCAGGGAATGCCGCGGCGACAAAAGACCGCTTGATTCGAGTCTTTAGCCAAGCTGCCAAACGAGTTGAACAGGCTGGATCGATTGTTGTGCTTCAAACTTTACCTGGGATGGCCAATGCGGCTGCGAGCGCGATAGATGCCATGCATGTTCCCGAAATTGTAGGCTGCATAGCGGGTGATGACACGATTTTCTTGGCGAGCCGAGGGGAGCAAGAAGCAGCCCACCTGGTTGCGCGCCTTCGTCCCTTTATTGAAGAAGAGATCCTGAGATAAAGCGATATGCTAAGTTATCTGCGCATTTCTGATCTTGCTCTAATAGAAGCATTGGATTTTGAGCCCAAGACTGGCTTGACCATCTTAAGTGGTGAGACGGGTGCAGGCAAGTCACTATTGATTGACGCCCTTGCACAATTAAGCGGTGCAGCTTTGGATCGCAGTTTGGTGCGCACAGGAGCTAGCCGCGCCTCAATAGAGGCCTGCTTCGTTTTGAAACAATTACCTCCAGACCTAGAACAGTGGGGCGATCGTCCCAACGAACAGGAGGCTGGAACATGGGAATTGTTTTTGAGTCGTGACATCCCCATAACAGGACGCTCCTCGGCTCGAGTTGATGGCCGCTTGGTGCCGCAGCAGTTACTGCAAAATTGGGGAAGACAGCTCATCGACATCTATGGACAGCATGACCAACAATCCCTCTTTGATGCCAAAAAGCATTTGCGTTTGCTCGATCAATATGGAGGAGAGAGCCTGCTTGCGAGTTTAGCTCAATATCAAGACCTTTATGCGAGATACCGCCAGTTGCGCCAAGAACAGCATCGTCTGGGGGGCAGTGCTGATTTGCGTGCAGAGCGCCTACAAAGATTGCAGAAGACCTGGCAAGATCTCGCCAAAGCTCAGCTTCGGCAAGATGAAGAAACTCTACTTCAGCGCAAGCGGCAGACCTTGCAGCGTGCTGATCAACTGAGGCGGATAGCCCATTCTATAACCCAAGAACTTTCTGGGGCCGAAGAAGAGCGAGAAGGTCTTTTGGGTTCAGTTGACAGACTTTGGCGGAAGCTTGGCCTCTTGGAACAAGAAGTTGAAGCAGGATTCAGGAGACCCGAAGCACAATCTAGGGCTGTCGATCAAACGATAGCTCAACAAGAAAAGCCAAGCTCGCAAGATGACACCCATTTTCCTTCTAACAGGGGGGGCGATTCGGAGCTGTTTCAGCTCTTGCAAGTTTTTGAGCAATTGCAGCAAGACATTCAAAAATGGGCAGCACGCTATCAAAATTGGACGGAAGAACTCGAAACATCAGATCCTGCTTTACTTGAGCGCATTCACCGCCGACTTTCGCGCATTGAGCAACTCAAAAGACGCTATGGCGAGGACTATGAGGGGCTTTTGCGCTATCAAGCCGAACTCAGAGGACAATTACAGGCTTTGCGTGAGGATGAGGTACGCGCTCATGAGCTGGACACCTTGTTAGAAGAGGCTAAAGAACATATGCTGCAAGCAGGCTTGGCCTTGAGAGAACAAAGAGAGGCGAGCGCTGTTGAGATGTCTAGCTGTATCGAAAAAGAGCTGGCGAGTTTAGGGATGCCTCATGCACGCTTTGAAGTTTGCTTCACGCATTTGGATATAGAGGAGGCAAAAGAAGAGGGCCTCGATGACGTTCAGTTCTTGTTCTCGGCTAATCCAGGTGAAGAAGCTAAGCCACTTGCTCGCATTGCTTCAGGTGGTGAAGCGGCTCGCATCATGTTGGCTATTAAGTTAATTCTCGATCAAGAGGATGCTGACCGACTCATGATTTTTGATGAGGTAGATAGTGGTGTCGGTGGGGAGACGGCGAAGCTTATTGGAGAAAAACTATCTCGCCTTGCCCGCCATCACCAAGTGATGTGTGTCACACACAACGCTAGGGTGGCCGCTTTTGCTGATCATCATTATGTGATTGCCAAACAGCAAGAAGCGGCGAGTAGTTATACCACCCTGCAAGACCTTGATCAACAGGGCCAAATCGATGAATTGGCAAGACTTCTGGCGGGTTCAGCTTCTCCAACAGAGGCGAAAGCCCTAGCTCGCTCCTTATACGAAGAAGCTCAAACTTTTAAGCAGAATTTAGCCGAGACTGCTCACTCAAAGAAGTAAAGTTGTCTTAGAAATTTTCTGGGTGTAGGCTGAAAGACCCTTAAAGTTCTAAAGAAGCTCAGCTAGTGGGTCAGTCTGCACCCAGATCAAAAGCTATTTAACAAAGAAACAAGGGCGCAGCAGCGTGAGAAAGATCCTCACGACGGGCGATTTTCTCTAAACTAAAAGCTGAGGGGGCTTGGGGTAATTGCTGCATATCTAAAGGGAGAGGTGCAGCGAAAAAACAAAGCTCCTCTGTGTCGATGTTGGCAAGGCTTAGGCCTTGGGCGTTGGCCGCTAGCTTTTGGGGCAAGGACCAGTTGAGCGCAAGATGATGGGCGTGTAGGGCTTGCCTTTTTAACTTGCGATCCCAGAAATCCTCCGTTTCTCCTCTATGGCCATAGAGCGTATCACCTACAATTGGGCAGCCAATAGCTGCCAAATGTACGCGAAGTTGATGGGTTCGACCTGTCCATAGGTGAAGATGTAGCCAACTGTAAGTGTCATTCACAGCACTCAAAAGCTGATATTGAGTCAGGGCTGGCTGGCCTCCCATTGCAACCTCGCGTTCAATAATGGAAGAGCCCTTGCGGGCGATGGGCAGCTGAATCCAGCCCTCTTTCGCAGGTGGGCGGCCATGCACGAAAGCGACATAATGCTTGAGTATTCTTTTTTGCGATAAAAGATAATGGCCATAGCCATGTTTCGCGACTAAAACCAGGCCTGACGTATCGCGATCTAAACGGGATACAGGGTGAAGCTGTGCGTCTGCTTGACCATAAGCTGCCCCCAAACGTGAAAGCAGAGAGTCACAGGGCCAATTATGATCTGGATGCGTGACCAAATGAGCTGGTTTGTCTGCGACGATTAGCCAATCATCTTCGTAGAGTACGGAAACAGGGCTAGATGCTGGAAGGCGACAAGGAAAGGAGAGCTCGTTTTCTTCTTGAAAATATAGGTGTAGATCGTCACCAGCGAAAACGGAATCGATCATGCGACAGGGCTGACCATTGCGGGTGCAGTGGCCATAGAGACGCAGGCGTTTTAAGAGAAGACGAGAAAAGCCCAGGCGGCGTTCAAGCAATTGTCTTAGCTCTAGGTGATGGTCTTCTTTATGAACTTTCCAGTGGATTTCCAAGCGCTTCTCCTTTTAGCGTGACCCTGAATTTGTGCTATACTGACCCGTATAGTTTATTAGGCTTTTGCTTTAATTGCTATCAGAGATTCTGACTGTGCAAAAATCAGAATATCTGGGACTTATATCCGCAACTTGATAAATGAATAGGGAGGTATGTACGATGCCATGGCTAACTATAATAATTAGCTTGGTCCTTGGTGGACTCATCGTGTTTTTATTGACATATTTTTATTATCGCTCCAGTCTGAATAAGAAGCGCATAAACCTTGAGCAGCAGATTCGAGACCAGCAGCAAGAGGCCGAACGTTTAATCAACGAAGCTCGCCGCGACGGCGAACAGACGAAGCGAGAGCTTTTGCTTCAGGTGAAAGAAGAAGTTCACAAAACTCGACAAGAACTGGAACGTGAAGCTCGTGAACGCAAGGGCGAGATACAGCGGGAGCGGCAGCGCTTAGAGCAGAAAGAAGAAGCTCTTGAACGCAAGTCTGAGCAGCAGGAGGCCATGCAGCAGCAATTGCGCCAAACAGCTGATGAGCTAGCTGCCAAAGCTGCTGAAGCAGAGGCCTTGGAGCAGCAAAAGCGTGAAGCTTTGGAGCGGATCGCCAAGCTCAGCCTCGAAGAGGCTCGAGATGAACTGCTTGCTTCAGCTGAACAGATTTATCGGCATGATATGGCCAATCTTTTGCGTCAACTCGAAGAAGAGGCCAAGTCTAAGGCCGAAGGTCGAGCAAAGGAATTGGTTGTCAGCACCATCCAGCGTTATGCGTCTGATTATGTGTCAGAACATACGGTGTCAGTTGTCCACTTGCCTAGCGATGAAATGAAGGGACGTATTATCGGTCGAGAGGGTCGCAATATACGAGCCATCGAGACGATTACGGGGGTGGATGTCATCATTGACGATACACCCGAGGCTGTTATTCTCTCGTGCTTTGATCCCATTCGTCGTGAGATCGCTAGACGGGCGATGGATAAGTTGATCCATGATGGACGTATTCATCCCAGTCGCATCGAAGAAATGGTCGACAAAGCCAGTCGAGAATTAGACCAAGTTATCAAGGAAGAAGGCGAGAAGGCCTGCTACGAAGTGGGCGTTATTGGCTTGAATCCAGAGTTGGTCAAGATGCTAGGGCGTTTGCGCTATCGAACCAGCTATGGCCAGAATAACTTGCAGCACTCGATCGAGGTCGCCAAGTTGGCTGGTATGATGGCGGAGGAACTCGGCCTAGATGGGCAGTTAGCACGTCGAGCGGGTCTGCTCCACGACATAGGTAAGGCTGTAGACTTTGAGCAAGAAGGTACCCATGTTCAATTGGGGGCTAATTTGGCTCGAAAATATCAAGAGCCTGCAACGGTTGTTAATGCGATTACATCGCATCATGGAGACACGGAGCCAACGTCGTTGCTAGCCATTTTGGTAACAGCAGCAGACACCTTGTCAGCCGCAAGGCCAGGTGCGAGACGTGAAAACATGGAAACCTATGTCAAACGCATCCAACGCCTGGAAGAAATTGCGAATAGCTATGCGGGTGTCGAAAAGGCTTATGCCATCCAAGCTGGCCGAGAGATTCGCGTTATGGTACAGCCTGATAAGATGAGTGAAGACGATATGGTTCTGGCTGCACATGAAATTTGCCGCCAGATCGAAGAGGAGCTTAGCTATCCGGGTCAGGTCAAAGTTAACCTCATTCGCGAAACAAGAATATCCGACTACGCACGCTAAACAGCAAGAGGAGAACCGCAAGGTTCTCCTCTTTTTTCGTGTAAAGTTAAATTCTTCGAGTCTCTTTGCTCGATATGTAGAGATAGTAAGCTAACGTGCTAACATAATCAGAGTCAAGGAGAGGAGGAGAGGTTGTGCGACTAGCCTTTGTCGGAGACTTGGTTGGCCAAGCGGGGGTCGAAGCCCTGCTGCATGTGCTGCCCTATTTACAGAAGCAAGCTCATTGTGACCTTGTCTTTGCCAACGCCGAAAATGCGGCTGGTGGTCTAGGGTTAACGCCGCGGATTGCCAGGCGCCTCCTCCAGAGTGGTGTGGCCGCACTCACCCTAGGCAACCACGCTTGGGATAGACCAGAGTTAGCACCTTGGCTACCGCAGGAGCCTCGAGTGTTGCGTCCCTACAACGGCGCAGCTACATGGCCAGGCACCAGTTCCTACACCTGTTGTTGTGCAGGGCAAAAAATTCGCCTTTACAGTTTGTTGGGGCAGGTGCAGATGCGAGCGGTCATTTCTCCCTTTTTGGCCCTAGAAGAGATCCTCAAGGCAGAAGCTGAATGTGAAGAGAAGCATCTGCTCATTCTAGATATTCATGCTGAGGCAACAGCCGAAAAGGCGGCGCTGGCTGATATGGCAAAGGGGATCTTTTCACTTGTGGTCGGGACGCATACGCATGTGCAGACAGCCGATGAGAGAATACTGCAAGGGGGAACTGCCTTTATTACAGACTTAGGCATGACTGGTGTTACAGACAGTGTGATTGGCATGGATTACGCCGTGGCTAGAAGACGCTTTTTAGATGCCATGCCAGCTCGTTATGTCTTGGCTAAGGGTGATGCCTGGGTACAGGGCGTTTTAGTGGATTTAGACGAACAAGGCAAGGCCTCAGCCATCCAACGTTTTCGTCTGCCTGGACCTAGAGAATCGGATGCGATCTCCGAAGTGACGACCGTAGAGAAAGCGAAGTGAGATGAAGTATTCGCGTTTTTTTAGAGCTGTAAAACAGCTTAGAAGGCTGGCAGTCTTTCTCCTTGCTCTGAGTCTAACAGCCTGCCAGGCTCAGACGCCAAAAGAACTAGAGCCGACCCAGGCGCTTGGAGAGAGAGCAGACCTCAGTTCGAGCCAGCAGTCTGTTCTGCCAACAAGTGAGGGGAATCCAAGTGAAAGCCCCCCTGTCAACCGTCAAGTTTCAGGATCCTTACGCTTGCCTATTTTTAGTCAGGACTGGCAGGGCTTCTGGGATGGCCAAGATCCTTGGCGTCAATCGCTTTTGAATTTGACCAATGAAAGTCTATACCGCAGCGATCTTCAGGGACGTTGGGCGCGCAGTTTGGTGCAAGACGCCCACTGGTCGCAAGATAGGAGACAATTGACCTTAACTTTAGCAGAGGGGGGAGAAAACTCGGCTGATGCTCCACTCCAGGCTTCAGATGTTGCCTATAGCCTGCAACAATACCTAAACACCCCAAGTGTATGGAAGCAGCAGCTTCTTGATCTTGAGCAGGTAGACATACTCGATCCAGGACATGTACGTTTGACTTACGGACAGGGCGGACCTTATGCCATTTATGGTTTGGGGTGCCCGCTTTTTAGAACTCGTTCTAATCCCTTGAACCAGAATCTGGAGCAGGGCGGCACAGGTTCCTACGTATGGTCCAAGGGGGAGGGAGGCGAGCAGCTTCAGCTGGCTCCATATGCCGAACAAGGGTGGCGCATCCCAAGCATTAAACTTGTCCATTTTCCTGATCTTGCACAGGCCATGCGCGGCCTGCTAGAAGATCAGATAGACGTTTTACCTTTGAATGTTGAGGCCTATGATACTTATGCGCCTAATCAGGCCTATCCCATTCAAAAAGTACCGTCTAATGCCTTCTATTATTTGCACTACAATTGCGAAGAGGGCAAGAAACTTTCTCAGCTGACATCTTTTGCCTACCTCAAGAGATTGTTAACGCATTTTGGAGAAGGCCCCTTGATTGCTTCTGATGAGCAGGATACAGCGCTTTTTAAGTCCAAGCAGCTGGTGAGCTTTTCTTTACCTGTTTTACCTAACCTGCTCATGTTAGGGGATCGCTTGGGCGAATATTGGAGTCGCTGGCCTGAACAGTGGCCTGCGCAAGCTGTGATGGGGCTGGAGCTTAAGCTTATCTACCGCCAGCAAAGTTTTGATGAGAACTTAGCTCTTGAATTGGCTGATTTTGCCCAAAAACAGCAGATTAAGTTCAATTTACAGGGTCTTGCACCAGCAGACTTTGAAGAAGCCATCCGCCTTCAAGACTATGACCTAGCCTTGGCAGAACAGGATCTGTCGTCAGTGCCAGATCCAAACTGGCTTTACCAGCCCGCTTATAGTGGGGTGGGACCTAGCCATTATGCCTGGTCTATGAAGGTTCCATCAGCAGGACAGATTGCAGCAGGAGAGGGGCAAGAACCTATTGACCCTTGGGCAAATGCCAAGCAGGCCTTGTTGATGTATCGTCTGCCTGATGGTATTGATGGGGCACTCTATGACCCGAGCTGGTATCGTTTGGTCAGTGCGTGCGAGCTTTATGCACCTTTTACATCGCTAGGCTGTCGATATGAGGGCGTTTTGTACGGACCTCGCTTCCAAGGCCCAAAAGCCCACAGCCGCGATCATTTCTATCGCATCGGAAAGGAAAATTGGATATGGTCGGCATCTTGATTGCCTTACTTGCACTTTTTTTAGATCAACTCACAAAATCTTTGGCGCCCATGTGGCAGATGCCGCACGAACGCACGCTCATACCTGGCTTCCTACATTTGGCCTACACCGAAAACCGAGGAGCGGCATGGTCCTTTTTGGCTGGCCAAGCTTGGGGAATCTATCTGCTGAGCCTGCTATCATTGCTTGCGGCTATCGCCTTCGCTGTTGGCTTTGCTCGCAGTCGAGATAAGCAACTTAGACTGATCTTTTCCCTGCTTTTTGCGGGTGCGGTAGGTAACCTTATTGACCGTATTCGACTGGGCTATGTGGTCGACTTCATCGATATCCAACTGGGGTCTTATCACTGGCCAACATTCAATGTAGCTGACGCTTGTCTTGTTGTGGGGGTACTGCTCTTTTTGCTGTGGTCTTGGCGTCGGGGACAGCAGGATAAGCCGAAGCTAGCAGAGGAAAGTGACCTTTCATCCCTTCCTAGCTCTGAAGGAGAGGAAGCTGATCGTGAAGCTTGAGTATTTTCTTTTACCCAAAAGTGATCTTAGATTGGATCGCCTTTTGCCAACCTTGTCTTCTTCGTGGACGCGCTCCCAAATACGCCCTCTTTTTGAGCAAAAACATATTTGGGCTTTAAGCCAAGAAGAAGGCAGCGATAGCTTGGCAACTTACCCAGAAGTTAAAAGCCCTGAAGCACTCTATCTGGCTCGACCTTTGAGACCTTCGGAGCGCTTGCCAGAAGGAACATGGGTAGCTGTCCAAGTGGATGATCTGACACACGAAGAGCTGAGTGACGAGGCCGAAAATATTCCGCTCGACATTCGTTACGAAGATGAAGATCTCTTGATTATTAACAAGCCCGTTGGCTTGGTGGTTCATCCTGCACCAGGTCATCCTAAGGGAACTTTGGTTAATGCCCTACGCTATCATTATGGGCAAAATCTTTCTGATCAGGGAGGACAAGAGCGCCCAGGTATTGTCCACCGCATAGACCGTGATACATCAGGGCTTTTGGTTGTGGCGAAGAACAATTGGGTTCACCGTCAGCTCTCTGCGGCCATTGCCGAGCATGCGGTGCGTCGACAATATGAGTGTATTGTGCTGGGGCGTTTCAATGAGCTAAGCGGCACGATTGATGCGCCAATCGGGCGTGATCCGGTTCACCGCCAGAGACAGATGATTATGGAACAGGGCAAAGCGGCGCGCACGCACTTTCGCCTTCTCGATTCTTTTCGTCAGGCCAGTCACTTGCGAGTGGATCTTGAGACGGGACGCACCCATCAGATACGCGTTCATATGGCTTACATCCACCATCCGATTGTGGGGGATCCCCTTTATGGCTCCCCCAGGCAGGAAGCGCAGTTGAAATTGCCGCCCTTGCCGGCTCATTCGGGTCAGCTCTTGCACGCAGCGGCTATCCACTTGGAGCATCCTCGAACGGGGAAAGAACTCGAGATTACATGTGAGCTGCCGCCACACTTTGAGGCTTATTTGGCAAAGCTCCGTCAGGATATGGAGACCTAGTTTATGGCAAGTCCCAACACGCCTGACCGATCATCTGAAAGCCTGCAAGATTGCCAGAAACGAAAGTCCTGGGGAGAGCAAGCGGCGCTAGCCTTATTTTTGTGTTTGATGCTGATCTTGGCGGGAGGGACTTATGCTGTGTGGAAAGAAAAACAGAGTCTCGCAGAGGCCGAAAAGCAGCTAGAAAGTTACCAACGCTTACTTACCGCCCAAGAAATGAAGTATGAAGAATTGAGTGGCGAGCAAGCTCGTTTGGCAGAGCAACGCCAGCACTTGCTTCAACAAGTCTACGAGAGTCAACTGGGTGGGGATATGGCGCTCAAAGATCAACTGCAGGCCTACCAACTCGACCAGATTATGGCGCAACAAACCAAGGTGCAAGGCGCGGGCGTTCGCCTTACGCTAGCTGATGCCACTGGGGTCGATCCTAGCAGGCTTCAAGCAGGCGATATCATTCATGAGCGAGATGTACAATTTGCGGTGAACTTGCTCAAAATAGCTGGAGCTAAGGCCATTGCAGTTAATGGTGAACGTCTGCTGGCCACGTCCAAACTCATCTGCAATGGGCCTACGATCTTAGTCAACCGCAGTCCCAAAAGCACCCCCTTTGTTATTGAGGCCATAGGCGATAGCGCCCAGATGCTGGCTGCCTTGAATGAAGATTGGCGTCTTCAACGGTTAAAGCAAGAAGGTAAGGTGGTTCGCTATGAGGCAATCGATCTCTTGACCATCGCTCCCTTTGCTGATGCCCCCTATTTACAAGCGCAGATAACTCTACTCCAGAGATCAAAGCTGGAGAACGACGAGAGGTGAGATCTTGAAATCCAAATCAGCTCGTTTTTGTTTGGCGTTGCTCGCCCTTTGTTTTGGCCTCCTATTCGCTTGGCAAAGCAAGGCCATCCAAAAGGCCAAACACAATAGTCTAGCTCATGCTGCTTCGCTAGATGAATTGCGCGATCTTGTGATTGAGTACCAAAATCGCAATGGCGAATTAGAAAAACAGAACAAGCGCCTCGCCGATGATTTAGAAGAGCTCCAAAGCAATCAGCAAGGCGGCGATACAGCCCTCAAACAGCTTATGGCCAATAAACAAGAACTTGAGATCTTTGCAGGACTTGTGGCCGTTAAGGGGCCTGGCGCTGTTATTACTTTGGTAGATGGACGCGAAAATAAAGTCGACCATAGCATGCTGTTGACTTTCGTCAATCAATTGCGGGCTAGTAACGTCCAAGCTATTGCGATCAATGACCAGCGTTTGGTGGCCATGAGCGAGATTGCGACGACAGGCAATTATCCAGATTACCGTATCGTCGTCAATGGCCAGATCATCAATGACGGCAGTGATAAATACCGTATTCAGGTTATTGGAGACCAGAATCAGCTCAATGCAACATACCATTTATTAGCTTCTTATATCCAAAGTTTGCTCCTCAAAGAAATAGGCGTACACATTGATTATTATGATGAGTTGACTTTGCCAGCCTTAGGAAAAGACAGCCCTGCTTATCGCTTTGGCCTTTTGGAGCTGGCCTCGTCATAAGTAGTCTTGCGCAGGTCTGCTGAGCATAGACTTGCTAAAATGAGAGAAAGTCAGAGTTCGTGGGAGGCAAAGGTGGAAAAAAATATTGCAGTTGATCATAGTGCCGCACTAGCTGACTTATTGGCGGTGGGCTCTAAACGCCTCAAACGCATCGAAGATGATTTTCAGGTTCACATTGAGCCAGGTGGAGCAGGCCTATGGATTCGAGGGGAACATGAACACCAGATCGAAGCCGCCGAGCTCGTTTTGCGCAAATTGCTGGCTCTGGGAGAGGCCGGGCACGATGTGAGCCCGCAAACGGTTTCTTATTTGGCCGAACAAGCTATAGCCGGCGAGACCGCTCAAGTTTTGAGCTATGCGCCAGATGCTATTTGTGTGACGGCCAAGGGACGGCCTATCCGTTGTAAAACGAGAGGCCAGGAAGCTTACATCAAAAGTATTCGAGAAAATGAAGTCACTTTCGCGGTCGGGCCTGCAGGTACAGGAAAGACCTTTTTGGCCGTTGCGATGGCTGTGCAGGCCTTTCGAAGGGGACAATACGAGCGCATCATCCTCACACGCCCAGCTGTCGAAGCTGGTGAGCGCCTAGGCTTTTTGCCAGGTGACTTGCAGAGCAAAGTTGACCCCTACATGCGCCCACTGTACGATGCCCTGTTTGAAATGATGGGGGCGGAGACCTACCATATGCACCT
Source organism: Bacillota bacterium (assembly GCA_023442635.1). Classification (GTDB taxonomy): domain Bacteria; phylum Bacillota; class Clostridia; order Saccharofermentanales; family Fastidiosipilaceae; genus JAEZYR01. The sequence continues at coordinate 14,414 of JAEZYR010000102.1, read as the reverse complement.
CGATAGAGGGGCGATAGAAGTTTCTCCTCTCGCTTACATGCGAGGTAGAACTTTGGATTCATCTTTTATCATCTTGGATGAAGCTCAAAATACAACACCAGAGCAGATGAAGATGTTCTTGACCCGTTTGGGATATCATTCCAAGGCCGTCGTGACAGGGGATATCACGCAGATTGACCTACCCCGTGACAGCCGCTCTGGATTGAGAGAAGTTCGGCGTATTTTGCATGGTATTGAGGGCATGGATTTTATTGATCTTACCGACCGAGATGTCGTTCGCAATGATCTGGTTCAGCGCATCATCCGCGCTTATGATGCCTATGATAAAAGGAAAGGGACGAGAGGATCATGAAGAATCCTTCTAAAATATTCACCTATATCCTTGTCGTTTTGCTATGGGGCTTGACGATTCTTTTCTTGTATCAGCAGAGCTTGCCCAAGCGCTATAGCCTCGTAGCTGGTGAAATTTCGCCCTACGATATCAATACGCAAAAAGAATTAGTCGATGATGAAGCGACCGAAAAACGTGCTAGGCAGGCAGCCGCTCGAACCGAAAGAGTTCTGGTGCGTTCAGACGCCATTAGCAATGCCAGCATAGAACGTGTCAAGGAAGTCGCACAGGCCATTGATCAGAGCCGCAGTTCCTTACGCGAAGCAGCCCGTTTGAACCTGCCCAACTCAGTGGCCAGTACACCTTCTGAAGCAGGACAGCCTGCGGCCGCTGATGGCAGCCAGGCTGATACCCCTAAGACAGCTGAGCCTTCTAAGCCAACAACTACAGAGGGCGGCACTTCAACGCAAAAGACAGACAGCGACATCTATGTGTTTGCCCCAGAGCAGCTACAGCAATTCGCCCAAAGCCTTAGGGAGCGCTTGCTGGCCTTCAATATGAGTTTAGATACTGACAGTATCCAGCTTTTGCTCGAGTTACACCAATCGGTTTACAGCAATTATCGCGAGCAGTTGTTGCATTTAGCTCAGGAGATTATGAGTAAGGGGCAGGATCGCAGCACCCTTCAGAATGAAATCCAAAAAGAAGTGGCATCGGTTGTCGAGACTTCTGACCGCTACCAAGCTGAATATGCCTTGCTGGAGACGCTGCTTAGCCAGAGTTTGCAGCCCAATCTCGTTTATGATGCAAATGCCACCGAAGCTGCGCGACAGGCTAATTTCTTAAAAAGTGTTGAGAACCCTGTTCTTATCCCAGCTGGCACGCGTATTTTGAGTGTCGGCGAGGTTGTCACGGCTGAGCATGTCAAACAGTTGGCTTCACTAGGCTTGCTAGAACGCCATGAACTCGATGTGCGCCACCTGCTAGCTATTACGCTGCTGGTTTCCGCTGTAGCGACCTTCATGTTGCTCTTTATCCGCAGTTATCGCTCGCGTCGACACAAGGAAATCCGACGGGGCGATCAACTGGTTTTATTGCTTACCTTTGGTATCAATTTAGTGGCAGCAGCTCTTTTGACAAGAATGTCTCCCTATCTGATGCCGATGGTCTTCACAAGTACCATCGTCAGCGTTTATTTTGGCTTGCGGATGAGCTTAGGCTTATCTCTGTTGACCTTGCTGCTCCTCTTACCGCTAACTTATCAAGACCCAGCTGCCATGTTTGTCCAAATTTGGATTATTCTGGTCAGCTCCATGGTGGGGGCCTCCTACCAAAAACGCAACAAACAGGTTCAGCTGATTTTGTTCCCCGCTGTGACAGCTGCTTTGGCCAGCCTGCTTTTTGGGCTTTTCCAAAAACAGACACTTTTTTCTATGGCTCAAAATATGTTGCAGGCTTTAATGGCTACAGGCTTAGGAGCTGTTCTAGCCATTGGCATTATGCCCCTTTATGAGCTTTTCCTTTCGACCGTCTCTCCTATGCGCTTGATTCAGCTAGCCCAGCCTAGCCAACCTTTGTTACGCCGACTTTTTCTTGAAGCTCCAGGTACCAACCAGCATTCGATGATGGTGGCCAATTTGGCCGAAGCAGCTGCCGAGCAGCTAGGCCTAGATAGCTTGCTTGTCAGGGTAGGAGCCTATTATCACGATATCGGGAAACTTGATCACCCAGAGATGTTTACGGAGAACCAGAGTGACTTCAATCCGCACGACCGTTTGGCTCCCGAAGACTCTGCGGCATTTATTATTGCGCATGTAGAACGCGGCCTCAAAACGGCCAAGCGCTATCGCCTACCTCTGCCGATTCAATCGATTATTACAGAGCACCATGGCAACACATTGCAGGCGTCTTTCTACTATAAGGCTGTCGAGATTGCCAAGGCGGAGGGGCGCGAAGCTCCGCCTCAGTCACAGTTCCGTTATCCCTGGCATATTCCGCGTTCTCCCGAATCGGCTGTTGTCATGTTGGCAGATTCTATGGAAGCGGCGATGAAATCGACAAAGACACAAGATTTAGAAGGTGCTGAAATCCTGGCTCGAAATATTGTCAAGGGCAAAATTGATCAAGATCAATTGCGAGACAGTGGCCTGAGTTTTGCTGATCTTGAAGTTATTATTCGAGCCTTTTTGCAGGTCTACCAAGGCCAATTTCATGAAAGAGTGAGTTACCCGAATGCGCGTATGCATACATCTTCGAAATGAGCAAAATGAGGTGGCGGCCGAGACGCTAGAAGCGCTTGAGCCTCAGCTTCTGGCGAGTGTTAAGCGCACCTTAGAGCGAGAGTTTCATCAAGCTGATGTCAGTGGACTCGACACGGAGACGTTGGAGCTGGATCTCAGCTATGTCTCGCCAGCTGATATTCAAGCAGCGAACCGAAGTTATAGACAAAAGGATAGGGTTACCGATGTTTTGTCTTTCCCCATGCTGAATATGCAAAATGGGAAGCTGCTGGAAGCGTTAGGGAGCTACGACTACAACTACGAAAATATTGAACTGGCAGATTCGACAGAGGATGATGGCAAGATCCTTAGCGCTGAGCTCATGATGGATCAAGGTCCGCGGCGTGCTTTGGCGCCATCCTTGCCTTTAGGAGAGATTTTGCTCTGCCCCGCCGTAGCCCAGGAACAAGCGGAAAGCAGCCAACATAGTCTGCTTAGAGAAATCTGCTATTTGCTGGTGCACTCTTGCTTGCACTTGCTTGGCTTTGACCATGAGACAGAGGGCGAGGATGTGCAGATGCGCGGCCTTGCTCGCGCCATTATGCAAGATGTGGGTCTTGCTCTAGCTGGAGATGCAAAAACAGAGGCGGAAATGGCTAGCTCAACAGCAAGTCACTTGGAGCAGTTAAGTGCCGCCCAGCCAGAAAGATTGGGCACAGTCATCCAGCGTTCTGGTTTTGTCGCTATTGTGGGGCGCCCCAACGTGGGGAAATCGACGCTGCTCAATACCTTAGTCGATAGCCGCTTGGCTATTACAACCGCCAAAGCTCAAACGACTAGGCACAACATACGTGGTATTCGTCAATATCAAGATGCGCAATTCGTTTTTGTTGATACGCCTGGCCTGCACCCGGTCAAGCATCGCCTAGACGAATTGATGAACCAGCGAGCTCTCCATGCGGCAGAAGAAGCTGATCTCGTCTTGCTCATGGTAGAAGCTGAGCGGGATCGACTTAGACCTGAAGAGGAGCAAATTCTAGAACAGCTACAAGCCCTCCAAAAACCTTTGTTCTTACTGCTCAACAAAATTGACCGGCGAGCTCGAGAAAAATTGCTGCCCGTCATGGCGGCGCTGAGTGAACGATATCCTTCTTTGGAACTTTTGCCCGTTTCGGCTTTGACAGGTGATGGTATTGAGGAAGCGCTCAAGGCTATTTATCCCTACATGCCCAAAGGCCAAGCTTTGTATGAGGCCGAAAGCTTTACGGATCAGACCGAAAGGCAGTTAGCAGCCGAATATATACGAGAACAAATTCTCTTGCAGATGCGAGAAGAGATTCCACACGGGGTTGGCGTTGCCATCGTCAAGTTTGAAGAGTTGGATCAAGATGGGCGATCTGTCTATGAGTCTGGGAAAGAGCGTGTCAGGGTACGCATCGAGGCTGACCTTGTCTGCGACAAAACTCAGCATAAGGGCATGCTTCTAGGGAGAGAAGGCCGGCAGATTCGCGCCATTAGCCAGGCAGCACGCGAACAGATCGAAGCGATGCTGGACTGCCCCTGCTATTTGCGTTGCTTTGTCAAAGTTCGCCCTAACTGGCGAAATCAGGCTCATTTTCTAAAAGAGTATGAGCTAGGAGCTGCGCAAGAGCGCTAAGTTGCGGATATGCCACCCGACCACACGCATGTTCAGCAAAGAGCGCTTGTGCTAGGACGCCATAGCTATGGCGAAGGACATCTTTATGTGTCTTTATTGACAGCTCAAAAGGGCATTATTCGAGTCTCGGCAAGACAGGCTTTGCGCCCCAAACGAGGCTTGGCAGCAGCTATGGAAATAGCGACCTTAAGTGATTGCCAACTCTTTTACTATCGTGGCCGCTGGCAATTGGATCAAGCTACAATCGTCTATCCCTTTTCAGCCTTGCGCGAGCATATTCTAGCTTTTACGCAAGCCAATATCCTCTTTGAATTGCTCCAGGCTCTTTTTGTGCATGGCTCCGAAAGCTGCTTGTCCAGCGAGGTGTCAAAGGATGTTTATGAGCTCCTTTTGCGTGCTTGCTATGCCTTGGAACAGCGCCCCCAAGTTGAAGCGAGCAATCTAAGCTTAGCCCTGGCCATGGCTCGACTTATGAGCTTAGCCCAATGTGGCTTGAATTTTGGGGAGGACACAAAAGAGCCTTCTTCGGAGCAGTACTGGTCCTTTGAGGCCCATCGTTTTTATGCTGAGCCTAGTTCCGAAGGGAAGCCACTCAGAGCCTGCCAGCCAGCCCTGCTGAAGGCCTTGCAATGGGCGGAACAGGCGCCTCTCGACAAAGTTTTTGCTGTCGAACATAGTGCTGCCTTGGGAGGCGACTGCCTAGATTTTATGTTGGCTTACCAGGCCAGCATAACGGAGCAAATTTTGCCAAGCTCAAAATTGTTGGCTGATCTTGAGTCCTTTAGCCGTGCGTGGACTGAGACTTGGCCTGGCAGAAAGGCATTTTAAGGGGAGGACAGGTCGATTAGGATTTTTCTGTCTGTCCTTGCTTGCCGCCCAAAAGAAGCCGATCTAGAAACCCTTTATAAAAAGCAATCTCGTATCGTTTCAAAGTAGAATAAAAGCATTGTTTTTCAGTGGGTTACACGATCTGCTCTTGCTTGTGGGATCAGGGAGATGGACTTTCGCTTTCTGCCTCATCTTTTTGCGTCAACCAGCGATTCTCCTGTAACAAGGCAGCCAACTTTTTCTGATCTGGACAAGTCTCTAGCCACCAGCTGCTAGGCAAAAGTTCTGCATAAGCTTCACTTTCATAACGACGATCAATAAGGATAATAAAACCGCGATCATGCTCGCTTCGAATGAGACGTCCTGCGGCCTGTAAGACGCGAATGAGGCCGGGATAGCGATAGGCAAAGGCGAAGCCATCTTCACCTTCTTCATCATAGTGAAAACGGAGGAGATCGCGCTCCAAGCTCAAGCCTGGTAAGCCTGTTCCCACTACAACAACGGCCTTGAGTTGCTCGCCGACAAGGTCTATACCCTCGCTGAAACTGCCACCTAGAACGGCAAAGGCTATGACAGGCTTTGCTGTTTGCTTGAAATGAGCCAAAAACTTGGCTTGCTCTTGCTGCTTCATATCACGTTTCTGAATCAGACAGGTGAGACCTTGTTTTTCGAGGGCTAAGCGGCAGAGCTGTAGGCATTGCTGCAAATAGGCGTAGGAAGGGAAGAAAACCAGGCAGTTGCCTCGGGCGGCCTTAGCAGCCAATAGGATGCTTTTGGCCAACTGGGGGAGGCTTTGCTGTCGCTCTCGAAATTCTGTCGCTATGCCGTGGTGCAAAATGACTAAACGATTTTCGCGCGGAAAGGGTGAGTCCAGAATCAATTCTTCGGCTGCCCGATCGCGATCTCGTCCACAAAGATTGCGCTGAAACCAAGACATCGGGCTGAGGGTTGCGGAGAAGAAGATGGCGCTGTGTCGAGGATAGTAGGTGCTAACTATGAAGTCGGAAGCATCTAAACAAAGGATTTGTAAGACCAAAGCATGCCCTTCTTCATTTTCCTCCCAGCGCAGAAGAAAGCGAAAAGCATCATGCCATAGGGAATCTGCTAAGCGCAAGAAGAAGAGAAGGTCGAAATAGAGCGCCTTTAAATCTTTTTGCAGGGTGAGATCATCTATTTCGTCGATAAGAGCACGCAAAAAAGAGCAAGACTCACGCCAAAATTGAATGAGTGTTTGGGGTGGGTGCTTAGAAGAAAGGAAGCCTGGAACAAGATATTCGATGCCTTGCATAAAAGAAGCTTCTTCTTGTGTGAAAGAAAGGTTTTCGGTAGGCGTCTGACCTTGATCGAGGATCTGGCGTAAGGGCTCTAGGGGGGCGAGGAGCGTGCTGAGATCTGCGAGATCTGGCCGAGTTTCCTGTATCTTTTGGTGCAAAGCCAAAATCTGTTTCTCACAGATTTGCTGACTGTACATGTCTCGACTGCGATCAGGTAGATTGTGAGCCTCATCAATGAGTAGGCAATGGGGCAAAGGATCCTCCGAAAAAAAACGATCTAACTTAATACGAGGATCAAAAGCGTAGTTGTAATCACCGATAATAAGGTCACAATAAGCTGCAAGATCAAGCTGCAGCTCAAAGGGACAGCAGCGATATTTCTGAGCTAGTTGGCGAATGATGCTTTCGTTGAGGGCGAGGCTCAGCAGACCCTCGTGTAAGGCTAGGCGGCTTCTTTCGTAATAGTGCTGAGCATAGGGACAAAGCTGAGCTTCGCAATAAACCTGAGGAGCTAAACAGAGCTGTTCCTTGGCAGTCATCTGGAGGTGGCGAAGCACGAGGCCTTCTTCCGTTAAGCGTTCTACCGTGTGACGGGCAACAACACTGGTTGAACGCTTGGCAGTCAAATAAAAGATCCGTTGATGAATCTGGCGCCCGAGGGCTTTGATCGCTGGGTAGAGGCTGGCAATGGTTTTTCCTATTCCTGTAGGTGCTTCTACCAGCAGGGCGCGGTGCTTGCGCATCTGCAAGAGTGCCATCTCCATGAAATCACGCTGGCCTTCACGCAAGTGTCGATAGGGGAATTTTAAGGCTTGGATGGACGCGTTTCGTTGGAGAAGGTGCTGCTGCCAGTCAAGCGCCATGGATAAATAGGCTTGACAACAAGACTGCGCCCAGGCTTCCAACTCAGCGATAGATTCTGAGCGCTCGAGTAGCGTGAACTGCTGATCTTGAGCTGATATATAGGCGAGGGCATAGCGACAGCTGTCCTTCTTTTCTTTTGGACTAGGCTGTTCACTTTCGCCTGCCGCTTTTTGACTGCGATCTTCTTTTTGCAGAAGAAGATAGGCATAGAGACGAACTTGTGCCCAGTGATGACTGAAGCCATCAGGCGATAAATCACTTAGAGGACCTTGTGTGCTTTTGACTTCGATTGGCCAATCAGACTCATGATCGGGCGTGTGGATAATGAGATCTGCCCGTCCACGAATTTTAAGTTCGAGTGAACGATTGCTGTAAAGTCCTTCGAGTGGGACTTCTGAGGAGAAGGACCAGCTGGGATATTGCTCTTGGAAACGCTGATAAAAAATCTGATGCAGCCTGCTGCCCGAGATGGAGGCGAGTGAGGTATCACTAGCATTTTTGAGTGCGCCATGATGCTCGACATAGTTAAGCAACTGCCGTACACCAACTGTGATCTGAGAAGAAGAGGAGCTTGTTCGCGGTGGCTTCATAGGGTGGGATCCAGTATAGAGAGACCCGGCATTCGGCCTAGCGAATCCGGGTCTAAACGTTGGTGCGGGAAACAGGACTTGAACCTGCAAGGTCGTACAACCACTAATACCTGAAACTAGCGCGTCTGCCAATTCCGCCATTCCCGCAAGCTCTGCAATGATAGCTTAGAAGTACAGAAAAAGCAAGATGCCTTTTTGGCAGGCCTCAAACTTGAGAAAACGCCCTAGCTTTTGATGAGCGGGCTCTGATGCCGTTCTTCATAGCGCCGCCGAAAGAAGGGAAGGGAGAGGGTCAGAACGCCACCTTTGCAAATGCTCGAGATGCTGATGGCCCACCATATGCCATGAAGACCTAAGCTGCTTTGGGTCAAAAGCAAGCTGAGCGGCAGGCGAGCAGCCGTTAGAAAGATACAGACGAGAGAGGGGTAAAGCGTTTTGCCATAGCCAGCAAAGGTCCCGTTAGCTACCAACTCTAGGCTCATCAAAGTTTGGGAAAAAGCGAGGATTTTGAGATAGTGGATGCCAATGTCTAAGGAGGCAGCTTCATGCAAAAAGGGCTGCAAAATCAATTGAGGAAAGCATAAGAAACAAAGGCTGACCAGCAAGGAAAGGCCACACATAAAAGTCGCTGCAAGATGGTAGGCTTTTTTGGCGCGGTGCCAAGCTTTTGCACCTACGTTTTGGGCTACAAAGGCATTTAAGGCTGCAGCTAGGCCTTCGGCGGTCAGCCAAGAGAGACTTTCTATTTGAGAACCAATGCGCTGAGCCGCCACAGCCAGGTCGCCATAGTTGGCAATGAGACGAGAGATCGCAATAGAGGTGCCAGCATAGAACATGGTTTGAAGACCAGCGGGTATACCGATGCGAGAAATAGAGAGGTAGCAAGATCGATAGTAGCGAAAAAGAGGCAAACGGCAAAGAAGCTCATTTTGTTGGGCTGCATAGAAAAAGAGGAGCAAAACGATGGATTGAGATAAGACCGTGGCCCAAGCAGCGCCTTGAATGCCCCAAGAAAAGACCAAGATAAATAAGGGATCTAGAAGCATGTTGATGACCAGGCCGAGCGTTGTGATGATAAAGGGCGTTCGGCTGTCTCCAGTAGCTGTCATTAAGCCTGTGAAGATACGGGCCATAAAGGGGAAGATGATGAGCGAACCTGTGATGAGCAAATAGCTTTCAGACATTTGAATGGTTAGGTGACTTTTGAAATGAAAAAAGGCTATGAGCTGTGGGTGAAAACATAGCATGAGCAAGCCATACAAAAGCCCGAGTAGCATGCCCAATTGCAAGGAGGAGCCAGCATATCGCCTAGCCTGGGTCAAGTCTTCAGCTCCCAATGATTGCGCCGACAGAACTTGTCCGCCCATGCGAGCTAAATAAACGAGGCTGTCTGCAAACCAGATGAAAAGGCCACCTGTACCGACAGCGGCTATAGCAGGCGAACCTAAACCAGAAACCCAAAAAAGGTCGGTGAAGCTATAGGCCATCTGAATCAATGAGCTGGCCATGATGGGGAGGGCCAAGCGCATGAGGGCTTGCCAGATAGAGCCCTGGGTGAGTTTATGACTGGCAGATGATGTTGTGTTCATGAGTAGGCTCCAAGCCGAATCTTAGTGAGCGAGTAGGCGAAACAAAAAGGCTGTGAGGACGCCCAAGAGAACGGCAAGAATGGCTACGATAAATAGAATGTTTTGCTGTTTACGAGAGAAACGCATGGGAGCTCCTTTTATTTGATCATTTAACGACTTTGCGCCAAGACATTCTAAATCAATACGCCCTTTGAGGCAGGACGGACAAATTCTAGAATAGACCTTGACATCTTGTTAGAAGCAACTTAGAATACCTTTTTGTTCAGAGTGCGTAGTGCCTCTGAACGATGCAAGCGTCTTTAGCTCAGTTGGTAGAGCAACTGACTCTTAATCAGTGGGCCCAGGGTTCGAGTCCCTGAAGACGCACCAGATTCATAGGATCCGAGCTGAAGACCGATTGGTCTCGAAGCTCGGATCTTTTTTCTTGAAACGCCTATTCAAGCTCGAACAATTGCTCGTTCAATAGAAGTTTCAGAGCCATCTTTTTCGCTTTGAAGCCTTTCTTGTATGATAGAAAATCATGAATGACAAAGACGCATCCAGTTAACTACGGATGAAAGGCTTTTCGAGCCGATAGAAAAGCAGGGTCTAGAAGTCTGGATGAGCTAGCTTGGGTCTAGAAGATTTACCTGTTTTCTTGTTGGGAGGAGCGATAAAAGCTATGCAAAGTCAATCTTTAGACCTGCACTTGCTAGGATTGGGCATTTCTTTGCCAGTGTGTGAGATAACAGGGCAGCCTCGTATTCACAATGTTGTGTTCGACATGGGAGGTGTCTTGGCTCGTTATGATATGCCAGCCTATGTAGCCAGCCAGGTGGGAAATCCAGACGTGGCTAAGCAACTGCATGACTGTATTTTTGCATCGCCTGAATGGATTCTCATGGATCATGGCAGATTGGAAGAGAAGCTTTTTCTCGAGAGGATCCTCTCTCGCTTGCCAGAGGATCTGCACGAAAGGGCGCGTTTTCTTTTTGCGAATTGGCACAAAAGTATGTGTCCGATTGCTGAGGTGACGGCTATAGCTCGGCGCTTAATCGATGCGGGTTATCCTCTTTATCTGCTCTCGAACGCATCGAAGCGCTTTCATCAGTATCGCGTTCAGCTGCCGATTCTCAACGATTTTCAAGCTTGCGTGATCTCAGCGGATTGGCAGGACGCCAAGCCTTCGGTCAGCATTTATCAACGCCTCATGATAGAACAGCATCTAGCGCCTGAGGAAAGTGTTTTCATAGACGATATGGGGGCTAATGTGGCAGGCGCTAATTTGGCGGGCCTTTGGGGCGTCCACTATCAAGGCGATGCCCTTCGCCTTGAAAAAGCTCTCCAATGTTTAGGTTTGTGTTTTTAGGAGCGTCAGACAAGATATGCGCATCATCGGTATAGACCCTGGTTATGCTCGCCTTGGCTTTGGCATCATCGAAGTAGACGGCTCGAGATTGCGCTACCTCGATGCGGGATGTATTGAGACCCCAGCCAAACAGGCTTTTGCAGACCGTCTTTTATCGATTAGCGAGGCTATTCACTCGCTTATTGAAGACTACAAGCCTGATATCATGGCTGTTGAGGAGCTGTTTTTTGCCAATAATAAGACAACCGCTTTGGGAACGGCGCACGCACGTGGAGCGGTTTTGGTTGAGGCTGCTCGAAGGGGTTTAGAGGTTTACGAGTACACGCCCAACCAGATCAAAAAAGCGGTGACGGGTTCTGGAAAAGCGATCAAACAGCAAGTCCAGATGATGGTTAAGGTTCTCTTGAATCTCAAACAAGTTCCCAAACCAGATGATGCAGCAGATGCGCTAGCTGTCGCTATTTGCCAGGCCTATACAGGTCGTTTGAGTTCGTTTGAAGTGTATGGGGGTTACCAGGGCAAAGAGGCAAGGCAAAGGGGAACAGGAAGGGGATAGAATGATTGCAAGACTACAGGGTGAGATTGTTGATTTGACATCCGATACGCTGACCATAGAGGTTCAAGGCGTGGGATATGAGGTGCGTACAGCCCCAGAGCTGCTTTCCCAATTTGGGCAGTTGGGTGATCAAGTGCTTTGCTATACGCGGCTTATGATTCGCGAGAATGACTTGAGTTTATATGGCTTCCCTAGCCGCGAGCAGGTGCGAATTTTTGATCTTTTGCAGTCTGTGAATGGCATAGGAAGCAAACTAGCTTGCGCTATTTTGGGGGCTTTCGATGTCAGCCACTTACTCTTGACCCTCTTGTCTGGTGATACCAAGCAGCTGACCAAAGTCAAAGGTTTAGGCAAAAAAGGCGCTGAACGCTTGGTTTTAGAATTGCGTGACCGAGTACAGAAGGGCACCTGGCCAACACTTTTGCAGACAAAGCCTGATTTTCCAGATGGTACGCCAGAGCCTACGTCGGAACAAAATAGCCTGTGGGAAGACTTGCTAACGGCTCTAGCTGCTTTGGGTTATAGCAGCAAAGAGGCAGAAAGTTTGGGGCGTCAGCAATTTAATCCTAACGAAAATCTTGAATGGAATTTGCGCCAAGCATTAAAGCAAGCCAAGGCCTAAAATAACAGCTGCCTGAATGAGAACATGAAGTGCTTCGAGAATGCTTAGAATAAAGGAAGCAGGGAGCGAAAAAGCTGGGAAAAGGCAACAGCTGGGAGCTAAGACGTGGTGGATAGAGAGTTCGATCATTGGAGTCGTTTAAGTATGGAGGCGGATGAGGATTTTTCAGAACGCCTCGTGCAAGGTGAGCGTTTGAGCCAGGAGAGAGAAGAGGCTAGCCTCCGCCCGAGTACCTGGGATGACTATTGCGGCCAGGATAAGGTCAAGGAAAATCTACAGATCTATATTGCAGCAGCGAAAAAAAGGCAAGAAGCGCTAGACCACGTTCTCCTCTATGGTCCACCAGGTCTAGGTAAAACCACATTGGCAGGGATCATCGCTAACGAAATGGGGGTTCATTTTCGAATGACGACTGGCCCCACGATCGAAAAAGTAGGAGATCTAGCGGCCATCCTGACTAATTTAGAGCCACATGATGTGCTTTTTATTGATGAGATTCATCGCCTCAATCGCTTGGTGGAGGAAGCCCTCTATCCCGCGATGGAAGATTACGGAATTGACATCATGATAGGCTCAGGTCCTGGTGCTAGAACCATTCGCCTTGACTTGCCCCCTTTTACACTGGTTGGTGCGACGACGCGAGCAGGCCTCCTAACAGCGCCTATGCGCGATCGTTTTGGCATTGTCAATCGCCTGCGATTGTATGAGCCAGACGCTTTGAGTCGTATTATCCAGCGCGATGCGGCTATCTTAGGTATTGGTATCGACCAAAAAGCCTTGACCGAGATTGCTACACGTTCTAGAGGAACGCCACGCATTGCTATCCGCTTGCTCAAACGCTTGCGTGACTTTGCTCAAGTCAAAGGCGAAGGCACGATCAATTTAGAGATTGCACGCTACGCTTTGGCTGCGCTCGAAATTGACGAGAAAGGCCTGGACGCCGTTGATCGACGTTTGATGCGCTCGATGGTCGAAATTTTTGGTGGAGGGCCTGTGGGACTCGACAATCTTGCGGCCAGTACTGGCGAAGATGCCGTCACGATTGAAGATATCTATGAGCCTTATTTGATGCAGTTGGGCTTTTTGGCCAAAACCCCTAGAGGGCGTGTTTTGACACGTTTAGCATATGAGCACTTGGGGATAGCCTGTCCCAGTGACTATGAACAGCGCCTAGGGCATTTGGCCAGAGCTACCGAACAGGCGATGCGCGGCCAGCTGGATTTCCAAGAAGGCGAGGGCGAGACTTGAATAGAGCGGAAGATAACGGCACAGTTTTGCCGACTCAAGGCGAGAAACTGCTGCTGCATGTTTGCTGTGGACCTTGTGCTGAATATCCTTTACTCGCCCTGCGGGAGTCGGGATACCAGGTATCGGGTCTGTTTTACAACCCAAATATTCATCCCCTAGAAGAATTTCAGGCTCGCCTTGACTCAGCTAGGCGTTTTGCCGATTTGCACAACTTTGAGATGGCGAAATTAGGTACTTCAGAGCCCGAGCGCTGGTTGAAACTGCAGGGGCAAGCGCAAGCTGTTCATTGCCGCTTTTGTATGGGTATTCGCATGTCGAAAGTAGCAGCCTGGGCAGCTAAGCATGGCTATAAATACTTCACAAGCTCTCTGCTGGTGAGCCCTTGGCAAGCTAGAGAATTGATTATTCAGCAAGGGAAAAGCGCTGCAGAAAGATATGGGCTTGTTTTTCTCGATACAGATTTCAGGGACGGTTATCGCCAAGGGCAAGAGATGGCTAAGGCTGATGGTCTCTATCGCCAGAAATACTGTGCCTGTCTGTATTCACTTCATGAAACCAACCCTAAATATCGCCGACGCTACTGTGCGAAGTTCGGGATTGCCGAAAGCGAGCTGCCGCAGCGAGAACGCAGCCAACTTACCTAAGGTGTCTGCCTACTAAGCAGGCTTTAATTTTGCATTTCCTCGTCACCTAGGGCAGATGGGTCAAGGGGCGCAACGCGAAAACTCTGCTGGCCTTCGTACACGAGCATGCCAGGATGAGCACCCTTGGGCTTGCGTAACTGTCGGACACGACAACAGTCAACCAAGATGGCAGCAGCGCTTTGTTGGCCTGCTTGGCGAGCTAGTCGGCCAGGGCGGCTGTACCATGCAGCTAAGCCAGCGGCAACTTGTTTCTCTTCCTCCAAATCGCTATCTTGCAGGGGGGAGTCAGCGGGTAAATGCAAAATGACATGAGCACCAGGAGCCTGCTGGGCATGAAACCACCAGTCCTCTTTTCGGGCTCGTTTTAGGCTAAGTTCATCATTTTGCCGATTGTTTCGCCCGACCCAGATTTCTGAACCGTGCGCTGTCTTAAACGAAAAGCAGGGCAGAGGAGCCGTGTTTTTGTTTTTGCCTTGCCCCTGTTGCTGGCGACGCATGGCCTTGCGATGGTGAAAATCGAGAGCGGAATGCTTGCTTTGTTTGGGTGCACCTAGCCAGTCGCTTTGCTTTAATTCTTGTTGGATGAGTTGAACTTCAGCCAGTTCTTGTGCGCCTGTGTCTTATACACAAATCCGAGCCCACGA
>JAEZYR010000087.1 GCA_023442635.1 Bacillota bacterium | reverse complement strand
CGATATTTTCTTAGCAACACGCGACGCTTCGGCCGATTTCTTCTTCTACCAAAATCAGAATACCCTCCACACCGCCCATAAGCGCGAAGGGGATAATGTTAGTTATCAGGACTTCACCCTGGAAATGCCCTACGATCCACGCTATGTCACAGACGATCAGCAACTTAATGTCAAGCAGCTGGAACTCGATCAGCAGACACTTCGCAAGCGAATTGCCGAACTTTGCCAAGAGATCCAAATCCTGACACCCGAAGCTTACCTGCAGCTTAGGCTCTGGCATGACTTTCTCGTTCAACATTTAGAATACGAAAAGACCCCCATCGATCATGTCAGCCAAGTCCTCCTGGCTTTGCAAAAAAGCGAGCCCGTTGTGTCGCCTACAGCCAGCTCTTTTTGCTCGGTGCACAAGCCTTGGGTCTGGATGGCCACATCGTCTATGGGGAGACTGGCCAGACTGAACTCTATGGCACAAGACACAATTGGAATCTTGTGCGCTGGGCGGATCAGCTTTATGTGGTTGACTGTACTTGGGATGACCCCCTTCCCGATAGGGAGGAGCAAGAGCCAGTCAGCACCCTCTATTTTCTGCGCAGTGTTCAGCAGTTGCACGCCACGCACAAGCCCTACTTTCTATCGCCAGCTGGCCTAGCCGAGAAGGACGAAGTGACCTTGGCCAAAAATAGCGGCCGTTTTTTGCGGCAGTTGGAGGATCTCCCTCACGCTTTGGCCGAACTGCAGCGGAGCTTGCCCAAGCAAGCGAAAGCAGGCAAGCGCATTCTCAAAAAGAGCTTTTATATCGCCAGTGCAGTTGGCCAAAGCAGCTCAGAGGAGGCAGCGCTCAGCGCCAAAGCCATCGAGGCTGTTTTTCGATCCTTTTTGTCGCAGTATGGTTTGACGGGTGGCTGGACATGGCGTTATCGCCTGCAGTCCCCTTGGGTTGAGTTTTATCTCGAGCGGCGCCAAGCTGCGCCGAAGAACTAGGCTTGTTACTTGTTTCTTGACTGAGCCGCCCTAAAGCCAAGCAGCCCAGAACGACAAGCGCCAAGAAAATGCCCACTTCAAGCTGAAGCATATGCTAACATGGCGGCAAGAAAAGGAGGTCTAGCTTCTATGGCAGACAACAAACAAGCCGCTATCTCATGGCAGCTGATCGACCGCTGGCAGGCTCGCTTTGCCCAAGATCCCTGTGCGCAAGCAACAGCCCCCGCCATCAACAAGGTTGGCATCGATAAGGCCAGCGAGAATCCCGTAGTGAAGACTCGCCACCCCTACACTTTTAGCCTGCAGACCGAGACAGGTGAAATCACCAACCAGAAGAGTTCGGGTCGCTGCTGGATGTTCGCTGCGCTGAATGCTGCGCGTGTCGAAACCATGAAGCGGCTGAATGTCGAAACTTTTGAGTACAGTCAGAATTACACGCTGTTCTGGGATAAGCTCGAAAAGAGCAATGTCTTTCTAGAGAATATTCTCAACACACTCGACGAGCCACTGGATGGCCGCCTGGTGCAGCACCTGTTGACCGACCCTATTCAAGACGGCGGTCAGTGGGATATGTTCGCCGCCCTCCTCAACAAATACGGCGTCGTCCCCAAGAGCCTCATGCCAGAGACCTTCCACTCTTCCAACACAGGCCGCATGGCTTGGGTGCTGACCAGTAAGCTGCGCGAGTACGCCTGTCTTCTTCGTGAAGCCCATGCAGATGGCAAGTCCGCCAGCCAGTTGGCCAGCGCAAAAGAAGAGATGCTCTACTTTGTGTACCAGTTGCTCGTGAAGTGCCTCGGTGAGCCACCGCGCGTCTTCGACTTTGGCTATCGCGACAAGGACAAGAATTTCCACCGTCTCGAAAAGCAGACCCCTCAGCAGTTCTTCAAGGACTATGTCGGCTGGCAGTTGGAGGACTGCATCAGCTTGATCAATGCCCCTACAGCTGATAAGCCCTACGGCCGCTGCTACACCGTCAAGTGCCTAGCTTCCGTCCAAGAAGGCCGCCCGATCCGCTACATCAACGTGCCGATCGAGGTGCTCAAGGAATCCGCCATTCGCTCCATGCAAGATGGCCATCCCGTCTGGTTTGGTTGCGATGTCGGCAAGTTCTTGCTGGCTGAGGAAGGCATCATGGATCATGAGGCCTATCTCTACGAGACCGTGCTCGGCGAGGGGCTCAACATGAACAAGGCGCAGCGCCTTGATTATCACCAGAGCCTGTTGACGCACGCCATGCTCTTTACGGGTGTCGACCTTGATTCAGAGGGCAAGCCACTCACCTGGCGCGTCGAAAACTCCTGGGGTGAAAAGGCTGGCCAAAAGGGCTTCTATTCCATGAGCGACGCTTGGTTCGATGAATACAACTATCAGATCATGGTTGACCGTCGCTACATTGACGAGAAGTGGCTCAAGGCTTTGGATGAGCCTGTCATCGAGCTGGAGCCCTGGGATCCTATGGGCGCTCTGGCTGAGCTGCATTAAGGGCAAGCCCTACAAGCAAAGCCCATAGCCAAAGATCCGAGCTCGTGGTGGCTCGGATCTTTTCTTTTGCCTCATGTGCTAGGTGCCCAAGCTTCAGACTGCAGGCAAGGCTTAGAAGCAAGTAGCCAAGCCCCTCCCCATCACCTCAGCCTGGGTAAGCAAAAAGCCGAACCCCTAGGGGTTCGGCTTTGGGGTGCTAGGTCGAAAGCCGAGATCAGGCCTTCGTCTAGCGGCGCAAGATCAAAGCTGCACCGGCCGCCAAAAGGCTGGCCACAACGCCTGCCCCTGTACCTGCTACCGGCAAGCCTGTTCTCGGAGTAGCTGGCGTGGTGGGCGCGTTCGTGGGTGCTTC
>JAEZYR010000084.1 GCA_023442635.1 Bacillota bacterium | reverse complement strand
CAAATCGCCCCAAGGCCTCCCTACCAGCTGACTCAAAAGCGCCCTCAAAACCCAAAACTGATCGCCTTGAGAATCCACTGGCAGATCGTTTTCAAGATATCTTCCAGGGTTCAGAAATCTCAGACAGCCAGTTCAATGGCCGCCTCTATGTGCTGCGTTTGGCCTATCAACTTGCCAAGGAGCAGCCTCTGACAGGGCACGGCTTAGGTACTTTTGGTTCCTCGGCTAGCTTTTCTTGGCAGTCTCCCCTCGTCAAAAAAGCCCATCTCCCTCAGCATTTCTACGCAGATAACCAATACGCCCCCTTGCTGGTTGAAGGCGGTTTGCCTGGCTTCTTACTCATGGCTGGCTTTGTCTTCAGCCTCCTTTGGCGCTTTGTGCCAAACAAAGGGAAAAAACGCACTTTCAGTCTCTACCGTCTAGGCTTTGTGTTTGCCTTCTTGTGGCTTGGCATCTTCTTTACAGTTCTGGAATTTCGTGTTTTGACCCTGCCCTTTTTCGTTATTTTGGCCTTGCTATCCCAAATCGAAAAAGAAGCTGCCCAGGGCTGGCAAGATCCTTGGACCTGGGCGAGAGAATGCTATGGCAACCCTAGCCCTTTAAGCCAGGCGACTTTGCATCAGCAGCTGTTGAAGCTCTATCCCAAAAGCTCCGAAGAGCTTCTTAAAAGCCTAAAAGAAGATGCAGCTAGGGGGCTGGGGCACGTGATCGTAACGGTCAACCCAGAAACCTTGCAGTTGGCCTTAGATGGATCCCATTCCAAACTCCAAGCCCTGCTTCAAGAAGATCACAGCATCTTGACGGCAGATGGCATTGGTGCCGTCTGGGCTGCACGCCGAGCTGGCCTCCCTATTCAAGGTCGCATTACAGGTGTCGACCTCATGTCCACCCTACTCGACTGGGCTCAGCAGGAGAAACTGCGCTTAGTATGTTTTGGATCTAAGCCAGAAGTCATGGAGGCTCTAAAGCTCAAGCTAGCAGAACAGTATCCCGCCATTCAACAGCAACTGATGGCTCATGGCTACCAAGATCGCGCTGGTCTATGCCAACAGATTGAAGCCTTAGATCCGCCACCGCATCTTATTTTCTTTGCGCTCGGTATTCCAGAACAAGAGGAGTTGCTAGCCGATATCCACACGCGCATCCCCTCGGCTCTAGCTATGGGCGTCGGTGGCTCCTTTGATGTGCTCAGTGGCAGCAAAAAGCGTGCGCCTGCTTTCTTTATTCGCCACCACCTAGAATGGCTGTACCGCCTAGCCAAAGAGCCCAGTCGCCTAAAGCGTTTTTGTCACCATCATTTAGGCTTCATCCTCTATCTCTACAGCCACCCTCGTTCTCTCTGGCATGAAAATCAATCTGTTTAGCTCCAAAGGAGATCCCTATTTGAAGCGCCGACTGAACCCCATCACCCTGAACTTTTTAATTGGCATATCGACCCAACTTTGCCTCATGGCCTTGGGTTTTATCTTGCCGAACCTCATCACACGAAAATTAGGCGATGAAGCCCTTGGTTTGATCAATGGTGTCAGTGACTTATACCAGTACGTAGCGCTTCTAGAGGCAGGCGTAACAGCCGCAAGTATCCAGGCGCTTTATGCCCCTGTGGCCCATCAGCAGCAATCTCAGATTTCTTCTATTGTGAGCACAAGTCGCAGCTACTTTTTGCGTATCAGTCGAATTTATCTCGGCTGTATCGTGCTTTTAGCTCTCCTCTACACCTGTTTCGTCAACAGCCAGCTCTCAAAAGTCGACATCTTTTTGGTCGCTTTCTTACTCGGCTTTTCGTCCTACCTCAACTTTCGCAATCTCAATACCTGGCGTTCCCTGCTGACAGCTCAGGGTAAAATTTATATCGTTACGGCCACCCTTAACCTAGGCAGCATTGCCATCTATCTCGTCAAAATCTTGCTGCTCTATCTCGGGGCTGGCATTGTCGAAATCGAGATTATTCACATTGTGGTTTCCATCATTCAGGCTCTTTTCTTGCGCGCCTATGTCCGCCACCACAATCCAGACTTGGATCTTGAGGCTCCTCGCGACTTTCACCTCATTGATCAGCGACGCGCTGTGCTCGTCCACCAAGTTTCAGGCTTAATCTTCTTTAATACGGATATTCTCATGATCAGTTGGTTCCTGAATTTGCGTCAGGCCTCGATCTACACCATTTATAATCTCGTAGCCAACACCCTTTATCTTCTTCTAAATTATGCCAATTCCGCCGTACAGCACCGCCTTGGACAGCTGTATGCCAAAGATCGGCCAGCCGCCCAACGCTTCTATCAAGCCTATAGCAGCGCCTTCTATTTGCTCGGTTTTAGCGTAGTTACGACACTAGCCGCGTTCTATATTCCTTTTATGCAAGTCTACACGCGCAATTTTAATAATCCTGACTTTGTCTCCCCCTTGTTGGCCTTGTTCTTTACGCTCAAGCTCTTGCTATTTGTCATTCGTATGCCAGCTCAGCTCGCCATTGAAACAGCAGGACAATTTCGTGAGACACAACATCAAGCTATTGCTGAGCCCATCATCAAATTGAGCACTTCTCTCCTTTGCCTCATCCCCTTTGGTCTATATGGTATCTTGCTCGGCACTTTGGCTGCGATGCTCTACCGCAGCTTTGCTATCATCTTTTTCACCGAAAAGCATATTTATCGTGGGGATAGCCCCAAAAGCATCCGACGGCTCATTCTCCACCTTGCCCTCGCTGTCGGCCTAAGTCAGCTCTTCCAATGGAGCCCACTCCCACAGATCCTGGGCGGTCGCTACATCACGCTATTCATGTATGGGCTCATACTCGCCATAGGATCTTTGCTCTGCGTTGGCGTGCTCAACCTCTTATTTTTCCGCAAAGATCTCGCTTCTTTCCGTGCGAACTTTACCCCCTCATCCACACAGTAG
>JAEZYR010000035.1 GCA_023442635.1 Bacillota bacterium | reverse complement strand
GCCCTGCAGAGATCGAATCCACAACCTTCTGATCCGTAGTCAGACGCTCTATCCAGTTGAGCTAAGGGCGCGTTTCAGCGACAAAGAGTATCTTATCATCTTTTGAGAACTTGTCAACTCTTTTTTTAGATTTTATTTGACCCAAATAAGCCATTCCCTCTCCCTGTGCTCTTATAGCGCTCCTTTATAACCTGGGGCAGATGGCTAACTCAAGGAACTCCCCTCCCCCAAGACTTGAACTCCATTTTTATCAGATTGTTTTTAGCAAAATAAAAAGGGATGCCTGCTCGGCATCCCTTTGAGGATTCTGAATCTCAATCTTACTTGAGCTCGACCTCAGCACCAGCTTCCTTAAGCTTAGCGGCAGCAGCTTCAGCATCTTCCTTGCTGATGCCTTCCTTAACAGGCTTGGGTGCCTCATCAACAACAGCCTTCGCTTCTTTCAGGCCGAGACCCGTCAACTCACGGACAACCTTGATAACGGCGATCTTGTTGGCGCCTGGGTTCTTGAGGATGACGTCAAACTCCGTCTGCTCCTCAGCAGCAGCCTCAGCACCGCCTGCAGCACCAGGAGCTGCAACTGCAACAGCTTGGGCAGAAACGCCAAATTCTTCTTCAAGGGCCTTGACGAGCTCGCTGAGCTCCAAAACACTAAGAGCCTTGACATCATCGATCAGCTTGGTGACCTTCTCACTTGCCATGGTTTTCTCCTTTATCTAGCTCTTCTCGAGCGGTAAATTTATGCTTCAGTACTTTCGGCAGCAGGCTCTTCAGCCTCTGCGGTAGCTTCTTCAGTTGTAGCACGCTCTTCAACCGCGTCTACCACATTCTCCAGCCCTTGCTCATTCATTTTCTTCTCGACAGCAGCGAGAATCATAGCCAAACCAGCGATGGGCGAGATCAAGCCGCCAACCACCTGGCCATAGAGCACTTCGACTGCAGGAATGCTGGCGAGTTGCTGAATACGCTTTAGATCGACCCGAGCGCCATCCATGGCGCCACCGCGAATCTCCAGCTGATCGTGCTTGTCAGCAAATTGCTTGAGAACCTTTGCTGGCGAAACAGGATCTTCAGCACTGTAAGCGATAGCTGATGGGCCTACAAAAAGCTCGTCCATGTCTTTGAGGCCAGCCTCTTCTGCTGCGCGGCGAAGAATGCTGTTCTTAACGACACGGTAGGTCACAGCCTGCTTACGCAGCTCGTTACGCAATTCGGTGTCTTCGGACACAGTCAAACCACGGTAGTCGGCCACAACAAGCGTTGCAGCTGACTTGAGCTCAGCGGCTAATTCTGAAACCTGCTGTTGCTTAAGCGCAAGAATTGAATCACTTGGCATCTGTCTTCCTCCTTCATAAAAAAATCCTCCAGCCAGAGCATGGAGGGTTAGAGCAGAATACGAGTTAGACTCGATGCTGTTCGACCTCGGCAGGAGAATCTCTCGATTCGTTAGGCTCAACGCACCTGCTGTCTCCGGCTACGGCGTTGTATTATACCAGGCTTTGCTGAAAATGCAAAACAAAAAGAGAACTGCACAAAGGCAGTTCTCTTGTGTAAATTGCAAGTGTCAGTCTATTAGCGCTGCTGCTCGAGACGCACGCCAGGTCCCATCGTTGAGCTCAGCGTTGCGCTGCGCACGTATTGCCCCTTGGCGGCGGCAGGCTTGGCTTTCTGAATAGCATCCATCAACACACGGAAATTCTCGTGAAGCTTCTCAGCACCAAAGGAAACTTTGCCAATCGGGCAGTGAATGATATTGCTCTTATCGAGGCGATACTCGATCTTACCAGCCTTAGCATCTTTGACAGCCTGAGCGACATCCATGGTGACGGTGCCGGCCTTCGGGTTTGGCATCAAGCCTTTCGGACCTAAAACACGACCGATGCGACCGACTGTACCCATCATGTCAGGTGTAGCAATGACCACATCGTAGTCGAACCAGTTCTCGCTGGTGATACGCTGAGCCAGCTCATCAGCACCCACAAAGTCAGCACCAGCAGCCTGAGCCTCATCAGCCTTCGTGCCTTTGGCAAAGACGAGGACACGGACATTACGGCCAGTACCATGAGGTAGGACAACAGCACCACGAACCTGCTGATCCGCATGGCGGCTATCCACGCCCAAGCGGACATGAAGTTCAACAGTCTCATCAAATTTAGCCGATGCGACTTCAGTGATGAGCTTCAAGGCTTCCTCTGGCTCATAGGGGCGCTTTTCAACGCGCTTTGCAGCTTCTAAATACTTCTTACCACGCTTCATGCTCTACCCCCTATTAGTCCTCAACAATAGTGATACCCATGCTGCGAGCCGTACCTGCAACCATTCGGCAGCAAGCATCCAAATCAGCTGCATTGGTGTCGGGCAGCTTGATCTCTGCGATGCGGCGCACTTCGGACATCGGAACCTGGGCTACTTTGTCGCGATTCGGACGACCTGAAGCCTTCTCGAGATTCGCAGCTTTCTTCAGCAAGACAGGCACCGGTGGGGTCTTCGTAATGAACGAGAACGAACGGTCTGCATAAACCGTAATAACAACCGGAATGATCAAGCCGGCATCTTTAGCTGTTCTCTCATTAAACTCTTTGACAAACTGTGGAATCGAAATACCGTGTTGTCCAAGAGCTGGTCCAACCGGCGGCGCTGGCGTTGCCTTACCTGCAGGGATCTGCAGTTTCAAATAACCGGCAATTTTCTTGGCCATGGGGCCACCTCCCAAAATTTATTGCATTGCTATATTTCTTCCGAAATACAGCCCTATGCCAGATTTAGTTGCGGTCACCAGACCGCATGCCCAAGCTGTGATTATATTCTCAAAACCTGGGTGAAATCAAGATCTACAGGCGTCTCTCGTCCAAACATAGAGACCAAGACACGGACTTTTTTCTTCTCCATGGAGATCTCATCAACGGTTCCAATAAAGGACTCCAGTGGGCCGTTGATGACTTTGACGCTATCACCCACGCCGTAGTCGATAACAGGATCCCAGTCTGTGACCATGCCCATAATGGCAAGTTCTTCGTCTGTCAGTGGGACGGGCTTTGAGTTCGGTCCCACAAATCCTGTTACACCATGCGTATTGCGGACGGTGTACCAAAGGCTATCTGAAAGCAGCATTTTGACCAGAACATAGCCAGGATAGATTTTGCGCTGCGTGATTTTGCGTTTGCCGTCCTTGATTTCAACGACGTCTTCCATCGGAACAGCGACTTCGAAAATCTGATCCTGCAAGCCTGCATTTTCAACAATCTGCTCTAAAGTCTTTTTGACTTTGTTTTCGTAACCTGAGTAGGTATGGATGACGTACCAGAGCGCCTCGTCCTTGGCTTCTCGTACAGCTTCGTGAGCAGCCGCCTCTTCTTCGGTAAGCTGCTTCTGCTGATCGAAATCCTCTGGATTCTGCATCGGCTCTACAGCGAGCTTGCGAGGAGCTTCTGTACTGGCTCGCTCTGCAATCTCCGCTTCTTTTTGCTGACGCGCACGCTCTTCCGCGCTCATCTTCTTTTCATCCATATCTCACTCACCCTCACTCTGATGCTGACGTTGTAGGCGCCTGCGTCTGAGTTTCACTTTCTGCTGCGCTAGACTGTGCCGGCTGACTGGATGGGGTCACTTCGACAGACTCACTCAAAGAAGGAACCGAGCTAGGATCCACCGAAACACTATGTCCAGGTTGTGCAGCTTGGCTGACGGGCTGACGGCTTTTGTCGAAGCCGAGCGCAACCAAACCTTGGTGCATGATCAAATCAACAACACCAATAATGATGACAGCCGCAATCAAAATGGCAAAAACAACGGCTGCAGACTGCAACAGTTTCTCACGAGTTGGCCAAACCACCCGTTTGAGTTCTTTGAAGAGCTCTTCAAAAAAGCGAGCTGCACTTTTACGAAAAGCGCCAAAACCTTTGCTTTTTTTCTGCTTACTGGTTTTTTGCGAGCGCTTGGCTTTATCTGCTGCCACTTCACCTCGCCGCTCTGCTTTTTTACTTTTAACGGCCATATCGCTACTCCCCTCTAAACCAAACTAAGGTTCAGATCCCTTACTTCGTTTCGCGATGTACGGTGTGCTTCTTGCAGAAGCGGCAATACTTTTTGAGCTCCAAACGCTCTGGCGTATTTTTCTTATTTTTCTTGGTGATATAGTTACGCTGTTTGCACTCCTCACAAGCGAGGGTTACCTTTTCACGAGCGCCTGCCTTTGATGCCATCTCTCATTCCTCCGCGTCGGTCGAGTTTGCGTCTCTGAGTTGCTCATCGAGGCTCATCAACGCATAAAAAATAAAGCCACCCGCGCTGGGTAGGCTTGCGGATTATATCGATTTTGAAAAAAACTGTCAACGCTTCGGCCTTTTTCAGGCCACCTCAAATGAGCCAAACCCGTCTATTTGTGACTTCGCTTTCCGATCCAATAGCGAATACATATGCATGCAAGCCTGTTCCTGGAACGATTCCTCAGAAAATTCGACCTGAGGATTCGAGAGAGCTTAAAAGAAAAGCCTTCCGCGGCTCTCTCCTCTCCTATATAGCCTCAGCGTTATAGCTCAAGTGGCCGCTTACCCTTCAAAAGCTCGCAAGCTAAAACAAAACTTGCGAGCTGCCTTTGAAGTCCAGCAGGCTTGTATCTGCTGTCCTAGCCCCCATTAAAGCTCCAATTGAACTTGATCTCGTTCCATCCATATGGCCCCATCTAGCAGAGGTCTAATTTCTTCCTCCAAAAAGCGCTCTGTCTGTCGCTCTGCCAGGCCCGCAAATCGTTTGGGATCGAGAAGGCTTGTCATTTCTTCTGCGCTCAGCCCAAAAGCGTCATCATCTGCTAAACGAGACAAGAGATCGTTGATGCCATCGCCATCTCGGACACGCTCCGCAGCCGCCATCGCATGTTGCCGAATACACTCGTGTAAAACCTGGCGATCTCCCCCCTTGAGTACAGCCGCCATGAGCAAAACCTCTGTAGCCATAAAAGGCAGCTCGGCCTCCAGATGTCGCGCGATCATTTTGGGATGCACAATAAGTCCATCTGTAATGTTTATCAACAAATCAAGCACCGCATCAGCTGCCAAACAAGCTTCAGAAATCGTAATGCGTCGGTTTGCCGAATCGTCCAAACTTCTTTCGAGCCATTGTGAGGCAACTGTCGTACTACCACTCAAACGCAGAGAAAAGAGATGACGGCTGATACCAGCTACGCGCTCAGAACGCATGGGGTTTCTTTTGTAGGCCATGGCAGAAGAGCCTATTTGCTTTTGGCCAAAGGGCTCTTCGATTTCATGAAGATGTTGCAAGAGTCGAATATCATTGGTCATCTTGTGGGCTGATTCGCCTATCCCGCAAGTGATATCCAGTAGGCGGCTGTCCAATTTTCGGGTATAAGTCTGTCCAGTCACAGCTAGGCTGCTGGCAAAGCCCATTTTGGTAGCAAGGCGGCGATCCAGTTCAAAAACCTTCGCCTCATCGCCACCGAAAAGCTCTAAGAAAGAGGCCTGTGTCCCCGTAGTTCCTTTGGCGCCACGCAAGGGGAGTTCCGCTTGGTAGCGACGCAGCTCTCGAAGATCAAAAAGCAAGTCCTGCATCCACAATGTAGCCCGCTTGCCAACTGTTGTAGGCTGGGCTGGTTGGAAGTGCGTAAAGCCTAAACAGACGAGCCCCCGATAGGCTGAAGCAAAGTCCGCCAACTGCCGCAGTACAAGTAGAAGCTTTTGCTCAAGTATTTTTAGGGCTTGGCGAATAAGAATGAGTTCGGCATTATCTCCGATAAAACACGAAGTTGCCCCCAGATGCATGATGCCAGCCGCTTTGGGGCATTGTTCACCGTAAGCGTGGACATGCGCCATCACATCATGGCGTAGGCTTTTTTCTAATTCATTTGCACGCTCAAAGTCGATATCGTCAAGATGAGCCCGCATCTCACTCAACTGTTCTTCAGTAATGGGCAGCCCCAACTCCGCCTCGACTTCAGCCAGCGCCAACCACAGGCGTCGCCAAGTCCCATATCTTGACTGTGGCGAAAAAACAGCCTGCATTTGCTTAGAGCCATAGCGTCCACTAAAAGGGCTGTCATAACGCTCATAATCTGAATGTATGCTCATATGAAATCTCCGTGCGTGATATGATTGAATATCCCTCAACTAATTTACACTAAATGGAGGATCTATGGCTCTTGTTAAACCCAAAGACTTACGCCACACAGATTTTCCCGAACATTGGGTTGATCTAGCTTCTATCCGCCAAAAGAGTCTCGCGCAAGTTGAACAATTCAAGCATGAGCTTGCGATGCGTTACAGCGAGCGACTTAATCTAGATGCTGGCGAAGCTTTAATGCAGGGCGACCTTGTCACCCTCAAAATCAGCAGCGATCAGCCTCGCTTCAACAAGTCAAAATTACCACTAAAGCTAGGAGCAGGCCACTATGCTCCCGCCTTAGAAGAAGCCTTGCTCAACTTTCATGTTGGCCAAAGTGGCTCTCTTTCTTTTCGATATAAAGATGAGTCTATTGATGCAGAAGTAGAGGTCCTCTCAGCTGAGCGTCTCGTGCCAGCCGAACTGAATGATGCGTTTATCTACCGAGTCAGTCGAGAGCGCGGGCAAGATCCAAGTGATTATTGTGATCATATGCACGAATATGATAGCCGCCTCTATCAGCTCTACTTTCAGAGTAATTTGCAGGAGGAGTTCCTGCGCCACGCCTATGCGCCTCTTGTAACTTATCTGGCCAAGGCTTCAGATATTCAGGCCAGTCCCGAGGCTATCGCTGAGGCAGAAAAACAATATCAACAGGCGCTCAGCGAGCAATTCGCAAGTGAGGGCGTCGATGAATTAGAAGGTCTGCGTCGATTTTTTTCTAAACCTGAAGCCGATAAGGAAGAGCTCGATGAGGCCGTGCGCAAGAGCGCCGAAGCTTATGCCCTCACATGTGCCTACGCCCATGCACTAGCCGAGGCCGACCAAGCGGATATTTCTTCTATAACCTATGAGGCTGAGTTGCAGGCTTATGCCCATCAGCTCGCCCAAAATAGCCCAGAGGAATCCATCGACCTCGATCAGCTCCGCCAGCAATTTCCTTTTGAGGCTTACTGCCGTAGCCAAGAATTAACCCATCTATCCACGGCGCTTTTTGCTGCTCTGCCTACTTATTTAGTCGCTCAGGGCTATCACACAGATGGCCCCCCCTTGAATAACTCAACGGAGGAAAGCCCCGATGCCTAAGTCTGACAGCGTCTCTACGTCTAATCCCCCAACTTCGCATGCAGCGAAGCCATCGCAAACTCAAGGTCGCCAGCAGTTGGATAGCATTCAAAGTCTAGACTCTAAACAAATGCGGTCTTCTTGGCTCCGCGGGCGGCGCGGCACTTGGAAAGGTTACTTCCATCTGCTGCACTGGATCCGCCTGCCCTGGTGGCTTATTGTGCTCATGTTAGCCGTCGGTGTCGCCTCGACACGACTGGGTGCTATTTTCCCCACCTATCAACAGCGCTTTATTCAAGGTGACCTTTCGACAGCCAGCATCTGGGGCGGTATTGGCATACTCCTGGCTGCCTTGCTCGTGAGTATGGCTTATAACTATTGCATCGGCTGGTGCAACAATCGCATCTCGCGTAAACTCCGCGACCGCCTTTGGGGGCAAATCCTAGCCCTACCACTTCAGGACTTTCAACAATTGCCATCTCGTGAGCTTATTTCACGTATGACCAGTGACGCTGACATGCTCTCCAGCGCCATGACGACCGTTTTCTCGACCTTGCTCACTTCTGTTTACGGCGTCTTTTTGTATCTGAAGATGCTCTACCAGCTCAACCCTCAGATGGCCCTCATCCAGCTGGCTCTCATTCCAATCTTTCTGGTTCTGAAATTTATTGC
>JAEZYR010000143.1 GCA_023442635.1 Bacillota bacterium | reverse complement strand
TTATATAACAGTGTTATACAGCCTTTGGATGATCAGTCTCTCTTGGATCGGGTCTGCTTCCAAAAGTCAAGCACAAACAGACGCACCTAGCTTGCCATCTGCCACAATCAAAGCGCACACATGCACAAGAGGAGCAAGGAAAGCCACATGAGCGAGACTGAGCAAAGCACCCTAACAGCCATTCACGTCGCCGCCCAAGAAGAATTTCTCGCCCGCGGCTTTCAGGCTGCTTCTTTGCGCCAAATCGTCAAAAAGGCTGGCGTCACGACTGGCGCCTTCTACGGCTACTACCCGAGCAAGGAGGCTCTCTTCAGCGCTTTGGTAGAGGATGTTTACGAGCACTTTCTCTATCTTTTCCAGGCCCCGATCCATCAGTTCCAGGCTCTAGAACCAGAAGCCCAAATCGCTCAGATGGAGACCTATTCTGCCGCCTCTCTACCAGATCTTCTGGCCTATGCTTTCGATCATCGAAAGGCGTTTCAGCTCATTCTCTGCCAATCCAAGGGCACACGCTACGCGCATTTGTTGGAGGAGATGACCAGACTCGAAATGCAGTCCACCGAGGCTTACTTTAAGGTGCTGGCCAAGCTGCATAAACCTGTGCCTCAGATCGATCCAAAGCTCCAGGAAATCCTGATCAGGAGCATGTTTCAGACCATCTTTGACGTCCTACTGCAAGAAGAGAATTTCGAAAAGGCCACGGCCTATATGGAGCAATTACGCGCTTTTTATATCGCTGGCTGGCTGAAAATCATGGAGGCTTGAAAAGCATGACCCCTTCAGTAGACTTATTTTTTACCCCTTGGTTACCCATTGCTAACCTACAATCTAGGCAAAACCCTTCTTCATGGAGCCTGCCCTGCGGCTCACCTAGACGACACCGCCTTGCCTTCCCCCCTGAACTATCCGCCGCTGCCCCAAGTGCCCTTGGCACTATGCACCGCCAATCCAAGTAAGGAGTTCTTATGAAAAAGCGATCCGCCCTCTCTCTTCTCCTCTCCTATGCTGGCCCTTTCCGCCTCCTCATGTATCTAGCCTGGCTACTCTCAGCTCTAAGCAGCCTCGTCGCCCTCCTGCCCTTCTGCTACATCTGGTTAATCCTGGACGAATTACTGAAAGTCGCCCCCCATTTTTCGCAAGCCACCCATCTCGTCGCTTGTGCCTGGCAAGCCGTCGCTTTCGCCGCTCTTGCCCTGCTTCTCTACTATTCAGCCCTGCTCTGCTCGCACCGCAGCGCCTTTCGTATTGCTAGCAACCTGCGCAAGGCTCTCTTGCGCCATCTCGTCACGCTGCCCATAGGTATCTTGGAGCACTACGGCAGCGGTCAGCTTCGCCGAAGCATCTTGACGGCCAGCAGCACCACCGAGACCTACCTCGCGCATAGCCTGCCCGATATGGCCGCCCTTCTGGTCACGCCACTGGGGCTCTTCGTCCTGCTCTTCATCTTTGACTGGCGTTTTGGTCTGCTGTGCCTAGCTCCTTTGCTCCTAGGCTTCATCATCCTCGGCTTAACCATGGGACAAGGCACAGCTAAGCGGCTCAAAGCCTACCAAGACGCCCTGGCCGATATGTCCAATGAGGCTGTCGAGTACGTCCGCGGCATCCCTGTCGTGAAAACCTTCGGTCAGAGCATCGACTCTTTCACCCGATTCAAAGCGAGCATCGATCGCTACGAGAAATGGGTCACCTATCACGTCAAAAGCCAGCGCCTGCCTTTCGTCCTGTTTATGACGGTGAGCAATGCGATCTTTGCCCTGCTCATCGCCGCAGCCATTGCCTTTGCCAAGCAGGGTGTGACGCCAGAACTCCTCCGCAATCTCCTCTTTTATATTCTCATCACACCACCCATCACCACTAACTTGATGAAAATCTTGTTCATGGGGGAGGAAGAATACCTTACGCGCGACGTCATTCAGCGTATGGAGCAGATTCTCGCCGAAAAGCCCCTCCCAGCTGGAACAAAGGCGCTCGCCACAGCAGCGCCCGACATAGAGCTCCGCAAGCTCAGCTATAGCTACGACGGGCAGAAAAAGGCTCTGGAAGACATATCCCTCCACATCAAGGCAGGAGAAAAAGTCGCCCTGGTCGGGCCGTCTGGCGGTGGCAAGTCAACGCTAGTCAAAGCCATCGCCCGCTTTTTCGACCCCCAAGAAGGCGCCGTCTTGGTCGACGGACAGGACCTGCGCGAAATCGAGCCTAGTTGTTGGAATCGCCAGGTTTCCTACGTCCGCCAAGAAAGCCGCCTGCTCAAGGCCTCCATCCTCGATAACGTCCGCCTCGGTAGACCTGATGCCACACGCGAAGAGGTGCAGCGAGCCCTCGAAGCCGCCCAGTGCCAAGACATCCTGGCCAAATTCCCCCAAGGCCTGGATACGGTCATCGGCGGTGACGGCCACTTTGTGTCGGGTGGCGAAGCCCAGCGCCTTTGCATCGCCCGCGCCCTCCTCAAAAACGCCCCTGTCCTTCTTCTGGATGAGGCCACGGCTTTTGCTGACCCTGAGAACGAAAGCAAGATTCAAGCCGCCCTTTCCGAACTCTCCAAAGACAAGACCGTCATCTTGATCGCGCATCGCCTTTCTTCTGTCCAAAACGTCGACCAGGTCTATGTCATCGACGAAGGTCATGTAATCGAGGCAGGCTCGCCCCAAGATCTCCTCGCGTCTGGCAGCGTCTTTGCGCAGATGTGCCAGCAATACCAGCAACGCGCCCAGTGGAAACTAGCCAAGGAGGCCCCCCATGCTTGAAGCCATCCAAAGAAAATTTGCCCTTTCGCAGCAAGGTGCAAGGGATCTCGTCAAGAGCAGCCTCGCCTGTGCCCTCTACGACCTCAGCCTCATGTTCCCCGTCGGCCTTTTGTATCAATTTGTCCTGGATCTCATGCGGCAGCAACTAGGAGCTCAGCGGGTCCGCTTCTATCTGCTGGCCTCTGCTGTCTGCCTCGTCCTCATCTTCCTGACTGGCTATTGGAAATTCACAGCGAGCTACATCGCGACTTATGTTGAGAGCGGCAAAAGCCGTATCGCCCTGGCCGAAAAGCTCCGCCTCATTCCCCTTTCTTTCTTTGGCAAAAGGGATCTGAGCGATTTGACCAGCGCCCTGATGGAGGATCGCAAGGTGCTAGAAACTATGTTCTCCACCTTCATTCCGCCCCTCGTCGGTGCTGGGTTGTCTACTTTCTTGGTCTCGGTCTCGCTCTTCGCTTATGACTGGCGCATGGCGCTGGCTGCAACTTGGGTCTTGCCCCTCGCCTTGGGCGTCATTTTGGCATCTCGTCGCCTTCAGGATCAAAGTCAGAAGCGGACTTTGCAGGCGAATCTGGCGCTCGAGCGCTCGGTTCAGGAGTGTATCGACTGCCTGGCGGATCTCAAGTCAAATAACGCCGAAGCCGCCTATCTAGATGGGCTTTCTGAAGAAATACAGGCTGTCGAGAAAGAGCGCCTTCGTTCTGAACTTCGGGTGGCGCTTGTCTTCAGTTCGGCCAGCCTCCTGCTGCGCCTCGGCATCGCCAGTATCGCTCTGGCTGGCTCGGCACTGCTCAAGCAGCAAGCCCTCAGCCTACCGCTTTTCTTCCTCTTTTTACTCGTGGCTTCACGCCTGTATGAGCCGCTCAGCTTTGCCTTGCAAAACCTCGTCGGTATCCTGCTTTGCAAAACGAATCTAGAGCGCATGAAAGAAATCATGGATACGCCGCTTCAAAAGGGGACTGCAACGCTACAGAATCAGGGGTATGAGCTTTGCTTTGAGGATGTCAGCTTCGCTTATCAGCCGGGGCAAGAGGTGCTCCACGGGGTCAGCTTCTGTGCTAAGCAGGGGCAAGTGACCGCCCTAGTGGGGCCTTCTGGCAGTGGCAAGACGACCCTTTCTCGTTTGGCCGCGCGCTTCTGGGATCCCGATTCGGGGCATATTCTGCTGGGTGGCATGGACATCGGCCAGGTCGACCCTGAGCGCCTGCTTTCGCTTTATTCCATCGTCTTTCAAGAGGTCACGCTGTTTAACAATACAGTGATGGAAAACATCCGCATCGGGCGCAAGGGGGCGACGGATGAGGAGGTCATCCAGGCGGCCAAGTTAGCGAATTGTCATGTCTTTATTGAAAAGTTGGCCGACGGCTACCAGACGCTCATTGGCGAAAATGGCTGTACGCTTTCGGGCGGTGAGCGCCAGCGTCTTTCTATGGCTCGGGCCTTCTTGAAGCAGGCGCCCATTCTGCTGCTCGATGAGGCGACGGCTAGTTTGGATGTGGAGAACGAGAGCCTTATTCAGGCAGCGCTCAGTCGCTTGATTCAGGACAAAACCGTGTTGGTCATCGCCCACCGCATGCGGACGGTAGAGAACGCCGATCGGGTTGTGGTCTTGGAGCAAGGTCGCGTGGTCGAGCAGGGCAGCCCTGATGAGCTGCTGGCCAAGCCTGGTCTTTTCGCCCAGATGCTCGAGTTGCAGACGAGGAGCGGCGAGTGGGCGCTGGGGGATTAGGAAATCTTCTGGTCGCGACAGCCTAGCTGGGCAAGGATGGATTTGTTTTTGAGTCCGCCTGGGGTATAAAGTGATGCATGAGCTGGTCGTTATGACCCTGGTTCAACCAAGAGCGGGGACTTTTTCCCCGCTATTTTTTTGCTGGGAATTATGCATCCTCACCCTAGCGTCATTCATTCTGCACAGCCTGGCTTTCTACTATCATTACCGTATAGAAACCCCAGTGGAGCGCTGCCTTTTGGCCTTCTCGCTGGGGTATCGTTTGGCGAGCAGCTTGGCGGTTTCGAAGGCTAATCAGGGGTACTAGCCAACCCATTTTCAGGGAGCGTAAATAGCAATGATCAAAGCGAATATCAAGATGACAATTGATGTGCCAGTGGCTCAGGTGTGGCAGAAGGTGACTGATTTTGGCAAGCAGGAATGGCGCAGCGATCTGACGCAGTCTGAGCTGTTGAGCGAAAATGCGTTTTTAGAGATCGCTAAGAATGGGACAAAAACAGCATTTGAGATTTCCCTGGTTCAGCCGAATCAGCGATTAGAGCTGCAGTTTGAAAACGACTATATCTCTGGGCGATGGATTGGGCTTTTCTTTGACCAGGGCGCACAGACAACCCTTGATTTTACAGAGCTGGTGCAAGGCAAGCGCTGGTGGCTTCGTCCTTGCTTTAGATAAATTTCCAGTATGCCGACTTCTCTGTATATTCCAGCAATCAGACTGAGCAGATCAGAATCAATTTTTAAATTTTAATCTCAGAATAATTAAAAAACTTTATAAATTCCTCTTTGGAATTTCCCTGAAAATTATCACATATTAAGGGAATTGTTTTTGGGGTAGATATGGCGGTATATGCTTTTTAAAAGACTTATTATAGTTTTTTATTTATATAAGCGAAACAATTTGAGAATTATGATACTATATCATCTACATATTAGAAAGAGATCTTTATGAAGATGAGAACAAATTAGAAAGAGACCTTTATGAAGATGAAAACAAAAAAATTATTAGCTATTCTTACTTTCTCTCTGATGTTAGTAGCTACTCTGAGTATTTTCAACTATTCAGAGATTTTCGCTGAAAATAATGACGACGGCAGCGAAGATCGCATCGTAGTTCCTGTAGATGATGTCACCGAGGCTCCAGAGGAAGCACCTGCCACTCCTGTAACGATTAACCT
>JAEZYR010000109.1 GCA_023442635.1 Bacillota bacterium | reverse complement strand
GTCTAGAGAAGGCGATGTCTGATCCCGCTCTAACTGCGATATAAATCCTTTGGTCAAATCTGAACGCTCGGCTAACTCTTCTTGAGTTAAGCCCATCTGCAACCTCAAATAGCGTATTTTACGGCCTATTTCCACGCTTTTGCTCCCCTCATAGCTCAACCCTAGCGTTACAGGGCACCGAAGCTCCTACTCGAAAGGGTTTGTACAGTCATATTAAACAACAAAACGCAGTATACATCATTTATCGCATCAAGCAATCAGGAGGCA
Source organism: Bacillota bacterium (assembly GCA_023442635.1). Classification (GTDB taxonomy): domain Bacteria; phylum Bacillota; class Clostridia; order Saccharofermentanales; family Fastidiosipilaceae; genus JAEZYR01. Next base: position 14,472 of record JAEZYR010000109.1, on the reverse strand, counting down.
ATCAGGTCAAACTGCACGCTAAGCTTTCCCAAGCCATGCCATCCGATAGAACATCAGAAAGAAAAGAACCCCTTACAAGAGGTTCTCTAATAGGAAGGTGGTCAGCTGTCTGCTTAGCTGCTTGTGGACATAGTTAGTGTCGTCGCCAGCGATAGCCGACGCCATGTATGGTCTCGATGGATTCGCGCCAACGAGCGCCTAGCTTGCGCCGCAAGCCGCGAATATGCATATCAAGGGTACGGCTGCTGCCCATGTCGTCTTGCCCCCACACTTGTTGGTGTAACCAATGCCGACTCAGCACTTCGCTCGGGTGGGTCACAAAGAGCTCTAGCAAGCGATATTCCTTATAGGTCAAGCCTAGGTCACGACCGCTGAGTTGGGCGCTTTGGCTCTCTCTATCGATGCTGAGCTCGCCTAGGACAATGCTATCCTGGCTGAGATGGAGCTGACAGCGCCTCAAAACGGCTCGAATCCTAGCTTGCAATTCGCGCATGGTGTAGGGTTTTTCGAGATAATCATCAACCCCTAAATCGAAGGCACGGAATTTATCTCGTTGTTCCTGACGGCCACTGGTCATGAGAATAGGAATATCTTTGAGTCCATCTAAGCTCTTAATATAGGCCAGAAGATGTAGGCCATCCATGCCAGGTAAGATAAGTTCCATCACAATCAAGTCAGGCTTAATCAAGCGATCAAGCCGCCCTAAAGCCTCTATCTTCTGCGCGCTCAGCGCTCTGATAGAGGCGTCCTTTGCCTCAAGACTGCTGTCGCCTGCCTGGATCAGATACCCCTTGCCCGCAAGCTGACTCGAGCTATCTGAAGAGACCTCCAATTGGCTAGCCAGCTGTTCAGACCTTTCTGCCCATGTGCCCTGCTTTACGGGCGGAAGAAGGGCTTCCTCACTAGGGCCAATCAGGCCTGAATCCAGGCTGGGGCTTTTTTGCCACGAACGCTGCAGCAAAGCTTCTAGGGCAACCTTACAGCTCAAACCATCTACAAAAAGGCGATGCGCGATATGGGCTTCCTCAAAAGAGTGGCGCAGCTGCTCTCGATATCGAGCTTCCTGTTCAACAAGCCAAATCATCCTCTTCCCTCCCATGGCTTCAGCGTCCAAAATATCTACTCTATACTTACAATTCTATACTTACAATGCTAAGATCACGAAAGTCAAACAATATATGTAAACACCCTTAAAACAAATAACAAACAACGTAGATTTATTCAATTTAATGATCATTTATGGGAATTTTTCGCAAATATGCGACAATTTTCTTCTGCCATGATCTGCTTTGTGCTCGGCTTGACAAGGTGAGATCAGATCGCTAATATAGTCGGGCGCTTGGGTGATTAGCTCAGCTGGTTAGAGTACTTGCTTGACATGCAAGGGGTCGTTGGTTCGAGTCCAATATCACCCACCAACACGTCTCCTTTGAGGCGTGTTTTTTGTTGCTCAAAAATACGAAACGCGTGTCTCATGAGCATGAGCACCGCGTGAGGCTGGGGCGCTCGGAGCATGAGCGCTCTGTGAGGACGGAGCGCTCTGTGAGGACGGAGCGCTCATGCGTTCACCCAACCTAGAGAACTCCGAGTGTTTTGAGGCAGACTTAAGGTGGCAAGCCGTCTAGCGCGCAAGGGCTAAGTCCGGGATCAAGACTTTTTCTCTCGTCAATCGTGCCCCCTTTTCACCCATAGCAATAAGTTGTTCTAGGATGGTTTTAGCCATCAAATGGTAGCCTTCGATGGTGGGATGAATACCGTCAGCACCTAATAAAGCTGGGAAATTTTCGGCTTGCAAAAAAGCGCTGCGCAAATCGACTAGATCTACCTTTTCTTCCATAGCCATCATTTCAATCGCATGCGAATAATATTCTTGATAGCGATAAATACGCTCAATGTCGCCCAGCCAGCTCTGTATTTTATCGACATCAAAGCCTCGCTGCCCCAAGTGTTGCAGATAGCGACGGGCATGAAGGGGAGGCAGGTTCAGCACGATAGGCACGATTTTGTGGAGGCGCAAAGTTTTGACTAGCTGCTTATACAAGGTGATGAAATCGGCAAGGCGCGTCTTGGGTTGATGTTCAGCTGACGGCTTGGCGGCTACCTCTTGCCAGCAAAAATCACAGTCATTGCCTCCGTAAGCTAGCAACATATAGTCGATGTCTACGCCTCGCTGGAGCAGTCGTTCGATTTGTGCGACACCACGAGCTAGGGTATAGCCCATGTGAGCTTGGTTAACCACTTCGCCAGCCCAAGCCCCTAGACAGGCTGCTAAATTATTTTCATGCAAAACTTGGTAGCGACCCTCATCACCCTTTTGGACAATGCCTTTGGCTATAGAATCTCCCAAAATGTATAGGCTGCGAGCATTTTTTTCTTTTGCTGTAGCGATCTGCATGTCCCGCTCCCTTCGTCCGACCTTCTCTTATCCGATTCTAGATTCATATAATTCATAATCTAGTATTTATAACTAGATTATATCATTTGCAAGTTTATATCAAGCCGACGAGAGATCCGATCGCATCTCTTCTCATATCGTGTAACGGCTCAGACTAGCAGCCTTAAAAGCGAGTCTTCTAGGGATCTGATACACTCAACAAGACATACTTAAAGGGAGGGCTTTTTATGTCGCCAAAAACAGCCAGCTATGTACCACCTACCCCAAAGGGTCTTTTGGTGATCGAAAGTTGGGAAAAGTTGCCCAGTCTGGAACTCTATGTCGACCAAGTTTTGACCTTGTGCAACGAGCAATTTGCGACCCTCAGAAACCCTGAAGAGCGTCTCATAAGCCCCTCGATGGTCAACAACTATGTCAAGCAGGGTTTATTGAGTGCCCCCATTAAGAAACGCTATCGCCGCGAGCAAATATCACGTCTGTTCATGATTATTTTGTTGAAATCAGCCCTGTGCATGGCCGATATATCCCAGCTTTTGGAGGCTATCTCGGCGCTTCCAGACATGGATGATGCGGCCTTGCACCATGCTTTTCGCATCGCTGTTGCGCGCGGTTGGCAGCGCCTGCGCCAAAGTCAACTCCTCCCTCAAGCTTGGGCAGAAGAGTTAGAGCTTGAGCGTGAGGAAGCCTTGCCCACGCTGCCCAACGAAGCACCCTTGCTGGCTCTCGAAGCTGCCGTTACGGCTAGTCTTCTCCAACTCACCGCCAAAAAGCAGCTGCAGTTTTGCACAAAAAAGGCTGATCATTGAGATCAGCCTTTTTGTGAGATCTTGTATCAAGCTTTGGCGTCACAGTTCAGACTTAAGTGCGTCTTGGCGCGACTAAACCAGGTATATGAAGCGCCGCCTTCCAGAGAGCTGCAACCAAAGGTACATGCACGAGGCTGCGGATGAGAACGGGAATGGCGCGCGTCTGAACCATCACAGTCCAGGGGCTATGGAACAGCTGGGCTAACCAGAGGCTTTGGAGTAAGAGCCCTAGCAAAAAATCAACCACAAAGGCCAAGACAACACCTAGAACAAGGCGTTGCCATGTGCTAAGGCGGCGAGCAGCCAGCAAGGCAAATACTAGGCCAGGTAGTAGACCCAGCAGGCCACTCGTGAGGGTTATGCCCAGATGAAACTGGCCTTGCAAAGAGATGAGACTCCCGAGCAGGTCTGCGACGACGCCAACGAGGAAGCCCAAGACAGGCCCTAGAAGCAGACCCGACACCAAGATCGGTACCTGGCCAAGTTCAATGCGGAAAACGCCTCCGCCAATGGCGATGCTAGAGAAGAAGCGGGTCAGTACGATCGCTAGGGCGGTCAAGACAGCAGCTTGAGCCAGTTGCCGGGTGCTAAAACGCAATGAGCTTCCACCAGGCAAGTTCTCAAATTGAATCGGTTGGTGACTTTGGGGGTTCATGATGATCCTCTCTTTCTTTTGGTCTACCGTTTGGCGAGAAACGTGACATCCCCGACACTTCCGAGGAAGCGTCGCAAGAAAGAAGATCGATCTTATCATCTTCTCTTGACTTCACACCTTGAACGGCAGCGGATGCGGTGAGTCATCGCACGAATATCGCTTCGTCTGGAGCCAACTTCCCATGTTCCAGCACTTAACGCGACTCACCTACTCTGTCGATACAACAGTCTAACTATACTGTTTTTTTCGCATCTGCCAACAGCAAGAAGATCATCTTTCTTCCCTCTCTGCTGTTGCAATAGCTGAAATTCCATGGCGCAGAAAATTAAAAGTCTTTTTAAAATCATTGGATGATGAAGCGTTAAGCTAAAGCACAAGTTTGACAAGCCTAGAAAGCGGAGAGGTGCCCCATGGCCGATACAGATAAAAAGTCTCGCATACTCGTGGTGGATGACGACGCCAGCATCGTCCAAGCCATCCGCATTTACCTTGAAGAAGAGGGGTTTGAGGTTTTTCCGGCCTATACAGGTCGCGAAGCCCTACAAATTTTGGACACCCTCACACCTCTTCCCGACCTTCTCATCCTCGACATTATGATGCCCGAGTTGGACGGCTTGCGCACACTACAACGCCTGAGACAAAAATACAATTTACCCGTGCTTTTGCTTTCGGCCAAAAGTGAAGAGCAAGACAAAATCGCAGGTCTCAATTTAGGTGCCGACGACTATTTGACCAAGCCCTTTAGCGCCAAAGAGCTATTAGCCCGCGTCAAGGCTCAGTTACGCCGTTATACCGTCTTGGGTCCTCGTGAAGAAAGTGGCCGCATCTACAAGAGTGGCGGCCTAGAACTTGATGAGCAGCAGGGCATCTGCACCGTCAATCAACAGCCTGTCTATCTCACCACCTCTGAGTTTCGAATCTTGGCTTTTTTGCTCAAAAACAAGGGCAAGGTCTTTTCGAGTAGCGCCATCTATGAGGCGGTCTGGAAAACAGAGAGCTATGGCGGCGAAAATGTTGTCTCTGTCCATATCTGCCATATCCGCGAAAAAATCGAGGCCTCTCCTCGCAATCCGATCTACCTCAAAGTCGTCTGGGGTCGCGGTTATATGATCGAAGACCTTGATGGCGAATAAGTCCTCATGCTTGAGTCGACACGCTGCCCCTAAAACAAAAACGAAAGGAAAAGCCACATGACACGCAAGCGTCTCTCACTCCAATCTAATGTGCCATTCAAAGCCTTTTTACATATTTTCCTTATTTTCAGTCTAAGTCTTGCCATCTTACTTTCAGGTTTCTTTGCGCTGCGCTTTCTAGCCACCTCTGGCTCCGCCAAAAGCTGGGAAGAATCGCTTCTTTTTCGCTCTTACCTACAGGGGCAAGTCGGTTCTGCCTCTCAGCTTTTGCGCCATTACGACAGACTCGTCAAGCGGCAGCTTGATCCTGCTCAGTTGGACGCCCTGCAGCAACGTCTCGCTGCTTTGGATGAGGAGGCAACAGAGGGCGAAAAAGAGCTCCGGATCATCGAGGAAGATATCTATGGGCGTCTCAATCTGTATAACGAAAAAAGAAATCAGGCCTTGGCTGCCCTAGAAAGTTTAGCTCTAGACCTTGAGCAAAAGCAGCTCAGCGAGGGCAGCGCTAGCCAACCCACACCCACAGATGCAAGCAGGCAGGAGCAAACGCCTACGGCAACAAATACTCAGGGGCAAGGCAAGGGCGAAATCTCGCTAAATGACCTCTTGCAGAGAGCTAGCTCCTACCCTCTTGCTTGGCCCCTACACACTTATAACAAAGCAGAACTCTTCAATTTGGAAAGAGATGACTTGCGTCCTTGGGCACCCAAGCTCGAAAAGTACGGCCCGAGTTACCAAAAAATCGGCCAAGAATTGGACCAGCTATCCCTTGATATAGATGCGCTGCGCCAAAAATATCAGGAGCAAGAGCAACGTTTAGCTGAGCCTCAAGCCGAAAAGGATGAAATTCGAGGCTATTTGAATAATCTGAATAGCTTAGAGAGCGATAACCAGGCCTTTTTGATCTTGCGCGGTCAAGAAGTCTTTCTTCTCCAGCGTCAAGGTGGTGTTGCGCCTCAGCTCCAGCACCTAAGCCAAGATCAGGTCTCAAGCCCACAGAGTCCTTCCGCCCCCCTCTCTACTGTAGATGGGAAGCCCTATCTCTATCGTTACCGCAGTACAACAGACGAAGTCCTCTACGGTGATCACCGCACACAGACCCTCTTAAACAGCAACAGCAACTTTTCAGAATTGCTCTTAACACCCCAAGTATCCCCCTCAAACTTTGACGGATTCCACGGGCTTTGGACCCTCTGGCGCTTTTTGAACCTGCCTATTTTGCCCCTCAGTCTCGCCCTCATTGTCAGCCTAGTGCTAGCTGCCGTCAGCTTCACGTGGCTGATCATCGCAGCCGGCTACACCCGCCGTCGCAATCTCGATGATCTAAGCCTCTCAGAGCAGGCTAAACTGGCCTGGTTCGATTACATCCCCTTGGAGCTTCTTTTCTTTCTGGATATTCTCATCGCCTCGCCTCTCTTATTTATCTCTCTGCGCTCCCTTTTCGGGTTCAATGACTACGGCTTTAGTGGATCCGTTATGGGCAGTTTCCTCCAGGGCAGCAAACAGCTCTTTGATGAAAGCGCTTTCCAGACCCTTTGTGTGCGCCTAGCTATCGGCTTGCTCGCCGTTATTACCTTGGGCGTCATATACCTGAACCTCTTTATTTTCACCTGTGTCCGCCGAGCCAAATTGCACAAGTTCATCGACACGTGCTGGACCTTGCGCTTCATCCGCTTCTGCCTGCGCAGTCTGCGTGACTTAAACCTGAATTTACAGATGTATATATACACTGCAGTCTGGCTTGTCTTCGCTTTCCTGACGACCGTGGCCATCGCTTCTCACAGTTTTTGGCTCGCCTTCCTGGGCTGTATACTCCTTTTCTTAGGCTTCCTCTTGCCACAGCACCTATTTGTGCGAGAATTGCGCAATCAAGTCAGCCTTGGCAAGCATGTCCAGCGCCTAGCCGAAGGCGATTTAGACCATCAATTCCAAGGTGTCCTTTCGACGCAAGGTCGCCATCTATTGGAGGGAATTGAGCAATTGCGTCAAGGCCGAAAAGCCAGCCTCGATGCCCAGCTCAAAAGCGAACGACTCAAAACAGAGCTCATCACCAATGTCTCTCATGATCTCAAGACCCCTTTAACCGCGATCATTAGCTACATAGACCTTTTGCAACGCCCCAACCTGAGTGAGGAAGAAAAACAAAACTACCTCGAAATTTTGGAACAAAAGGCTTGGCGCTTAAAAACACTGACCGAAGATCTTATTGAGGCTAGCAAGGCCAGTTCTGGTAATGTGCAAGTCCAGTGGGAGGAGATCAGTCTGGGTGAATTGCTCGCCCAAGCCGCTGGTGAATACGACGCTCGCTTTCGCAAACAACAGCTCACCCTACAAATCCAGGCGCCTAGCGAACAGCCTTTTATCTGCCTCAGTGACAGTCGCTTGCTCTGGCGTATTCTCGACAACCTCTTGAGCAATGTGTGTAAGTACGCACTGCCTGGCTCGCGCGCTCACCTATCTTACGGTCCGCTGCCTGAATCTAGGTCTGGCTGGCAACTGCGGATCAAAAATGTTTCAGCTCAAGCGATTGATCTCTCAACAGAAGCTTTGATGGATCGTTTCGTACGCGGTGATCTGGCACGCAGTGGCGAAGGCTCAGGTCTCGGCCTCTCTATTGCCCGAAGTTTGACAGAAGTTTTGGGCGGTGTCTTTACCCTGCAAGTCGAGGACGATCTTTTTGTGGTGACCTTGAGCTTCCCAAATCAAGCACGCCCAAAAGAAAGCACGCCCGAAGCCACGCCAAAAGTAGCTGACAACAACACAGCTCTGAACGATATGCAGCCTGGCTTCTTGTCTCGCCAGCCTCTTGGCTAAAGAAAGAACATTGGTTCTTCACCTATTTCACACTATACTAGCCCGATATGTGGCTTGAAATTCTTAGTATCAGTCTTGCATTGGCTATGGATGCCTTTGCGGTAGCCCTAGCCAACGGTATGCGCCTGCGCCGTTGGCGTTGGTCTACCGCTTTGTCTATAGCCCTCTGTTTTGGCCTTTTTCAAGCCCTCATGACGCTTTTGGGCTATCGTGTAGGCCGCTTCTTTGCTGCCTCCATCCAACAATTTGACCATTGGATTGCCCTTATTTTGCTTGGCGGTATCGGCGGGCACATGCTTTGGGAGGCCTGGCGGACAAAGCTCGCCTGCGAAACACCTCAGCTCGACACTTTTCCCTGGTTCTTACTCGCCGTACAAGGCTTGGCCACAAGCGTGGACGCCTTGGCGGTCGGTCTTTCCTTCTCTCTACTCGGGTTTACGCCTCTGACAACCATCGTCAGCATTGGCTGTGTGACTGCCTGTTTAAGTTTGCTAGCTGTCTTCTTGGGTCAAAAAATTGGTTGTGCCCTCGAGCGCATCGCCCTCTATCTGGGCGGCGCCTTGCTCTGCCTCATTGGCCTGCGGATTTTCGTCATGCACCTTTTGCAAGGTATTTAGGCCGTGTAAGCCCATATCGCTGCGGTCCTGCTTCTGCTCCGAACCAACAGCCGTAGCAAATTTAAGACCTAAGCCTGCCTGTTTGCCAATGCCAGAGTGCCTCTAGAAGCGGTTCTCCTGGAAAGGCTTCTCGCGCGACTTGAAGCAAGTCCTTAGCTTCTGAGGCTCTTTGGGTCTGCAACAAAAAGTCAAAACGCTGCAGCAATTCCTCGAGCATGGCATTTTTGAGGCCTACATAGGTCTGCCAGCGTTCCAACTGATCGCCAGCCAAACTAGACAAGTGCTGCAGAGCCTTACTCACAGCCTGCCAGTCGCCTTGTCTGATGGCTGTTTGCGCCTCTTCTTTGGCTTGATGCCACGCTTTTTCTTCCTTGGCCTGGCTGATACGAAGCTGCCAATTCTGCAAATCGATTCTCGATCCCAGAACGGTTTTCATTTCCTCCAAACGCTGTTCAGCCGCTGTAAGCTGGCCACTACTCAACTCAGCTGACAAAGCATTTTCTTGATTGCGTTGATAGCGAGCCTGCAAGAGTGCCAGCAGTCTCTGCACCTCCTCATAGTGAGGGTCGATCAGCAGAACCTTTTGATACGCTTGAATAGCTTCTTGAATGTGACCAGCTTCCTCAGCCTGTTTGGCCTGAACATAAGCTTCTTTTGATCGTGTTAGAGGCTCTAGATCACCATTCAAGGCCAAAATCGCTTTTTGTCTGGCTCCACCCCAATTGCCCATGGCTTGGAGCGCCTCTTGGTAGGCCTGAGCTGTCAGTCGGCCCTCTGCGTAAGCCAGTTTGAGCTGCTCGATGCGCTGCACCAGTAAGGCCTGCGCTTTGATTTCTAGGGCAGGATTGCCGCGTATCTCACTGCTATACCACTGTTCAGCCGCCTGGTAGTCTCCACCATTCAAGCTTTTCTCAAAGCGACTGAGTTCTTGCGGATTGCGCCCATACTGCAAAAGATTGTAGGCCGTCAAAGCAAAGAGCAGCAAAAGCATGAGGCCAATACCTAGCCAAAACAGAATCTGTGAATGCCGCTCCGATGGCAGCCTTTTTCTCGTATTAGCCTTCTTGCTCATTCGGCCAACTCCAACTGCCATGCCGATTCTAATCCCTGCATGGGCAAACGGCGTCCCTGCTGATCCAGCCAATAGGCTCGAAGGCTCAAACGCTCCACTCGCCACGGAAAAGTCAGGCGTTCCATAAAGACTTGTTTTAAGTCCTCAGGTGCCGTCAGCGTTTTTTTCCATAGGCTTATGCCATCACCTTCCAACTGCAGAACTATGCGCAGGGAGCTGGGCCATCCCCCCTCTAGCTGGAGATCACTGACTCTCATGTCGATTTGTCGACTGCCTGGAATCCGCCAGTGATAGGCGCTATGTTCGGCGTCAAAGACGATTTGTTCAGCTTTTTGCGAAAAGAACCGTGTTGGCGACTTGGCCTTCGGCAACGGGTCAGCCTCAGGTACTTCTTCCCACTTTGGCGTCGTAACCCATGAGCTCAGTTTTGCCTTGGAGAGATCCAAAGGTCTTGGCCGTCTGGCAATTTTTTCTATTTCTTGGCGCAGCAAGTGTCGCTGTATCCACGAGAGGCTTGCCTCTTTTTCTCGGAGTGCAAAATAGCCCCTTAGTCGGAGCCGAAAGCCTTCTTTGGGCAAGGCTACAGGCAGCCCCTCGGCATCAACAAGCTGCAGTTCAAAAAGGACTTGGTTTGCTTCGGCCACAGGGCAAAGTAAGCGCTGAGTGCCCGTCGTCAGGTTCCATAAGCCTAGGCGGCCTCGATCCCCTCGCAAAAGCAATTGCAAATGTTGACCGCTGGGAAGGTTCTCTAGCTCTCGATCGGCAATCTGCACTTCCAGATGAAGCTCATCCATTCCTAGCGGCAGGCCTTCCAACCAAAGGCTCTGACGTCGGCTGCCAGGTTCTATACGCCAAAGAAAGCCCTGGCCAAAGGCTCCGCTAGGCTCAGCGACTGTGGCTTTTGGATCCGCTTCTTCGCCCCTTCCGTGCATCAGGCTGTCGTAGCGCTCGCTGGCGCCTGACAAATGCTGCATCCAGCTATAAAGGTTGTATTGTGTCTGTTCAAGCTGCCTGATCAGTTCTTCTGCTGATGGCCACTCCCTGCTGTCGTGCTCTGGCTTTTTCAGAGGGTCGCGCCCAGAAAAATAAAGCCGCCAGAAACGCTCTGGCTCTTGTTGAAAAAAGGCTCTCCAGTCTTTTTGCTTTTCTTGTGCACGAAGTAGATCCAAGCGCTTGCTCTCAGCGCTTAGCGCCTTGAGGTCTTCGACGGGTGAAATACCCAAAGTGGCCCACTGCGTTTTGGACAGGCGCAAAGAACGACGCGCCTCTTCTTGAGCCATCTGGAGAAGAGCTGAGGCTGCTGTGTAGTTTTTAGCTTGTTCCATTCGCTCTAGATAGGATGAGACGCTTTGGCGATAAGGACTCTTGGCTCCTGCTCTTGTAGGATCCACAATCTGCTTCTCTAGCACGCTCAAGTTCTGGCGTAGGTGTTGGCAGGTCTCCAAAAGTTCTGGCAGAACCGTCTGCTGCTGTAGGCGGTCAATAGCCAACAAACTCTGGGTGATTAAGGGTTGAGCCGTTTGGTAGTCAGCTTTTTCTAATAGATTCTTGATGGCTGTTTCTTGCGTTTGCGCATAGCGCTCCAAGCCCTCCTGCGCCCGGCTTTCAGCCTCAGGATGCTCAGGCTCTCTAGGCACGCTGTTTGGATCTGCCATGGATCTATGCCCGCTTGCCGCTTGGGCATAGGCTGCAATAGCCGCCAAGCGATTGCCAGTCACTTCATAGGTTTGGCCAGCCTGCCACGCTTCCATGCGCCTCTTCTGCTGCTCCAATGTTTGTGAGAAATCGTGTTGAAAATCGGGCTGAATATAGATACCGCTATGGTTGAGATCAAAAAAGCTGCGTTCCAGACTGCGCAAGTCAACCTGCCCATTCAAATAGCGTTCGAGTTGCTCTTTTAGGTACGCCTCTACCATTTGCTGGGCTTCATTTTGCCAATTCGCTTGTCCATAGCAGCTGGAAAAATAAATTTCACGCACTTGCCGAAGCTGGCCTGACTTCAGCGCATTCGCCAGCTGCTCTAAGGGTGTTTGGGCGTTAAGGTAGCGTTGCACGCCCCAAATCACAGCAGGCAAAACAAGCAAAGCCATTAAGCCAAGCGCCAAAAATAGCCTCTTTTTCTTCGGGGACTTTTTTTGCTTATTTGGCTGGCGCAGACCCTTTCCTCCATTTCTACATGGCTGCTTGATCGCAAGCGGCACAAACATGAATCGTTAGAAGCCTAGAGCTTGGCTTGCCCATCGACTGGGTTTAGACCTCAATTTTTATCTAACTCTACATCAAGAACAAGTCCACTTCTTCTGCACCAGCCTCGTTCCCTTGACGCCTCTTTTATGGAAATCTGAGCTTGAGATCGCTCGCCTTGCACCCAACTGATGAACCTGACTGCCTAGTACAGGGCAGAATTTCCAGGTGTGTTTGGCGCTGATGATGGGCATTTAGTGCCTGTACACGCCTGGCTCAGCCCTCTGTTGTCTATCACCGCGATAGGGTGCGCTTTGCTAGAATACTGGCGTTGTGCACCCTATAGCCCATAGGAGGTTTTCTTATGACAGATCCCAAAATGTTTCAGCCCCGCGCTAACTATGTCCCCCGTGTAGCCGCCATCCACGATCTCTGTGGCTATGGCAAGTGCTCATTGGCTGTCGTCATGCCCGTTCTAGCAGCTGCTGGCATCGACGTTTGTCCTGTTCCCACCGCCCTCTTTTCGGCTCACACAGGCTATCCACACTACACCTTCCGCGATACCAGCGAGGATCTGCCAGCCTATATTGACGCTTGGCAGGCCATCGACGTCGAGCTGGATGCCCTTTATTCAGGCTTTTTGGGGTCTGGCGAACAAATCCAACTGATCCTGGATTTGGCCGAGCGCTACCCGTCAGCTCTCCGCTTTATTGATCCTGTCATGGGGGACAATGGCCAGCCCTATAAAACCTATACGGAAGCTATGTGCCAGGAGATGAAACGCCTGGCTCAAGTTGCCGAACTGCTCACACCCAATTTGACTGAGGCCTCGCTGTTGACTGGCCTCCCCTACGAAGGGCAAGCGCCTAGCCAAGACCTCATCGATCGTCTGTTGGACGCCCTCCTCGGCCTAGGCGCCAAACATGTCGTGCTCAAAGGCATCCAGCAAGGCGATACGGTGACCAATATTGTGGCTAGCCAGAACGGCGAGCGCCAATCCGTTACAGGACTCATGCATCCCTTGCGCCTCCATGGCACAGGCGACCTCTTCTGTTCTGTCCTAGTGGCCTGTCTCGTTGCTGGCAAGGGACTGATCGAAAGCACGCGTTTCGCCACAGAGCTGCTCTATCAGGCAGTCGAGCTATCCAGTCACCAACCCGATCACCAACGCCGCGGTGTGAACTTCGAGCCGCTCATTCGTGATGTTGCCTGTTTCACGGTTGATCGCCCTCACGGCAATCGCTAAGACGACAGGCGTTTAGGGCTGCCTTCCGACGAGCCCCCTTTAGGGTGTCCCTAAAGGGGGCTCGTTTTCTATGTCTAATCGTACTTGACGCAAGCTGAGCCCTGTTTTATGCAAGCTGAGCTCTATCGCTCTGACCCTACTTAGCAAGCGCTTTCAAGCCCTCTTCTTTCGCGCCCTGGCTCCATTTAACTTTTTCTGACTTTCTTTGAAAAACACTTGCATTACACCTGCAAAAGGCGTAAACTACAAAAGTCAAATAAAGTCAAATAGGTTTTCATCTAGCTAGATACGGCCATTCTCGCATCCGTAGAAAGGAAAGGTCTATGAAACTCGATCACTATAGTCCTCAAGCTCTCGACATCCTTCGCAGCGCTTCCGAAGAAGCCCTGCGCCGCAGTCACGCCATGACTAATGAATGGCACTTGGCCTACGCCCTTTTTCAGGCCAAAGACAGCCTAGGCTATCAACTGCTTTTGAGTCAGCAAGTTGACGCTTCTGCTCTGGTCCAGGCACTCAATGCACAGCTCAACAACTTGCCTACTACAAGCGATGCCGAAAACATCCACTATAGCCAAGGTCTTTTGCGGATTTTGCTCAAGGCGGAGGATCGTGCTGACAGCGAAGCAAACAGCATGGTTCAAATCAGCCACCTTCTCCTGGCTCTCTTGCAGGACAAGCACAGTAAGGTAGCCAAGTTCTTCGAGACTTACAACTGGAATTACCAACGTTGTTTGGATGCCTTGCAAGAGCGGCGGCAAAAAGGCGAAGAGAACCCCGAAGAAAAAGGCATCCTTGAGCAGTTCTGCCGCGACTTAACGGCTGAGGCTCGAGCTGGCAAAATCGACCCCGTCATCGGCCGTGATGAGGAAATTCACAACTGTGAACGCATTCTTTCGCGGCGCAAAAAGAACAACCCCGTCCTCATCGGAGAACCCGGTGTCGGCAAAACAGCCGTGGTTGAAGGCCTGGCTCAACGCATCGCCAAAGGAGATGTTCCTGAGCCTTTGGCTGGACGTCGCATCTTGTCTCTCGATATGGGATCCGTGGTCGCTGGCACCAAGTTTCGAGGTGAATTTGAGGAACGCATCAAACAAATTCTTGAAGCCTTAAAGGCTGCTGACGGAGAAATCATCCTCTTCATCGATGAATTGCATACCATCGTGGGCGCAGGTCAAAGCGAGGGGTCTCTCGATGCTTCCAACATGATGAAGCCGCTTTTGGCGCGTGGCGAAATCAAACTCATTGGCGCAACAACCCTCAACGAGTATCGCGAGTCCATCGAAAAGGATGGCGCTTTGGAACGCCGTTTTCAGCGCGTGCTGGTCTCTGAGCCCAGCGTTGAAGCCAGCATTTCGATTCTTCGCGGCATCAAGGAACGCTACGAAATACACCACGGCATTCGCATCTCGGATGCTGCCGTCATCGCTTGTTGTCGGCTTTCGCAGCGCTATATCTCTGGCCGCCAATTGCCTGATAAAGCAATCGACTTGATGGACGAAGCTGCTGCCATGCTGCGCACCACTCTAGATAGCCTTCCGCCAGAATTAGAC
>JAEZYR010000077.1 GCA_023442635.1 Bacillota bacterium | reverse complement strand
GGCTAAAAGGGTCGACCCTAGGAACGCATGAAGGTATAGGATCAGGCCACGATCACAAAGCAAAAGGCCTTCACCATGCAAAGCTGGGCATGAGGAAGGCCTTGTTTTGAGCTGACAAAAACGCTGCCTTGGGGAGAACTTACTCGTCGTGGTGCTGGTTGAGTGCAAGCTCAGAAACGGCCTCGTCACTCACTTCAATCATGGCTTCGTGCCAGGCCGCCAAAGATTCTGTATTCGCTTCGGGATGTAGGACACCCTGCTCCTCGAGTCGCTGATGAATGGCCTCGAACGTCTCTTCTGAGATGATGTGCTCAATACGGCAGGCGTCGCGAGCAGCTGTACGAGGTGAAACGCCGAGCGACTCAAACCAGGCGAGTAAGACAAGATGGCGCTGATAAATGCGCACAGCCAGCGCCTCACCTTGCTCGGTTAAATGCAAGAGTCCCTCTTGGTCGATGTGGAGTAGGCCATTATCCTCAAGTAGGTGCACTGCACGAGAGACACTCGGTTTGCTAAATCTCATCGCGTTGGCGAGATCGATTGAGCGCACCTGGTTCTGCTGCAGGCGGAGGATGAGAATATTCTCCAGGTAATTCTCTGCCGATTCTTGCAGTTTTTTCTTCATGGATAACCTCCAGAAAAGATGGTATGCCTGAGCTTGGATACAAGTGAATATAGCATATTCTAACGGATAGTTAGTGATTGCTAAGAACATTTACAACCTAGGAGAAAAAGTTCCGTACATTTCAGCGCAGCATTTTCTCTTAGAATGCTCAAAAAAAAGTGAGGGAAGACCATGCACGCTACATGCCCAGAAGAGGAGAAAATCTTTGCAGGCCAGCTCTTTTGTCCAGCTGACCCAGCACTTGTGGCCATCAAGCTCAAAACCCACAACCTGAATGTCGATTACAACCAGACATATGAGGATGAATACGAAAAGCGAGAGCGCATACTGCAAGACATCCTAGGCGAAATGGGAGAGGGCGTTCGGATTCAAGGTCCCATTGCTTTTCACTATGGTAAGCACACAAAAATAGGAGCACATGTCTTTGCTAACTTTAACTTTACGGTGCAGGATGATGCAGAAGTCACGATTGGTGAGGGCTGCAATTTCGGCCCGAATGTGACGCTTGTCACGCCCTTGCACCCCATGCTAAGCACAGAACGACAGGCCATGAAAACAGCGACTGGCGAGGTCAAACGACTCTGCTACGCCAAGCCCATTCACATCGGGAAAAATTGCTGGTTTGGCGCTTCGGTGACGGTTTGCCCAGGGGTTAGCATAGGAGATGACTGTGTCATTGGGGCTGGTTCGGTGGTGACGCGAGACATACCTGCCGGCCATTTTGCGGCAGGTGTACCTTGTCGCATCATCAGGTGCCTGAGTGAAGCAGACAGCATGCGACAGATGCCAGACGTTTTGGCTGACAATGACATTTTGCCAACTGAAGATCTATAGCAGACTTTCGGGCAGGTGAAGGTAGTGCCAGACTTGGCCGCGCTATGACCATATGCAAGACAGGCTATCCATCTCGGCGTAGTGGAGTATTTGCTGAAACCGCTCGATTTACATGAACTACAAGCCTGCCTCGAACGGATGAGACAACGCCAGCAGGTGGCTGAAGCCGCTCATGAAGAAGCGATACCCTTGGCGACTGCCCTTGAAGTCAGCAAAATTCAGAATCCTTACGCGGCAGAGATGCTGCGCTTTATCCAAGAACACTATGCGGAGCGGATTTCATTGACGGATTTGAGTCAGGCTCTGAACCTTTCTTGCACGCATTTAAATGCTAAGTTCAAGGCCGAAACAGGCTATACCTTCCATGATTTCTTGAATTACTATCGCATCAGTCGGGCGGTCGAACTGCAACAGCAAGGCGGCTATCGCTTGTACGAAATTGCGGAGATGGTGGGCTTTGTAGATTATAAATATTTCAACAAGGTCTATAAGCGTTATGTGGGTTATGCACCTAACAAAATTTTCCCTGGTAGAAAATAGCTGCTTGTAGGGATAAGGCTTGCCTAGTTTTGTCTAAGAAGCGCCCCTGGTGTCTTGCTTAAGCCAGAGGAGAGGGGTTTGTGCTGAGAAAGAAGGGTGGGGTCTCAAGCCTCGCTAGTAAGAATTAAAGAGGGCGGACACAGCAGTTGTGTCTCGCCCTTTTCACTGGTGGACTCGAAGGGGATCGAACCCTCGACCTCCGCGATGCGAACGCGGCGCTCTCCCAGCTAAGCTACGAGCCCAAGTGTCTGCATGATAACAAAACATAAGAAGCTGTCAAGAAAAACGGCCAATCTAGACAAGCAAAAGCACACGGACTTTCCTCCCGAGTGAACTTGCCTTTTCCTTCGGATGAAGATGGACATGGCGTGCAATTCGCTGCACGGTGGAGCGAATGATTTGCTAGACTGACCAGACACGGGAGGATCTTGCTATGCGTGCGAATGAGATCAGCGCTTTTGATGTGATTGGCCCTATTATGATAGGCCCATCTAGTTCCCATACTGCGGGGGCTTTGCGCATTGCGCTTATTGCGTCCAGGCTCTTGACTGCCGAGCTACAGGCGGTGTCTTTTACACTTTATGGATCCTTTCGACACACCTATCGCGGACATGGTACGGATCGAGCTCTTTTAGCTGGTGCCATGGGTCTTGGCCCCGATGATCCACGCATTCGAGACAGCCACCAACTCGCAGCTGAGCGTGGCCTACAGGTCAGTTTCTTACAGGGCGAAGACGAACAGGACATGCACCCCAACACGGTGGATATTCGTCTGCAAACTGTAGGGGGTGAAGTCTTGGATGTTCGCGGTGTTTCAACGGGGGGAGGACGCGCTGTCATCACACGCATCAACGGCGTCGACCTCGAGGTGACTGGTCGCTACAATACCTTGGTCTTGCGCCATGTCGATCGCCCTGGTGTCATTGCAGCCATTGCGAGCCGTTTGAGTGATGCCCACATCAATATTGCTTTCATGAAACTTTACCGCGAAGAACGTGGGCGTATCGCGTGGACAATTGTCGAAACGGATGAGGCCATTTTGCCAGCTATTCCAGAAGAACTCGAACAGCTGAAATGGGTTGAGCAGGCTTTGTTGGTGCCAGCCGTCAGTGTCGAAGCCATGCCTCTCCGTGCGCCCTTGCCCTCCATCAGTTGCCGAGAACTCTACGAAGCTTGCCAAAACGCAGGCATGGATATGGGGCGAGCCTTTCCCTTTTTATCAAATGCATCTGGGGAAGAACTTAGTCGAGCGATGGGCAGGCGATTTGGTGTCGAAGAGCTTTCGCCCCAAAACGCCAAAGATCTGGCTGCTTGCTCTCAGGCCACAGGCCTAGGGCTCTTTCCGCTCATGCTCGGACGGGAGTGCTTGCTTTTTGGAGGTGATCCCCAGGATCATTTGATTCGCATGCGCCGTGTTTGGCAAGTGATGAAGCAGTCTATTGATTTAGGACTGGCGGAACATCAACCCACCATGGGCGGCCTTATTGGAGGAGAAGCCGCTAAGCTTTTGGCCTTTGAACAGCTTCAAAAGGGACAGACGGATATCTTGGGACGACTGGCGGCCTATGCCATGGCCGTTCTCGAAAGCAACGCCAGTATGGGTCTTATTGTGGCCGCTCCGACGGCAGGCGCTTCGGGTGTTCTGCCAGCTTCTTTTCTCGTAGCACAAGAAGAACAGCAGTATAGCGATGAGGCCATTATTGAGGCCTTATTCGTGGCTTCAGCGATCGGATTGATCATCATGGCGAATGGCTCAGTTTCGGGGGCCGAAGGCGGCTGTCAGGCGGAAACTGGTTCGGCTTCAGCCATGGCTGCTAGCGCTTTAGTCAGTCTGGGGGGCGCATCGTTGGAGGCGGTTTATGCGGCGGCTTCGACGGCCTTGCAGCATGTGCTCGGGACGGTTTGCGATCCGATACATGGGCTTGTTGAAGCGCCTTGTCAGCGGCGCAATGCGATTGCAGCTTTGAATGCACTTTTGTCAGCGCGTTTGGCCTTGGCAGGCTTGTCTGGGATCGTTGATTTGGATGCCATGATTCTTACCGCCCGCGATGTGGGCGCCTCACTTCCGAGCGCCTTGCGTGAGACGGGACAGGGCGGTACGGCAGCAGCCTATCAGGGTCAGAGGCAAACAGCCTGTGCTTCTTGTGCGGCTTGTGCTGCTTGTCTGTGAGTAGGGCAGGGCTAGAAACGCTTTTTTCAAGACAAGATTCTCCTTGGGCTAACTAGCCTCAGCTTGCTAGAGCTGAGATCATAAATCAACCTCATCACGCTTAGGCTCAATCGCTGTCTGCTGTTGAGCAATCCAGGCATTTTAATCTCTTATTAAAAAAGCCTGCACTGGGTGTGCTATACTCACAAAAAATATGCCGCTTATCCCTTGTTTGGAGGACTTCATTTATGGCTAGAAATACTCGTCTTGCGACGACGATCACGGCTCGCTACACTTCGAATGTAGGCGCTGTGGACGCTTTCTACATGGATGGTCGTGCGAATAGCCGACGTGAATTGAATTTTGCTGACTTAACCCTAGATCGTGAAGATCGGGGCGCTTTTTTCGCTATTTATGCTTCCTCTCATGGCGTTCGTGATGCTGTGAGTGGAGATGATGGTAACCGCAGCATCTTGAACAAGATCTGCGACGACATGAAGAAAAACAAGTACCGCAACATCGACGAAGAGATCAACGATCTCGCTGAGTGTGCCGTCAATGTGGCAGGTCGCTTGACGCTATCGGATGGAACAGCTCGCCAGCCTTATTTTGCTGGCATCATCCTCAAGGATGGTGAGATGGCAGCGCTGACGCTCGGCCGAGGCTGCTGCTATTTGTATCGCGATGATGCGCTCTACCCATTGACTCAGGATGATTTCCAACTTGAACCTGTTGACTATTATGGTCATCCTCTGCAGAACATGGATGACTTTGCAGCAGGCATCGCAGGTACGATTCGCTATTCCAATATTGCCCAACTTAAGCCAGATGATTGCCTCATTCTCTGCAATCGCGAGGTCATGGAAGCCATTGGTCAGCGCCAGATGCTACAGATTCTGGACGAAGCAGAGGATCAGGCTGAGGCAGCTGGCCGTGTGATGGATATTGCGACCGAGCAGTTGCCGAATGAAGCCCTGCAGTTCATGATTGGCTATGTCGATGATGTGATTACGATCGATCGACTCGGGCGGAGCACCTTGGCGCGTGGCTTTGGCCGTAATTCGGGACGCTTTAATACCGTCAATTCAGAACGCCAGCGTGACGAGGCTGCTGTGGCTAGCCAGGTGCCAGCTTATGCACCAGCCCAAGAGTGGCCAGCAACACCTGCTCCAAATCCTGAACCTGAAACGTCGAGTTTTTCAGCACCTGAGGAGCATGAGCCAAACGATCGTTCCCAAGAAAATTTGTCCGCAGAGAAACAAGGAACTGCGCAGGACTGGGCGAATACCTCGGCTAGCCCGATGACTTGGGATGAACAGCCCGATCAGTGGTCTGCTGAGCCAACAGCAGAAGGAGAGCAGGCTGAACAAGATCTGGCTACCTGGGATAAGCCAAAAGAAGATTTCCAAGCCGCAGCCGATGACAGCTGGGGTGATGACGCAGCTTGGCAAGAACCTGCTCCGAGCGCTTGGCAGCCAGATGCCGATACTTGGTACGAAGATGCTGAGCAGCATGCGCGTGCGGAACAGTATGAAGATGAGAACTATTGGGAGGACAAGCAGCCAGTACCCAGTCGTGTTTTGAAACCTTCAGTGGCTGAGGATCCTGACAAACTCAAAAAAATCGCAGCAGTGGCCTTGGGTGTCATCATTGTGATTCTGCTGGTGTTTATTGTGCGTTCTTGCATGAGTGGTCGCCAGCAGCGTAAGAATCCAGTGACGCCGGCGGTCTCTGCCTCAAATTCGGGCTCGGACACCACAACTACAACCTCTACGCTACCTAATCTAAATCAGCCAGGGCAGGTTGTGATACCCAGCCGTTCCCCAAACAACAGCGATCTCAATAGCAAACAGTCGCTCAACAGTGCCCAGCAACCTGCCAATGGCCAACAGCCAGCTAATGGTCAGCAACCTGCTAATGGCCAGCAGCCTGCTAACGGCCAACAGCCAGCTGGTGGTCTACAGCCAGCACCCACACCGACGCCAGCACCTACACCAGCTCCCACAACCACGAAGGCAACAACTGCCGCGACCACGACAGCAGCTCCTGCTAAGACCTACAAAATCAAGGCAGGTGACAGCCTCTGGAAGATCGCTAAGGAACATGCAGGTGGCGGCGACATTCAGACCTATCTGAAGAAGATTGTCGAAGTCAACGGCTGGGAAGGTGTTGGTCATCTGATCAACCCAGGTGACGAAATCAAGCTACCTTAAGCCCGAGATAGGGCAGAAGCCCTGATTCTTGTGCAAGAAGAGCTTCTGTTTTGAACAACTCATATGTACGAGAGGTAGGCAAGAGCGCCTGCCTCTCTTTTGCTAAAAAGCACGTAGCACAGCAGTTTCGGCGTTGAGCCGTTGCAGTCTTTCGAGTAAACTTTGAGACAAGTTTGAAAATGAGGTGAATATCCTATGCGCTTTATGGGCGTCAATGAAATTCGTGAGGCATATCTGGCCTTTTTTGAATCCAAAGGACATCTGCGCTTGCCCAGCTTTTCCTTGGTACCAGAGAACGATCCTTCTCTGCTTTTGATTAACGCAGGCATGACCCCCATGAAACCATGGTTCCGTGGAACGCAAATTCCGCCACGCCGTCGCGTTACAACTTGCCAGAAGTGTATTCGGACGCCCGATATTGATCGTGTAGGCCACACAGCTCGCCACGGTACTTTTTTCGAAATGCTAGGCAATTTCAGCTTTGGCGATTATTTCAAGGCAGAGGTCATTCCGTGGGCTTGGTCCTTTGTGACAGAAGTGCTTGGGATGGAGCCAGAGCGCGTCTATGTATCGGTCTACCAAGAAGATGATGAGGCCTATCAGATTTGGCATGAGGTGGTGGGTCTTCCTGAGGACCATATCGTCAGACTCGGAAAGGAAGACAATTTCTGGGAGCATGGAACGGGTCCTTGCGGCCCTTGCTCTGAGATTTTCTATGACCGTGGGGAGGCCTATGATATTCCAGGCCTTGAACAGTATCCAGGTTCAGAAGGCGACCGCTACATAGAGTTTTGGAACCTCGTTTTCACGCAATTTGATCGCCAAGAAGATGGCAGCTATCTCCCTCTCAAGCAGCGCAACATTGATACGGGTGCTGGCCTTGAGCGCATCGCCTGCCTCATGCAGGGGGTAGATAACCTTTTCGAAGTTGACACGATCCGCGATATTCTCAACCTCGTGTGTGAGATTGCAGGCGTGAACTACGGCGATGATCCCAAAACGGACGTAGCGATTCGCGTGGTGACAGACCATATCCGCTCAACGACCATGATGATTAGCGATGGTATCTTGCCATCCAATGAGGGGCGCGGTTACGTTTTGCGCAGACTCTTGCGCCGGGCTGCACGCTATGGCCGCCTGTTGGGTGTCGAACGCCTCTTTTTGGGCGAAGTGGCCCAGCGTGTTATCCAACACTCCAAAGGCGCTTACCCTGAACTAGCCGAAAGGGAAGCCTATATTCTTGGTGTTATTGAGCGAGAGGAAGGCCGCTTTGCCAGAACCATTGCCCAGGGCATGCGCCGCCTTAATGGCCAGATGGAATTGGCTCGTTCAGAGGGGCGCACGCAGTTGACTGGGGCTGAGGTTTTCCGCCTTCATGACACCGATGGCTTCCCCCTGGATCTAACCCGCGAAATTGCCGCTGAAGCTGGCTTTAGCGTGGATGAGGCAGGCTTCCAAGAAGAAATGGCCAAACAACGACAGCAGGCTCGAGAGGCCTTGCTTGCCAAAGGCGGATCAGCTTGGGCACATGCAGCCTTGCCCATCGAGATTGAGGCCTTGCCAGCCACAAAATTTGTCGGCTACAAGCAGTTGACGGCCAAGGCGCAAGTACTCGGCCTTGTGATCCAAGAGGGCGAAGGCGAAGAGACTGAACTGCTTGCGGTTGACTTGGTCAGTGCTGGTACGCCTGCAATTCTCATTACAGATGTCAGCCCCTGCTACGCCAGAGCTGGTGGCCAGGTCGGCGACATCGGCCTTTTTGAAGCCGAAGGTGTCAGCGGTGAAATTGTGGATACCACGAAAACGGCCAATGGGGTCTACCTACACCAAGTCATCATCCACAATGGCACGCTGCAAAAGGGCGCAAACTTGCGCTTAGAGGTCAACGCTGACAGACGACAGGCGACAGCACGCAACCACACGGCTACTCACTTGTTGCACAAGGCTCTAAGAACCGTTATTGGCGACGAAGTCAGCCAGGCTGGTTCCGAAGTGAGACCCGACGGTCTGCGTTTCGACTTTAGCTGCAGCCGCCCGATGAGCCGCGAAGAAATCAAGGAAGTTGAGCGCCTGGTGAATGAGGCGATCTTGGCTGACTTGCCTATCTGCGTGCGCGAGCTTTCGCTCGAACAAGCAAGGTCTGAAGGGGCGATGGCGCTTTTTAGCGAAAAGTATGGCGATGTTGTTCGCGTGCTTAGTGTGGGCGGCACTTTAACGGCAGACGGCTGTGTTGAAGAGCCATTTAGCCTAGAACTCTGTGGTGGTACCCACTTGGAACGCAGCTCACAGGCTTGTTGCTTTGCGATCTGCTCAGAAGCTTCTATTGCGAGTGGTGTTCGCCGCATTGAGGCCGTAACAGGGGCGGAGGCGATGAAACGCGCTCAACAGCACGAAGAAGAGCTCCAGAACTTGGCTCGTCAACTCAAAGTCGAGCCAGCCCAGACTCTAGACAAAATTCGCCAACTGCAAGAAGAACTCCGCCAAGTGCAACGTCGGGCTGAGGATTTGGAACGTCAGCTAGCTCAAGCGCAATTGGCTGATGTCGAGCAAAGCGTTGAAACAATCGGTTCTTACCAAGTGCTGGTTCAGACGGTACCAAGTATGACAGCCGATGCTTTGCGCGACAGCGCGGCGCAGTTGCGGGATCGTTTTGCCCCAGCAGTTGTTGTGTTGGCTATGGAGCAAGAGGGGCGCTTGCAATTTGTGGCGATGGCTTCTCCAGAAGCTGTCAAAGCAGGGGCACACTGTGGTCAAATGGTTAAGGCAGCTGCCTTAGCTGCTGGTGGCGGTGGCGGTGGACGTCCCGATATGGCTCAGGCCGGCGCGAAGGATAGCAGCCAATTACAGGCGGCGCTGACAGCGGCTCGTGAAGCCATCAAAGGCCAACTAGGCTGAGGAGGCTTTGGATGAAACAAGATCCTGATTGCCTTTTTTGTCGCATCATAGCGGGCGATATCCCCAGCGATAAGGTTTATGAAGATCAGCATGTGCTAGCTATACGCGATATCCATCCTGTAGCTCCCTTTCATGTCCTTGTCATCCCCAAATCGCATAGCGCGAACTTTATGGAGATGACCGCAGCAGAACCCGACATGGCACAGCACTTGCTAGCAGCCATCCAAAATATTGTCGAGCAAGAAAAACTGCACAAGGGCTATCGCCTCATCACCAATATTGGGGCAGAAGGTGGACAGTCTGTTTTTCACACGCATGTCCATTTGATTGCGGGACCAAAACTGACAACAGAAGGTCTTTGATAGACAAGACATGAACTTACGTGCTAGAATGTACGCCGATATTCGCAACAGACAGGCGTCAGCGTTGCTAGAGAGAGGGGGGAGAAGAAGTGTCCGAAGTCAGAGTCAAGGAGAATGAATCCCTCGACAGCGCTTTGCGTCGTTTTAAGCGTTCATGTGCTCGCTCTGGCATTCTCGCTGAGGTGCGCAAGCGCGAACATTACGAGAAGCCTAGCGTCCGTCGCAAGAAGAAGTCAGAGGCCGCCCGTAAGCGCAAGCGCTAAGAGCTTAGATTTGGGATGACAACTTTGTTGAACTGATGGATCAGCATTCCTGTTGTCATACTCGATTCGATGATTTTATGGATAAGAAACCCGGGACGCCAGGTCTCGGGTTTTGTCTATTTGGAGGTTGCATGGGAGTCTATCGCATAGAAGGACAACTTTGGCAGAGTCGGCTCGAACAGGCCGTTGACCTACCTTTGGCTGAGCGTGTTCTGTGGGCACGCGGCCTCAAAAGCGCTCGCGAGCGAGAAGCTTTTATGGCGGAGCCGAGTTGGCCTTGTGACGATCCATTCAAGCTCCTTGACATGGATCGTGCGGTGGAGGCGATCGTACCGATTGTGCAAAGGCGGGGTCTGATTTTCATCCATGGTGACTATGATGCGGACGGACTCACCTCGACAGCACTTTTGTGCCGCTTTTTCGAACGCCTTAACGTGCCAGTCCAGCCTTATGTCCCACACCGTATTGATGAAGGCTATGGCTTTTCAGAGAAGAGCATGACCGCGATTCGCACGGCCAAACCAGACTTAGTGCTCACTTGTGATTGTGGCGTGCGAGAAATGGAGGCGATTGCGGAGCTGGAAGCCGAGGGCATACCCGTTGTGGTGACAGATCACCACTTGCCAGGGGAGAGCTTGCCAGTCGCACACGCAGTTGTGGATCCACAGCGCCAGGATCAAGAAGATATGACGGCTTATTGTGGGGCAGGCGTGGCGCTCAAACTGACCCAGGCCCTAGCGCAGACCCTGGACAAAGCAGATGCTTGGTTAGCAGGTTTAGCGCTGGCGGCTGTGGGAACGATTGCTGACATGATGCCCTTGACAGGCGAAAATCGCGGTCTGGTCTATCATGGCATTCAGCAGATGCGCCAGGCACCTCCCCCAGGACTGGCGGCTCTGTGTGAGCAAAGCAGAATAGATTGGCGCCAACTCGAAAGTCGACAGGTTGGCTGGACTCTGGCGCCCCACATTAACGCAGCGGGTCGGCTTGGACGACAGGAACTCGCCCTGCAACTGCTGATGGCAGACGACGCCGAAGAGGCTGGCCGCTTGGCTCTTGAGCTCGAAACGATCAATGCCAGGCGTAAACAATATGAGCAAGAAGCTTTGCAGGATGCCGAAAAACAACTTGAAGAAGAGCCCGAGCGGCTGATGCAGGATATCCTTGTTATCTGGGGTGAAACTTGGCACCATGGCGTTTTGGGTTTGGTAGCCAGTCGCTTGGCCAAAAAATATGAGATGGCTGTCATAGCCTTGGCTCCTAGCACCGAAGAACCAGGATGCTTGCAGGGGTCAGGTAGAGCAGGCGGATCGATCCAGAATCTCTATGCTGTGATGGAAGAAGCCAGCAACGAGGTGTTAGCCTGGGGCGGCCATGCTCAAGCCTTAGGATGCCAAGTCGAGCGCACCAAGATTCAAGCTTTTCAGCAGGCTCTCGAAAGGGCCTGTACAAAGCTCAAAGCCTCAGCGATAAGTCAGGAGCAAGCAGAGGCTAAGGGCGAGCCCTGGTCAGAGGCTTCAAACCCAGAGCAGGAGGCTTTGACTCATGAAGCAAGGCAGGCTGCCCAAGGTGAAAAAGCAGCCTTCTATTTTGACTGCGAAATTTACCCAGATGAGCTCCGATTAGAAGAAGAGGAGGCGCTCAAAAAACTAGCCCCCTTTGGCCAAAAGCAGGAAGAACCGCTTTTCTATCTCACTGGAATGCGGATTGGGCAGCTAGAAACCATGGGGAGAGGGCAGGAACATCTGAAACTGAAGCTTCAGCATCCAGCCTTGAGTAATCCCATTGAGGCGCTCTACTTTGGAGCTGCCGAACAGATTGAACGCTTGGCCGATCGCGAGGCGAATTATGCCATGATCGTGAAGCTAAGCCGTAATGTTTATCGCTCGATTCCTAAACTGCAGCTCATCCTGCAGGCTATCGATCGGGAAGACAGGCTGCTTGGGGATACCAAGAAAACGCAGTTGACCTCAGCACACGGTGAAGTGATTTGGCAGCGCTTTCCAACTTGGGGTAGGGCTGAATGGGCGGCTATTATGGGGGCTAGATCAGAGGTACTCTTGCCGAGCAAAAATGATTTAGCTCAAGGCTTTCGTTACTTGCGCGAACAGCTCCAAAATGGCAGCCAGATCTTAGCTCATGACTGTCTGCTGGCTGTGTTAGATCCCAACAAAAAAGCGATCGAAGCAGCTTTTGTAGCC
>JAEZYR010000020.1 GCA_023442635.1 Bacillota bacterium | reverse complement strand
ATCTCAAAAAAGTCGGGCATGCAGGCACATTAGATCCTTTTGCATCGGGTCTTCTGGTTTTAGGACTCGGGCGTGGCACCGCTGTTTTGCGCTACTTGCAAGAAGGCAAAAAAACATACCGCGCGAGATGCCGACTTGGCGAGATAAGAGATACGCAGGACGTCGAAGGTCAAGTGATTGGGGGACGACGACTGAGCGAAGAGGAGCTTCAACAGTGGTCGGCTGATGGCTATCGCAAAATCCATGCATGCTTAGAGCGTTTTCGAGGTGTACAGTGGCAGCAGGCGCCCCTTTATTCTGCTGTCAAGTGGCAAGGCAAACCCCTCTATGCCTATGCGCGGGCTGGCACTCAACTATCCGAAGAGACCCTAGCGCAAAAACGCCGCCAGATTGAAGTTTTCGACCTGAAGCTAGAGGCAGTTCGGCAGGTTCAGGATGCGATGGGTACAACCCTGGAACTAGATCTTTACTACGAGGTTTCTTCGGGTACCTATATCCGCACTTTGGTGCACGACTTGGGACTCTTGCTGGGCTGCGGGGCTTATTGTGAGGCGCTCGAACGGCTCTCTATAGGCTCGCTTCAACTGTCGCAAGCTTACACCCTTGAGGCATTGGAGTCCCTTGAAGAAGCGGAACGCTTGCAATGTTTAGCGCCTTTTGAACAGGCCCTAGACTGTTTGCCTGTGCTAAAATTGAGCGCTAGGCAAGCTTGGCAAATTGCTCATGGCCAGAGCTTTTCTTTAGCGATTCCCAGCTCTTTTCCAGAGGCCAGAGTCGAGTCTTTGAGCTGGCAGATGCATGATCGCCATGGCCTCATAGGAATTGGCCAGAGCGAGCCTCTTGACGCGACGTCTATGCAGCTCAAGGCAGAAAGGATTTTATCGTCTCGTGATCGAGATCCATGATAGTGCGTACAACGATTCAGATTCGCCAGATTGCGCCTTGACCGATGATCAGCAGACCCAGTCTTATGCGGTCGCCATCGGCTTTTTTGATGGCGTGCATCGAGGTCACCAGCAACTGCTTTGGCAGCTTAGGGCCGCAGCCCAGGCTGAAGGTCTGCAAACTTTGGTCTATACCTTTGATCACCTTCCCCTCAAACAAACAGGGGGCGAAGAGCGCTATCTCCTACAGACATTAGAGCAGCGCAAAGAAATCCTTTGGTCTTTTGGTATTGATCGCATTGTTGTTCAGGATTGGTCAGAGCACTTTGCTGAGATTGAACCTGAGGCATTTTTGGATGAAGTCGTTCGCGATCGTTTGCGAGCCAAGATTGTGTGCGTAGGCCAGGACTTCCGTTTTGGGCGACAAGGACTAGGGGATGAAGCTCTGCTCGAAAAATGGTGTCAGCGAGAGGGTATCCGTTTTCTACCAGCCGCCATCTTAGCCTTGCCTCAGGAAGCGACTTCAGGTGCTCAGCCATCGAGAGCAAGAGCGTCCAGCCAAGAGCAAGAGGCGCTATCGCCGTTAGAACCTACGACGTCCATTAGGGTAGAGGCGGAGGAGCTGACGACGAAAAAGACGATCTCGGCCAGTTTGATTCGCCAACTGGTCAAAAAGGGTGACATACCTCTGGCAATGGCCTATTTGGGTAGACCCTTTCAGACCCGGGGCGTCGTTCAGCACGGACAGGCTCTAGCGCGCACGGTAGGTATGCCGACAGCCAATGTAGCCATGCCAGCCCAACAGATCTTGCCTCCCTATGGGGTCTATCACAGCCTCGCCTGGCTAGGCGATCGGGCTTATGCAGCGGTCACCAATGTAGGTTTGAGACCGACTGTGAATACATCTGACCTTAGTCCCCTAGAAGAAACCTGCCTTTTTGATTTTGAAGGTGATCTTTATGATCAAGAAATCAAAATAGACTACCTAGCGTGGTTGCGCCCCGAAGAAAAATTCAACTCCTTTCTTGAAATGACCGAGCAAATGGCTCGTGATTTGCAAAACGCCCGCGATTGGCATCGCCAACATGAGATAGGGCTTTTGCGCCTTCAAACACCCAGCAAGCGCTATACCCATTTGCCGTCGCAGCGTTTTGCGACAGCCTTGTTAGAGCTAGAGTTTCGCTTGCCCATGTCCATGGCTAGCCTAGAGGAGATGGCGCTTTTGGCGCGTTTGCTCGGCGCGGCATGCGAGGCTTATCCCAGCCGACAGGCCTTAGCAGCTAAGACAGAAGAACTTTATGGCAGCCAGATTGGCGTGCAGCTCGAGCGCTTGAGCGACAGCTACTGTTTGCATGTCTATGGTGATTTTTTGACTTGCGACCTGGAGAATGGGCGAGCCTCTATCCGCGAGGCCTTGTCCTTGATTGTAGATCTGATCTTACGCCCCAATTTGGACGCTCAGGGTCTCTTCAGGGCGGACTTCTTCAAGGCTGAACAGCGCAATTTGCTAGCTGAATGGCGCAGTCGCACGGAAGATCGCAGTGCCTTTGCTATGGAGCGAGCACTTTACTGGGTCTTTGAAGATGATCCACGGCAGGTGGCCTTCAATCCATCGCTGGAGCGTCTGGCCGCTTTGACGCCTGAAAATTTGACAGAGCTATGGCGTCGTTGTCTACATCAATCCACCCTGCAAGCGATCTCAGCAGGTGACCTAGAGCCAGAAGAAATTGAACAAGTCATTTCGGCCTTGCAGACCTTCCCTGAGCAAAAACTTAGGGCTCCTGCTATACCTGCCAAGATGCCGAACAGATTGAGCATGACCAGCAGGCAGATACAGATACGAAAAGAATATCTGGAGGGACAGCAAAGCCGCATCTTCCTGATTTGCACGCATCCACAGCCCTATTACGATGAACAACGCATAGCTCTCGAACTCTTAGTCGGTATGTTAGGGGGCGATTCGCACGCGCTGCTCTTTGAGGCTTTTCGCGAAAAAAGGGGATGGAGCTACGAGCTTGATGCTCATTACTTGCCGTATGATCACCTTGTTTTGTTACGGGCTACGCTTGCACCTGAGCAAGAGGAACTTGCCCTAGAGGAAATGCAAAGGCAAATCCACCGTTTGCAAAAAGGCGAAGATCTGTCGGCCTGTTTTGAGATGAGCCGACAGCTTTTAAGGCATGAACTCTTGTCGGCCAAAGACCAGCTTTCTGAGTCCGTACAGGCCTTGTGGCGTATGAGCCGAGCGGGTCAACACCAAGCGCTTGACCAGAGTTTGGCGATTTTAGAGGCTCTATCCTTAGAAGATGTGAGACGGCTTGCCCAAGACCTCGAGCCGAAATTAGCCTATATTTTGAGCGCCCAAAAGGAGACGCGATGAGCATTTGGAAGGATTTTATCTACCAAGAAAGGCTTGACCGCCACACGAACATGCGCGCTCTCCATTTTCAGCATGCCAGCGGTTTTGGGCTGACACTGCTGCAAAAGCCAGGCTTTACACAGCGAAGCGCGGTTTTACTTATTCCCTATGGCGCGACCCTCCAAAAGATCAAACGAGATGACAGCGAAGAAGAGTTCGATCTGCCAGCTGGCACAGCCCATCTTGTGGAGCACCTGGTATTTGCACCCGAAAAAGAAGGACAGGCTGCTATAGCTGCCAGCCTGGCGCAAAAGGGTGTGGAGTTGGATGCTTGGACGAGCTACCAGGAGACTTTCTATACGCTACAGGCCACTCGGAGCGATAGCCTGTTTGAAGGCATTCAGATCTTGTGGCAACGCTTGGAGCACGCTTCGATTGACCCAGAGCGCTTTGAACGTGAGCGGGAAGTTGTCACATCAGAATGGGCTTTATATGAGGATGACCCTGAAACAGCTGCTTGGCAGGCCCTCATGGCCAGTCTCTATAGACGCCGAGAATTACGGGTGGATATTTTAGGCTCCAAAGCGGATTTGGAGGCTATCCAATTGGCCGATGTTGAACGCTATTGGCGCTACGCCTACCAGGCTCAAGAACGGCAATTGGTGTTGGTCGGCGATTATCCTCAAGAAGAACTCGAGCCTTTTTTAGCTTGGTTACACCAAGAACTCGAAAAGGCAGCCAGCCGTTGGCGTCCCTTCAGCCACTTGGCCAGCCCGAGCCAGCCAGAGGTTGCGATAGCTATGCAAAAACTGCAACTGCCCGTGGAACAGGCGCAGTTTTACCTTGCCTACAAAGACCCACGCCCAAAGCCAGAGAGCCCTTTGCAGGGTCTGCATTTGACCCGTCAGCAACAAGTTGGCGAACTTTTTGCCCAATGTTTTTTCGGAGAAAGCAGCCCCTTATTTCAGCAACTTTATGATGGCGGCTATCTGAACGATAGCTTTTCGGCCAGCTACATTTGCGAGGCAGACTATGCCTTCCTCGTTTTATCAGGGGAGGCAGAGGATCCCGAAAAGACGATGAGTCTTTTGGAAGAAGCGTGGCAGCAGGCCTGGCGAAGCAAAGAGGATCCCGACTTGGCAACGCGCTTTGAGCGCCAACGGCGCGTTCTGCTTGGACAATTTTTTAGAGAACTCGATCAAGTTGAATCTTGCGCGCATGCGGCCGCTTTGGCGCGACGCCAAAAGGCTGATTTGTTAGACTACCCACATCTCTATCAGCAGCTTCAAGTGGCTGATTTGTTTGAGCAAATGCGATTTATGCAGCAAGCCACCCAGGTTTGCAAGCTAGCTATCTTTCCAAAGGAGGTATGAGCTCATGGCTGATTACCAGGTGAGTTTTCCAGGCTTAGGTATCGAAAATCTACCGATTAGCCGCACCCTTTTTCAGTTAGGCCCCGTCAGTGTCCAGTGGTATGGCTTCTTGATTGGCTTAGGCGTTATGCTGGGCTTTTTTCTTTCACTACGCCAAGCACCGCGCTACGGCTTGAAGTCAGATGACATGGCCGATTTTTATCTATTCTCGATCCCGATCGGGGTGGTCGGAGCGAGGATCTATTATGTGCTCTTTGATTTGGGCGCTTATCGCCACGATTGGAAGCGCATCTTCTATGTTTGGGAGGGTGGTTTAGCTTTTTATGGCGGCGTGATAGCTGGCGTATTGACGGTATGGGTGCTGGCTCGCCGCAAAAAGATACCCTTCCATCGAGTGGCCGACTTTTTTATTCCCTATGTGCCACTTGGACAAGCGATCGGCCGTTGGGGGAATTTCTTCAACCAAGAAGCCTTCGGAACCAATACCAAACTGCCATGGGGCATGTATTCCAATGGTACCCATGACTATTTGGCGCAATTAGCCGATCCGCATCTACACCCAGAAGAAGCGGTTCACCCCACTTTTTTGTATGAATCCCTGGCTAATTTTTTGATTTTCGCCCTGCTTATCATCCTTCGCCGACGTTGCCGGCGCCCCTATGCCGTTCTGGCTACCTACTTGCTCGGCTATGGCATTGTGCGCTTTTTCGTGGAGCGTGTGCGGACCGATGCCCTGTTTGTCGGCAACAGCAATTTGCGCGTTTCTGAGCTTCTATCAGCCATCATGGTGCTATTTGGCCTAGGGTATTGGCTCTATATCTTGCTCAAAGCCAGAAAACAAGATGAGCGCCAAGCGTTGGAGATCCTTCTGGCACATAGCGCGGATGGGCGTGATTTCCATCTGGGTGAAGTGGAGATGGGAGAAGAAGAGGCTCAGCGCTTTGATGAGGAAGTTCGCCTAGCCAAGTCGCAACAAACGGACAGCCTACAGCTAGCGGTGCGAGAACTGGATAAAGCCGCAGAGGAAGGCGAAGCTCAGCAAGCACAAGAGCGCTCAGATAAGCCTGAAGAAGAAAGCTTTTAACGATGGAATCACTGGGTTTAGAACGCAGACGGCGAGACCTCTTTTTCAATGCGCTAGATTACAAACTCTTGCTGCCCCTTTTTTTGATGTCTATTCAAGGCCTCTATGTGCTCAACGACGTTCTAGCCCAACAGTTTAGCCGAGCCTATCCCCGCAATATTCTGGTGCAGGTGGTGGCTGTCATCTTAGGTTTCTTGGCTTTGGCGCTGGTGACCTTGTTGGAGCCCATGTTACTTAAGCCCATGAGCTGGGCTTTGGCGGTCGTTGCTTTGGGACTACAGTGCCTTCTTCCGGTTCTAGGTTCAGCGGAAATTGCAGCTCAAACGGGCTCTAATGCCTGGCTGATTTTGCCAGGTATTGGATCCTTTCAGCCCTCCGAATTAAGCAAACTTGCGATTGCCTTGCAGCTAGGCTTTCTCCTGGGCAAGCTAGACCAGGGGCAGATGAGCAAGCTGCGAGCTTTAGGCTTTGGCGCCTTGATTGTGTTACCCCATTTGGCTTTGATTCTCGGCTATCAGCACGATGCAGGCACTGCGATGGTCGTGTTGGCCATGGTCGCAGCCGTCATTTTCATTTGGGGCCTGCGCTGGCGCTGGATTGTGGCCGTCTTTTCCCTGGGACTGATCTCGATCCCCATTCTTTGGAACTATGTGCTCAAGCCTTATCAGCAAAAGCGCATCTTGGCTTTCTTGTTTCCAAACTTTGACCAGGCAGCGACTTACAATGTTGATCAGGCCAAATTGGCGATTGCATCGGGCGGGCTTTGGGGTCAGAGTGGAGCAGATAGAATCCATGTCCCTGTCCAGGAATCAGACTTTATTTTCTCTGCGGTCGGAGCTTACATGGGGCTGTTGGGGACGGCTCTGCTCATCATCTTGGCCTTTGTTTTCCTCTTCCGCTGCCTCTATATCACTGCCCAAGAAAGTGACCCTGCTCAGCGCTATATCATGATTGCCCTTACCACGCTTTTTGCGGTTCACTACATTGAAAATATCGGTATGAACATTGGTTTGCTACCTGTCACAGGCATACCGCTGCCTTTTATTAGCCAAGGTGGATCTGCGATGTTGGTCAACTATTTGGCAGTCGGTATCATGATGAATATTTCGCTTAGCCAGCGCATGAGTCGTCAACTCTAGTCAGCCCCAAGATACAGCTAGCATTTGTGCTTTTTAGCCATCAGAAAACAGCCAGCCATGGCTGTTTTTTTCTGCCTGAATTGCGTTAGGGCTTTTTTTTGCTAGAATGAGAGAAAAAGTGGAGCAAAGTGGAGCAAAGTGGTGAGTTGTGTCACTGCTTTGGCTTTTTGCATCTGAGCCCATTTGGAGAAGGAAGGAGGACGATCATGGCTCGTTTTTTGCATAACAGCGATCCCAAGGGCCGCATTGTCATTCCTTCTCGCTTGCGTGAGCGTTTAGGACGTGAATTGTATGTCACGCTATCGCTCGATGCGGGCTACTTGGCGATTTACACAGCCGAGGCTTTTGCCCGCCTAAAGAGCGAGCTAGATGCCTTGCCAGGAACCAATCCATCGGTACGCCGTTTGCGCCGCGTCATCATCGGTGAGGCGCTTTGCTGCCAAATGGATGGCCAGGGCAGGGTGGCCATCAGTGAAGAACTTTGGAGCAGCATCTCAGTGGCTTCGGGTGATGCTGTTTATCTGACGGATATGGGCGATACTGTTTTACTTTGCTCGAAGACTTTCTATGACGCCCAGAGCCAAGACAGGCTAGATCTGGCGGATATGGATTTGGGAGCGTGGGACGTCAGTGGCATCGCCTGATTTTTTGCAAGACCACCATAAGGCTGAAGAAGGAGGCGGATGTGAAAAGCGTGCCTTCTCGCATGCCCCTGTCCTGCTAGCCGAAGTCATCAGCGCTTTGGAGCCGAAAGCGACTGGGCGCTATGTCGATGCAACGCTGGGGGGAGCTGGCCATAGCGCAGCTATCTTTGAGAAACTGCAAGGTGGAGGCAGCCTCTTATCACTGGATCGAGATGAAGAGGCCATTCTGGCAGCCCAAGCGAAAAGAGACGAGGCTCTCCATGCTAAGCAGATGGCGCAGCCAGGACAGGACCTGCCTGGGTGGATCATCCAGCAGGCCTGCTTTTCGACTTTGACCCAGCAGGTTGAGGCCTGTTGGGGTTCAGGAACCCAAGTAGATGGGATTTTGGCTGATTTGGGGGTCTCGAGTCCGCAGCTCGATCAGGCAGAAAGAGGATTCAGCTACCGCCAAGAGGCAGTCTTGGATATGCGGATGAATCAGCAAGCTGGCGAAACGGCAGCTGAGCTCATCCTAAAGTTGAGCGAGGACGAGCTGGCTCGCATCATCCGAGCGTACGGTGAAGAACGCTATGCAGGGCGTTGTGCGCGCGTCCTTAAGGAAAAGGCTATAGAAGCTTCAAAAGAAGGACGACTCCTGCACACACTAGAAGCTGCTGAGGCCATCGCTGGCGTGATGCCCAAAAACAGCCGACGGGAAAAACAGCATCCAGCACGTCGCTCATTTCAAGCCCTCCGCATCGCCGTGAACGATGAGTTAGGAGAACTCGAGGCTTTGTTGGATCAGGCTCTGTCCTGCCTCAAGCCTGGCGGTCGCTTGGCTCTGATTAGCTTTCATAGTTTAGAAGATCGCATGATCAAGCACCGCCTCAGGTCTTGGTCACAAATGCGATATGACGATATCAGCGGGACTAGCCCTTTGGCGAAGCCCATCCCAGCTATGGGCAAACTCATAGGCCCCAGACGCGGCTTTGTCGCTAGTGTCGAAGAGCAGACGGAAAATTTCCGAGCGCACAGTGCGCGTCTGCGTGTCTTTGAAAAAGCGACAGAGGCTGAGAGTTCACAGAGGAAGGAGGTGTAGGGCGTATGTCAGCACTCAGGCAAAACAATGAAGTGCTATGGGGAGAAGAAATCGGTTGGCATTCTGTCCCTGCACAAGAACAGCTCTATCTCCTTCATGTCGGGGCAGAAAGGCGGGCAAAAGCTAGATTGGAGCAGAAATATCGTCTGGCTCAGCAGCGGCGCTTGCGCAAACGTATCAGCATCATTGCCATTGTAACCATGGTGCTTTTGGCCAGCATTTTTGCATGGTTGCTTTTTGAACAGAGCCATTTGAATAACCTCAACCAAGAGAATGGCCAGCTAGAGCGCAAGATTCGCCAGCTGACGATCACCAATCAGCAAAAGGCTGTTGAGCTTAAACAAGAAACGGACATGGATTGGATTCGTCGCAGGGCTAAAGAATTAGGCTTTAGAGAACCCCGAAGGGAGCAAATTGTACACGTCAATTTGCCTGGCGAAGATCGTTTGAACCTTCAAGAAGGGAAAGAGGCCTTAGGAGAGTCGGAGACTCCACAGCCCTAAGGGACTGCCATGGCGAGACGCAAAAAAACAAGCAGGCAGCCTCAATACCGAGGCTTAGGGCTTTTGACATCAGCGCTTGCGCTAGGTGCCTTTCTTGTTTTGACAGCGATGGTGCGCATTCAGATTCTGCAGCACAAGCAATATCGTGAGGCCGCAGACCACTTGCACTATCAGCGCGAAGTCGAACAAGCAGAGCGTGGCAGCATTTACGACAGTGAGGGTCGAGCGCTGGCCTTGACGCGCTACGTCTACGATATCGGCATCACGCCGTCCGATCTCAAATCGCTCAAAAGCAAGGGTCCCAAAAAAGAAGATATTATCGACAAGCTTTCGGAATTGCTTGCCTTGCCCAAAGAGGAAGTGGCCAAGGCAGCTGCGCAAGAAAAAAAGGCTTGGATCCGTTTGAAGCAGCATGTGCCGCGCGAAACTTATGAGCGCTTGCGTGCCTGGCAACGTGAAGAAAAAATAGGTGGTATTGCCATAGACCCTACCTTGCAGCGCATCTACCCAGAGGGTCGAGCGGGTAGCGCGACTTTGGGTTTTGTCTCAGGTGGTGATGAAATGCATGGTGTAGGGGGGATCGAAGCCTACTACGACCATCTCTTGTCAGGGCGGGCTGGCTATCGCTACCACGAGGTGGACAACTATGGCCGCAACAGCTTGCCTTATGCTGCCGCTATCGAGCGGAATATGAAAAAGGGTCTTTCCCTTAAACTGCACATCAATCAAGAAATCCAAAATTTCGCCCAAAAGACCCTGGATGACATCGTAGCGCGCTACGAAATTCAAGAAGGCGGGGTCGCTATTGTGATCAAGCCGCAAACAGGGGCGATCTTGGCGATGGCGCAGAGTGGTGCCTTTGACCCCAACAAGCCCTACGAAGAACCCAAGGACTGGCCTAAGCAGGGGCAAGCGTTGTGGAATCCCTATGAGAACAAAGAAGATTTGAATTACCTCTATCGACACACCTGGCTCAATCGGGCGATCAGCGCCACTTATGAACCTGGATCCACCTACAAAGTGCTGACGGCTGGCATGGGTTTTAACGATAAGGTTGTTACTGAAGAAGATCGTTTTTCAGATGACCCCATTCGCTTGCGCGGCTGGCAAGCCTATCCTATTTCCTGGGATGGGGCAGGTAAACACCAAATGTTGACAGTCGAGGAAGGCCTTTGGCTCTCAGCTAACCCTATTTTTGTCCAAGTCGCTCAGAAGGTCGGGGTCAAACATTTTTATGACTATGTTAGAGCCTTTGGGCATCGAGACTTAACAGGTATAGATCTGCCAGGCGAGGTTAACAGCATTATTCATGAGGATCCCAACGTCGTGGATATGGCGGTCTGGTCCTTCGGAGAGCAGGCGACGGTTACCCCCTTGCAGATGGCGACCACCTTTGCGGCTATAGCCAATGACGGTCTTTTGATGAAGCCGCAGGTACTAGACGAGGTCTTAGACGATCAAGGGCGCCCCATCGTCAAGCAAGATCCTGAACCTGTCCGCCAAATTTTTTCCGTTGAGACTACGCGTCTTTTGCGGCGGATGATGCGCAGCACGGTGACCGATGGCACGGCTTCTGTCGGTAACATTCCAGGCTATGCGGTCGGAGCTAAGACTTCAACTTCGACGCATGGAAAAAATGATGAAATAGAGGTCATTTCGCTGGCCTCGCTAGCGCCCTATGACCATCCTGAAGTTGCTGTTTTGGCGATCTTCTTCAACCCCAAAGACGATATCACCTCCTATCCCGCTCAGATCGTCAATCGAGAAATTACTGAAAAAAGTCTTGAAGTTTTGGGTGTTAAACCCGTATGGACTGAGCAAGATACGCAGAAGCTTTTTGCATGGAACGCTGTTCGCAAGGTGATCGGACAGACGGTCAAAGAAGCTGTACAACGTTCACCGATCGCATTTTGGAATGTCCATCCCCAGCAAAATGTACCGCTGAGTGGGGAATATATCGTGGAAGATCAATATCCTCCGCCTGGTACCAGTACAGATGGGGAGGGCAACATAGCTGTTTCAGTCGATGGCCCCATCCAAGAGGACTGGGTGCCCATGGTGGATTTCACAGGGCTAGACTTGACCGCAGCACGGCGCTTGGCGAAGCAAGCAGACCTGAATTTGCAACTTCTTGGTAATCCTCAAGGTGTTGTCACACAACAGCGATGCACGGCCAAGCAAGACGAGCATGGTCGCGTACAGCGCTATAGCGTGGTGATATTGAACTTTGAGTAAGGCTCATGGTGTCAGGGACTTTGCGTTGCAGAAATAGCATGGCAAAAGCAGATAAGCCAGTTAGAGGGGGAAAAGGTGCTAAAAGATTTGAGACTTGAGACAGCTTGCAGCACGTCATGTGGATGTGGCTGTCATCATGCCCATCACGAATCAGAGCCAGCCCTCTATACCTATAGAGATCTTCGCAAGTCTTTAGAGCCATGGCTTTGCTCAGCTCAGCTGGATGACAGCGAGCAGGTTGTACGCGCTATCGAGCGCATCTCGCTTGCTCAGATTTTAGGCCTCGAGGCGAGAAGTGGGGAGAAAGAAGACCTTATTGCCCAACAGGCCGCCGACCTAGATGACCATCAGCATTTTGCTATTTTTCAGCAGGCGGATCACCTTTACTTTTTAGAGGATGCAGCTTTTTGCCTCGAAGACGCCGAAGCCAGAGAACGATGCCGACAGTTCTTTCAGGCCAACGATGGTAAGGCCTGCATCCTCGTAGCAGCGAGAACCCGACAAGGCATCGCTCTCCACGACTGCTTTGGTGAGCGGAATGGTTTTTGGGTGGAAGAAGCTGAGTTAGCTTACAGCTATGCATTAGCTGGCTATCACGCCGCCTTGCGAGGTAGCCATCTGCTTCTGCCACGCTGTTTTCGTTGGTTCTCTGAAGCTGAACCTGGCGAGAACTTAAGGCCTGGGCAAGACGACGGAACTCGGCTGACCGCTCAGCTCTGGCAGGCTATTTTGCCCGAAGGAGGAAAAGAGACAGCCTTACTCTGTGAGCATTTTTTTCGTCTCCGAGCAGATATGCCAGCCCAGGCCATTTCTTGCCTCGATGCAAAGGAACGTGAAACGGCGCTTTCGCTAGCGGCTTGTTTGGGCCTTGATTACTTCTGCTTAGACCTTCCAACTTCCGTTCTAGAAGAGCGGCTTGCGGTGGACTGTGAAAAAGATAGAGAGCACGTGCTAGCTGTCCACGAGCGGGCTCAGGCTACACTTGCCCCTTTGGCCAGCGCTTGGGACTTCTATTGGTCTTCCTATTTGCCAGAAAGCTTGGCGCAAAGCCACACTGAGGCAAGCCACAGCTCAGCAGCCCAGAAATTGACTGCGGCAAGCTCAGCCTTA
This sequence comes from Bacillota bacterium, assembly GCA_023442635.1. Lineage (GTDB taxonomy): Bacteria > Bacillota > Clostridia > Saccharofermentanales > Fastidiosipilaceae > JAEZYR01. The sequence continues at coordinate 6,181 of JAEZYR010000020.1, read as the reverse complement.
TGGATGGCAGAAGCAAAAATCAGCTCGAAAGGCTGTTGGCAGCAGAACTTTGCTGTCTGGCAACATGGACAGCAAGAGACGGGATCGCTGTGTTGGGAAAACGGCTTCGAGGGTGATCAGACTCTATGGCGTTTGAACCTATACCCATTAGGAGAAACAGAGACAGAAGCGGTCGAACTCTGGCGAGGGGAAGGACCTGCGGAAGAAGCGTGGACGAAGCTGCTTGTTGAGGCCTTCAACTTTTGGATTTTAGGCCGCTATCTCGCTTGCTTTCCATACACCCGAGAACCTGATCTGATGGCTGTTTTTAGGCGCTTGGAGCTTTGCTCAAAAGAGCCCGTGTTAGAGCCTCAAAAGAAGATAGACTAAAGTTAAAAGGGAGGTCTTATTGTGCGCGAACATTATCCTTGTGATGCATTGCTTGAGCTGCTCAATGCCGAGGCCTATTTAGATGGAGAGCGCTTGTCTCCCCAGTCACTGAAACGCCTTGGCCGCTATTACAACTGTGTTTCGAGCGACACAAGGCAGAATACGAGTGGTGCTCTTTTTGTGGCGTTGATTGGGCAACGTTTTGATGCGCACCATTATCTCGATCGCCTGAGTCCTGATACGGCGGCCGTTGTGCTGAGTCGCCGTTTTGCGCTGGCATCATTGCCGCCAGGCTGTTTGGCTTTTTTGGTAGAAGATACAGAGCAGGCCTTTTTGCGTTTGGCTGCCGCTTATCGTCAACAGTTGCCAGCCCAAGTCATAGCGGTGAGTGGTAGTTATGCCAAAACGAGTACGCGCGAAATGATTCGGGCTGCCTGCTCGAGTAGACGCGTCCACAGCACCAAAGCCAACTTGAACAACCAGATTGGCCTATCGCAAAGCATTTTTGCAGCCGATGAAGATCGTGAATACCTGGTGTTGGAGTTGGGCATTGACCATCCTGGCGAAATGCAGGCCTTGGCTGAGGTGGCCCAAGCAGACGCGGCTGTACTCACGGCCGTAGGTCACTCGCACTTCGAAAACTTCGGTTCGCAAGAAGCTATTTTGGCTGAAAAATGGCGTTTAGCTGCCAGCTTGGCACCCACAGCTCCACTTTTCCTCAATGGTGAAGACGCTTTTTTGTGGGCAGCATGCGCGAAGGAAAAGCGCCCAGCCGTGCTTATTTGTCGCAGCGAGGAGAAGGCAAAAGAGCGCTGGACACAGTGCCAGCACTGGGGGCTTAGCGCAAGAGAGGGGCAAAGCGCCGCAGAGATGCTTTGTTACTGGCCTTCAGAAATCGAGAGACAAGAAAACAAAAGCCGCTTTTGGGTGCGTTTTTTATCAGCAAAGGGAGAGGGCAAACTGGGTCCCTTTGTGATTGAGCAACCGGGTTGGCATCAAATTCAGAATGCTCTCTTTGGTATCGCTGTGGCTACCCATTATGGACTCAGCACCGAGGAGATTCGCGAGGGGCTTTTGACCTTTAGGGTCGAAGGTGATCGCCAGCGTCTCCACACGACTGAAGCAGGCATCCATATCATCAATGATGCCTACAATGCATCTTACGAATCTAGCGTTGCGGCTTTGGACCTTTTGACTCAGGTTGCCCAAACGGGGCGTCGAGTGGTCGCTTTTGGGGGCATTGCTGAATTGGGGAGTGAGGCCGAGCGTATTCACGAGGCTCTGGGAGAAGCTGTTGCAGCTAGCCAAGTTGATGCCTTCTTTGTTTCGGGACCTTGGGCGGATGCCATGGCGAGAGGATACCTGAAACAGGCCTCGGCTTCGACGCTTTATCAATATCGCGAGCGGGATGCCCTTATTGAAGGGTTACAATGGACACTACAAGCAGGCGATTGGTTGCTACTAAAAGCCTCGCGCAGTTTTGCCTTTGAGGCGATCATCCCAGCGCTCGAAGCAAGCTGCTTGGCGCAATCATCATCTTCATCATAAGGGGGAAGTCTTATGTACGCGCTTCGATGGCCCTTAACGTTACTTTTGAGCCTTTTGTCTTTTGCTTTGGCCTACATCATCGGCCGGGTGTTGATACCCTGGCTGCGCAAAGAAAAGATCGGCCAGGAAGTTCGGGAACTAGGCCCCAAAACCCACTACGCCAAAAGCGGCACGCCCACCTTTGGCGGTCTAATTTTTCTGTTGCCGACCTTGCTTCTTGGTGGTTTTGTTGCATGGAGCTTTCCTTTTGCGAAAGCCCTCTTTGGCATTCTCATCTTTACGCTCGGTATGGCCGCCATTGGCTTTGCGGATGACTATATCAAGGTGCGGATTAACAAAGAAGGCCTGAGTGCTTTTTGGAAGACGGTACCCATGCTCCTTCTTTGTGTCCTGCTGGTGCTGTGGTACCTGCTTTTACCCAGCTTTGATTCCGCCTTGCTCGTGCCCTTTTCCCATTACTTTTTCAGCATCCATGGATGGTGGAAATTACCCTACGGACTTCTGCTTGTCATTTATTTGTACTACATTACGAACAGTGTCAATTTGACCGATGGCGTGGATGGCTTGTTAGGAACTTTGTGCCTACCTGTGGCTGCTGTGCTAGGCCTTGGCGCCGTCATTCTGCAACGACCAGGTACAGCTGGCTATACCAGTCTGATGTGCATTCTTGTGGCCGCCTTGCTCGCCTTTTTGTGCTTTAATCGTCATCCAGCTCGTATTTTTATGGGTGATACTGGCTCCTTGGCCTTGGGTGGGCTACTCTCAGCCATGGCCATGTTCTTAGCTAGCCCTTGGGTTTTCTTGCTGCTCGGCTTCATTTTCTGTGCGGAATCGCTTTCTGTCATTATTCAGCGAGCTTATTTTCGGCGAACTGGCGGCAAGCGCATTTTTCGCATGTCACCCATCCATCACCACTATGAATTAGGAGGGTGGTCAGAACCCCAGATTGTCTGGCGCTTCACCCTGGTCACCTTATTGGGTGCTGTGCTGACCCTGCTCAGTTGGTATGCTTTCATTTCATAAGCCAAAAGAGCAGAAGCAAGCCAAGCTGGACTTGCCCTCAGCTTCTAAAAGCGGCTCCTTGCTCATGACGGATGAAGAGCGGCCAGATCTGGCTCACTCCATTTACCCGTACGGCATCATCGTCGTTGTAGCCGTGATGCTCTGCTATGGCTTGCTCATGCTTTTTTCGGCATCCATGAATCAAGCCTGGTACGAAAATGACAACAGCCTCTATTTTTTGGGAAGACAGGTTGTCTTTAGCATCATGGGGATTTTGGCCGCGTACTTCGTGAGCCGTTTTTCTTTAGGCCGTCTGAAACGGCGACAGTTTTGTCTGCTGGCCTATGCTTTTGTGCTCTTGCTCCTCATTCTCGTCCTCACCCCTGTGGGCATTCGCAATTACGGCCATGCTCGCTGGTTGCCCCTGTTGCCGAAGGTAACCTTTCAGCCGACTGAAATCGCCAAAATTGTCCTTGTCTATGTTGGCGCTTACTATTACAGTCAGCTTCCGCGTTTGCGCCAGACCAGGACCTATCGCGGTTACTCCCCATCAGGTCAGCTATTGCGACCGCTGTTCTTTGACTTTGGTCTGCCGTTGGCTGCTTTGGGACTATGGATTTTATTGATAGCCCGTCAGTCGCACTTGTCAGCAGCCCTTCTGCTGTGTCTGCTCTTTTTGGCCATCTTGAGTGTGGCCAAAATCCCCAAACGTTCTTGGATTTTGATGCTGATGATAGCGGCTGTGCTCGTCCTGATTTTGCTTTTGATATGGATCTTTTTTGGCGAGGCTATCAAAGCTCATGCGAACGGACAGGGTGCTTTGGGTAAGGCCATCAGCCGTATCGCGATCTTTATCGATGGTGATTCGGTTTCGCGCGACGATCGTTACCAATCCGATCAGGCGCTCATTGCTATCGGATCAGGCGGTTTTTGGGGGAGGGGGCTCGGTTCGAGTATCCAAAAAAACAATTACCTGCCTGAGGCTCACAATGACTATATCTTTTCAGTCATTTGCGAAGAATTTGGCTTTATCGGTGCCTTTTTTGTCCTTTTGCTCTTTGCCAGCTTTTGCTTTCTAGGCTTTCAGATTGCTAGGCGAGTCGAAGGTATCTATTACCGCATGCTGGCGGTGGGCTATACGAGCCTCATCACGTTACAAGCCTTGCTAAGTATGGCTGTTAACCTCAAAATCTTCATCCCAACAGGTATTTCTCTACCCTTTTTCAGCTATGGAGGAAGTTCCAATATCTTTTTCTTGGTGTCAGTGGGTCTCTTGCTGAATGTCGTTCGGCATGGCCAGTCTGAAACACAAGGCAAAAAAGCATCAAAAGCGAAGCAAGTTCATCACGCGCAGACAGGCAAAGCAGAGCGAACGTGATAAACAGCTAGAACAGGATAAGGCTAGCGAAGGTTTAATCTAGAAAGCAGGCGATCGCATGCAGAATGAACAACATACAGACAAGGAGCCGCTCTTCTTCTTTACGGGTGGTGGGACGATGGGGCATATCCAGCCCGCTCTAGCCATCTGGTCAGCTCTCAAGGCGAGACGAGCTGAGGCTCGTTGCATCTATGTTGGGGCTGGGCATAGCCTCGAAGAAGAGATAGCTGAGCGAGAGGGCTTGCCTTTTATTGCGGTGCCAGCTTCGCCCTTCAAAAGACGGCTCTCTTTGGCTTTGTTCAAAGCTTTCCTTGACTATCAAAGGGGGCGGCGTTTGTGCCTGAAAATATTGCGCGAGAAGCGACCAGCAGCGATTGTGGCCACAGGCGGCTATGTATCAGCCCCACTTTTAGCTGCAGCCCGGCGCTATAAGGTGCCCTATCTTATTCACGAGCAGAATGCGATGCCAGGGCAAGCTAATCGCCTGGCCGCTCGAAAGGCTGCCTGCGTTTGCCTAGGCTATGAAGCTGCTAAGCCCTATTTCAAACAGGCCGAACGCTGTGTTTGGACAGGAAATCCTATATCTGATCGCTACCGCCAACGTTCGCGCGAGGACGCACGAAGGGCCTTAGGCATAGACGCAGATGACTTCCTTATTCTTTGTACAGGTGGATCGCTTGGCGCGCGCAAGCTCAATCAAGTTATGCTGGCTTGGCTAGCCCAGCAGCCTCAAGCCGTCTCAGGGCGCTGGCTCAAGATCGTTCTTGTTTCTGGTAAACGTTTGGCAGATGAGGTTAAGCAAGACATCAAGGCAAGAGGGCTCGAGCAAGATACACGCTTGATGCAACATGATTTTCTTTACAACCTGGATGTCTATCAGGCCGCAGCGGATCTTATTATTTGCCGCTCAGGTGCTTTGACTTGTGCCGAGCTAGCCTGTTTGGGACGCGTGGCACTCTATGTACCCTATCCTTATGCGACGGGTGATCACCAAAGCCTAAATGCCAAGGCTGCTGTCGATGTGGGTGGAGCTTTGATGATAGCCGATCAAAATTTTTCACCAGAAGCGATTCAGCAAGCTGTTGCGCTTTGCCTGGATGAAGAAAAAAAGACTCAAATGGAAAGACGGCACCAGCGAATTGCTCAGTTGGATGCAGCCGATCACATCGTGGACGAGCTACTGGCTTTGCTCGGGAGCGACACATAAGACGATGGCGGTTGTTCGACAGGAGAAAAGGGGTGCAGGGCAGGGAAAAGCTCGCTCGAGAAGCCCAAAGGCATCGCCCGCAAAGGGGGCAAGGCGAGCTCGACCCAAACAAGGTCAAAGGCGAAGGTGGTTTTGGCTTTTTGGGGGCGCTACTCTGCTGATCTTGCTACTTCTTCTGCTTGGACTTTTTCAGTCGCCTCTTCTTAGGCTGCAACGGATTCAGGTAGAAGGGATCCACAGTCTGTCACAAGCTGAAGTCATTCAAGCCGCTGATTTACAGTTGGGGCGATCTATGTTGGCAGGCTTAGAACCTTCGGAGGGAGCTTTTTGGGATTGGCGCGGCCTACATTATGGCCAGTTGGAGGCCAATCTATTGGCGGCTGATGGCCGCTTGGCTGAGGTGCACATCACCCCCCAATGGCCTCAGACGATGCTCATCGAAATCAAGGAGCGAAAGCCCCTGGCCTATGTCTCAGATGCTGATGGGGAGAGCCTTCTACTCGATGGTGACGGTTATGTGATGGAGGCCAAGCAAACGATCGATGAGCGGCTTCCCCGTTTGGATGGCATCGAATGGCAGAGGGCTGATCTGGGCCAAAAACTCAAGGTCAAGGAAGCTGAGAAATTCGAGCAGGTTCTGGCACTTTTGCGTCAGGTCAGAACGTATGATCAACAGC
>JAEZYR010000013.1 GCA_023442635.1 Bacillota bacterium | reverse complement strand
CATCAGGTGCGCTTACACGACGGTTACCTCCACTACTACCGCCATGCTGAGTGCGCCTATTACGACCACCAAGAAGTAGCGGACGACTATTGCCATGACTTAGCCAAGGCACTCGGGCGTTCAGATGCCCTGCTCGAAACTGGACTGGATTGTAACGGTTGGGTCACTAGGCCTTGGCCTCATGCAGAAGCCCTCCACCCAAGCAACTGGGTAGTCGACCAGTGCCTGGATGTTTTGCGCAGTCGCGACCGCAGCGAGCCCCTTTTTCTGATGGCCAGCTTTGTGCGCCCCCATCCGCCCTACGACGCGCCTCAGGCCTACTGGGATTTGTACCGCGAAAAGGACCTTGCCCCACCCTTCAAGGGCGACTGGGATGATCAGGAAGCGTTGGAAGCCTCGGGGCGCATTCACATGTCCTATACAGGTCCCATCGACCAACAACTCATACACGACCAACAGGCTGGCTACTATGCCTGCATCACCCATCTCGACCACCAAATCGGCCGCCTGCTCATGGGCTTGTTCGCCGAAAACATGCTGGACAATACGGTCATCTTGTTCTGCTCGGATCACGGCGAACTTCTCTCGGATCATTGCTTAGCCCGAAAGGCTCTCCCTTATCGAGGCAGCGCCCATGTACCTTTGATCATCTCTGGCCCTGAAGCCTTCGTTGGCCCAGGAGGCCAGGTGCGCGAAGAGGTGGTGGAACTGATGGATATCATGCCGACTTGCCTCTCCCTAGCTGGTGTAGCTTGTCCGCCGAGCGTTGACGGCTGCTCTGTCTTGGATGCTGAAGCGCTAGCCAATCGCCCCTTGATTCATGGCGAGCACATAAATCCGAATAAGATGTCGCATCAATTTCTGGTCAGTGCCTTCGATAAGTACATTTGGTTTACCGAAACAGGCCGCGAGCAGTACTTCCGTTTGGATATCGACCCCACAGAAAGTCATAACGCCATCCAAGACGCCGCCTGGCAAGAGCGCATCGCCTTCTTGCGCCAGCAGCTGGTCGGCATCCTCGAGACGCGGCCAGAACCCTTTGTGCAGGATGGGCAGCTGTGCCCTGGTAGTGTGGCTGAGGCCGTTTATCCTGCCGCTTCAGAAGCCTAGCTTGCAGCACTCTTCACTCAGCACTTAGCGAGTTTAGATTGGGCTTGTCGCCAAAGGGCAAGCCATCACCAGAGGCTAAGCCAGCGCGCCGAATGAGCGCTCCTCGCTAGCTGACTGGCTGCTTGATACCGAGAGGGCGAAGGCCTACTGCGGAGGCTTTCGCGGCTTGCGACTGGCCACTTGGCTGGGTATAATGCCAATGCTGTCGTTTGCCCCGGTGGCCTAATGGATAAGGCAACAGTTTCCGGAGCTGTTGATGCGGGTTCGATTCCTGCCCGGGGCACCAGTTTGATGAGGCTCTTTCGTTCCGAAAGGGCCTTTTGTTTTGCGAGCTGCCAAATCTCGCCACGCCCCCTGCGATCAAGACTAACGGCCATCTTTGCCTATCTGGTCGCCCTTTCCTTCGAAAACTCCCCTGCAATTCGCCCTTCCCTGTCAGCCGTTTTTCGCAAAAGCAGCCGTTCAGCTCGTTTCCTGGGGCTTCCGAAGCTTCGCTATACTTAAGCCTATACAATATCCTCACACAAAGGAGTTTTTTATGGATCTCAACCTTGCCCTACAAGATTATGCAAGTTTCCTTATTCAGGCAGCTGTCGAAATTCAAAAGAACAACGAACTCATCATCCAGGCAGATGTCGAGCAAGCCCCCTTGGTGAAGCATCTTGTCGAAGCCGCCTACAAAGCAGGGGCCGCCACCGTCCGTGTGGACTGGGGCATGGAAGCCATCAACCGCCTACACTATCAGCATCAGAGCGAAGACCGCCTTTCAGAAGTCGCGCCTTGGCTCTTGACACGCTATGCTCAAGACTGCGACCGCCGTCGCGCGATCCTCTATGTACACAGCGCGGATCCTGAGGCCTTGGTCGGCATAGATCCAGCCTTGCTCAGCCGCATTCGTCAGAAGCACTACGCGGTTTTGCACCCCCATCGCGACCGTTGTGACGCTCAGTATGTCTGGGTCATCGCTGCCGCGGCCAGTCCTGCCTGGGCGGCTCATGTCTTCCCCGATCTGTCGCCCGAAGCCGGCACTGAAGCTTTGTGGCAAGCCATCTTCAAAGCTTGTGGTCTCGATCTAGAGCAAGGGGTTGAACACGCCGTACAGGCTTGGCACAAACATCAGCAGACGCTCGAGCGCCGCGCTGCGCAGCTCAGCGAACTCGACTTGCGCAAGCTCACCTACCATTCAAGCAATGGCACCCACTTCACCTGTGAACTCATCCCTGGTGTTCGCTGGGGTGGCGGCGGTGAAAGCACGCAAGTTCCCTCCCCCTGGCAACAGCATTTCTCGCCCAATGTGCCAACCGAAGAGGTCTTCACCTCGCCCTTCCGCGGTCGGGCTGAAGGCTGGGTGGTGGCAACGAAGCCCCTTTCTTGGAATGGCCAGCTGATCGAGCAGTTCCGCATCCGTTTTGAGGCTGGTCGGGCTGTCGAGTGGTCTGCTGAGCGCGGCGAAGAGGCCCTGTCGGCCATGCTGACCTTGGACGAAGGCGCCGCCTATCTCGGCGAAGTGGCACTGGTGCCGCAGTCTTCTCCGATCCAACAATCAGGCCTGCTCTTTCATGAGACCTTGTTTGACGAAAACGCGAGCTGCCATCTGGCTGTAGGCCGTGCTTTTGCGGACTTGCTACCTGGCGCTTTGGATCTGAGCGACGAGGAAAAAATCGCAAAGGGGCTCAATGTCTCGCTGTCGCACGTTGACTTCATGATCGGTAGTGACGATCTGTGCATTACGGCCGAAGACGCCAAGGGCCAAACCCACGAGCTTTTTGTCAATGGTGAGTGGGCTGAGGCCTTCCGCTAAGGCCTAGAGGCGCAGGAGGCATAGGGCGATGAAAACGATGAAAAGCAAGATGCAAGCTGCCAAAGCTTTCTCCCCCCAAACAGGTGGGGCTAGCCTTCTTTGGCCTGCTGTGCTAGCTGGCTTCTTTCTGCTCGGGGCTTGCCTTTGTCTCTTGGCCAAAGGTCCCTTGCCGAGTCTTGCGGCCTGCCCCATGATTCAGGCCTCCTGGACGCTGGCTGGGCAGTATGTCTTGGGCGCTTGTCTCGTCTTTCTGCCCCGCCTCTTCGACCGCTATACGGCCTTGCACCTACCGCCTCTTTGCTGCTTTGTCTTTGACGCCTTCTTGCTGGCCGCGCTAGCGCTGGGTGTCGGTCTTGGCTTCTATGATCGCTTGCCTGGCTGGGACAAGGTCCTTCACGGCTGTTCGGCGGCTCTAAGCTGCCTTCTGGGTTTTGGCCTGCTGGGTTCATCCCTAGCGCCAGGCGAGCGCAAAAGCCCTGCCGTCGCCCTTCGAGATGCCTTGGCCGCTTTTTGCTTTAGCCAATTTGTCGGTGTGGCCTGGGAATTTGTGGAGTATGCCATCGACGAGGTCAGCCAACATAACGCTCAGCGCTATCTCGATCCCTCGGGGCTGCCGTTTGTCGGGAGAGCCGCCTTGCAGGATACGATGCAGGATCTTTTCACCAATGCTTCGGGCGCTTTCTTGGCGGCCTGCCTCATCTATGGGCTGCTGCGTTTGGCGCCCACTTGGCGTCTTGGCTTGCTGCCCCAACGGCGAAGTTCTAGGAGCTAAAAGCGAAAGCCCAGAGCCAAAGGCAAAGTTTCAGGGGCAAAGCAAGGGCTAGAATCTACTACAAAAAGGCCGCTCGTCTGGGCGGCCTTTGCTTTGCGGCACTTTGCCTGGCGCTTTGGGTCTGGTCTATCGTCTGCCTTATAGGCGCGACACAAGGTCCCTCACCAAGTGGGCGGCCAGTTCTGCGCTGCTGATTTCTTGCTTTTCGTAGGTTTCTTCCGCCCCTTCGTCGGCAAAGTCGGAAACCGATCGTATGACGAGACAAGGCACATCGTTAAGGCAAGCCACCTGCGCCACGGCAGCCGACTCCATGTCGACGATGGCCGCTCCTGTGCGCGCCTGGATGTCATCGCGCATAGCCGTGCCTTGCACAAAGTGGTTGCCTGTCGCAATGCCACCCACCCGATAAGTCAGCGCCCTGTGCTCGACTTGGCGAATTTCTTCAAGCATGGCTTGGGCGGCTTCGAGCAGAGTGGCATCACTGGCAAAACGGCTGCGGTAGGGCTCATAGGCCTCAAGAACATCTTCTTGCATATCGTGGTAGCAGATCTCAGCTCCCAACACGATTTCGCCCAACTGCATTTCAGGCAAGAGAGCGCCACCAATGCCAATATGCAGGAGGGCATCTGGGCAGAACTTGTCGATGGCCAGCTGGGTCAGGCGGGCGGCGTTGACCGTGCCGATGCCGCTATTGGCAACGAGAAACTCATGGCCTTGATACTGCCCATAGTACAGGCTGGCTCTGGCATATTGCCGTTCGCTCATGGCTTCTAGCAGGGGCAAGATCGCGGCTATCTCAGAATCCATCGCCGCCATAATAATGATGCGCATATCGAAGTTCTCCTCGGTAGGTCTGGGGACAAGCATGCCTCTCTAAGGATCAGCGCCTGCCCAAAACGTGGCCATTATAGCCTATAAGCTAGCCTGTCAGCGCTAGGCTATCTATTGCCCCAGGGGGCGTCCCTCTGGGATGCCCCCTGGGGTGTCCCTTTGGGGTGCCCCTCTGGGATGCCCCTTTAGGGCGTGCTTTCGGCTTGTGTGCTATGGTAAGAACAAAAGGCCAAAAGTCGGCCAGCCAAACAAGGGGGAAACGATGTCCAGTCCAAAGCAACCCAATATCCTGATCTTTCAGCCCGATGAATTTCGCCGTCGATCCCTCGGCTATCGCCAAGAAGACCCAGTCTTAACGCCCAACCTCGACCGCCTGGCTTCTGAGAGTCTGCGTCTAGAAGCCTGCTATTCAACTTTCCCGGTCTGTAGCCCCTGGCGCGCCGCCTTTTTCTCTGGTCAGTACCCAGAGTCTAATGGCGTAACTGGCAACTCGAACAGCTTGACCGCTGAGTTTGATATCCGCCTAGGCCGACACACCCGTTGCCTTTCTGACGTTCTCAGCGAAGCTGGTTATGACTGCGCTTACATTGGCAAGTGGCACCTAGACGCCCCCCGTGAAGCGGACCTCCCTTATTTAGAAGGTCGGCGCAAGGACGGCCGCGTCTGGGATGCTTTTACGCCCCCTCATCGCCGCCACGGCTTTCGCTATTGGTACAGCTATGGCTGCCGCGACCAGCACTTTACCCCCCACTATTGGCGCCATGGCCATGATGTCAGCGAGCCCGAAGAACACGAGCGTTGGGCGCCCGAAGTCGAAGTCGACGAGGC
>JAEZYR010000113.1 GCA_023442635.1 Bacillota bacterium | reverse complement strand
GTCTCCAGAAGAGCAAAAACGCCGCTACGAAGAGGGACAGTATGGCGTTTTCTTAGATATTTTTCCGCTGGATGTGGCACCCGATGCAGCCTGGCAGAGACGTTGGCAAAAGTTGCGGTATTTGCTGACTTATTTCCCTATTCGAGTTCGACTGGATGCTTATTGTAGTTCCAATCGTCTTCTACAGGCTGTTTATCAATGGCGCAGCCGCGGCCCCTTGAATCGATTGTGGCAGCGCTGCCTGAAAGCCATGACGCAATATGAGGGTCAGCTTTCAGAAGCTTACATGGCTTTTCCAGGTGCAGCAGCTGATTTGGATTCTTCATATGTTTTGAGGACTGGACTCTTCACGGGCTCAGCTTTGTCTTTTGAAGGTCTGATGATTCCTGGACCTGAAAATGCTGAAGCGCAACTAGAGTCCTTATTTGGTGATTGGCAAAAGCTTCCCCCAGAGGATAAACGCTGTGGCCATCGCCTCCGCTCTTTTAAGCTTGATGAAAATTTTTGGCAAGAGGCTATCTTGTCCTATCAGGAAGTCTTAGCTCAGCCTAAGCCAGAATCTCTTCAGAAAGAGAATCAGGAAAGCGAACCCGCCTGAGTAGTAGCCTATGAACGAGGGGCATCGTAGTCAAAATCGCGCACTCCTGCAGCGAATGCTCATCTACCTAATCGGTAATGTTGCGACCAAGCTCATTACCTTAGTCCTGACTCGCTTGCAAACTGGCTTTATTGAGCCGCGGGACTATGGCCAGTATGCTTTGCTTAGTTCGCTGTTGCCCCAGCTCGTTTCGATTGCTTTCTTTGAATGCTGGAGTGGTGTGCTGCGTTTCATGTACGACGAGCGAGAAGAAGAAAAAGTGAGCATCTTTGGGGATGCGCTTTTTATGTGCTTGTTCCTAGCGCCCTTCTTTTTCATTCTTCTTTTTGCAGTTCTGAGTTTTAACCAAAGTCTCGAACTTTTCGGCCTCATGGTTCTCATGGGTGCCTGTACATTGTTTGACTATCTTTATCAATTCTCTAGTCGCGGCTTAGGGTATAGTCGTTTGTTTGCCATTACAGGGATGCTTTCTTCCCTTGTCTTAGGCCTTTCTCAAATTTTTTGCTTAACTGTGCTCAAAATGGGTGGAAAATCGATGATCTGGTCACCCATTTTTGCAGCAGTGACTTCTGTTGCGATCTATGAATGGCAGACAGGGATTTTTCGCAAAAATTTTAAAATCTGGCAAAAACGTAGGCGAGAAGACAAAAAGCTGGATCGAGAAGCCTCACTGCTCAGACAGCGAGCGCTTATATCCAAGCGTTTTGCACTGGCTCGCTTTTGTTTTCCCTTAGCCATCAATGCAGGTGCCTTTTTTGCTTTGAGCAAGTTTAACGAGCTCTACATTTCTCGATATGGTGACCCTGTGGGCTTAAGTCAGTTGAGCGCAGCAAATCGCATGGGGATGTTCATCAATCTATTTATCACTGTGTTTAGCCTGGCTTGGCAAGAAACCGCTTTTTCGGTAGCTAGTGATGAGGGGAGGGCGACTTACTATACGCGCACCTTTGATCACTACATTCGCATTCTAGGGGCTGGTATGCTTTGCTTATTGCCCAGCGCCCGTATCATTGCTAGTTTGCTGCTGGATCCTAGACACTATGGGGAAGAGACGAGAAAGCTCATCCCGCTTACCCTCCTTGCTATCGTTTTATCTGCGCTTTCAACTTTCTTAGGTCATCTTTTTAGTGCCGAAAAACGTACGGGACAGCTTTTTTATTCGACTATTTTGGGGACAACTGTCAACGTTTTGGTCATGCTAGGCCTTTATCCTGTCATAGGCCTACAAGCTTGTAACTTAGCCTTAGCAGCAGGTTTCTTGGCGACTTTGATCTACCGCTTCTGCTTAATCCAGTCTTCTGTGCGGATTGCTATACAGGCACGTCTGGTCGCCGTCTTAGCGCTGACATTGACCCTGAGCTCGTGGATTTACTTTAGGCATCCGGATTGGATGTGGACAAGTGTGAATATTGTGCTTTGCGTGATGCTCGCTATCTTTTTGCTCCGAAACGACTTGCAGCAGATTCTCAGTCGTGCTCGCCGTCAACATTGAGCATTTGGAGCGTATACGGGGAGATCTTTATGTTTTTGATCAATGATTTTGTGATTATGGTCTGGCTTGTAGCGATAGGCTGGGCGCTGTGGCGTAAGCACGATTCAAGTGCGCTGATTATGGCTGCCCTCTATGCTTTTTTGGCACCTGTATGGGTTTTCCCCTCTGGCTCGAAGGTCAATCCGAGTTATTTGTTAACCTTGCTTTTCTTTTTCTATTTATTGCGCGAATGGATACAAGAAGGGCGAGCTTGGTGGCGACACTTACATTGGAAGAAACCCCTTGGCCTTTATAGCCTTCTTTTTGCTAGCTATCTTTTGTTGGCGACTCTGGGAGCCCTCTTGCATGGACGAGCTCCAGTCTCAGCTTACCTAAGAGCTTACCTAGGTCAGATCAACATTTTTGCGTTGACATTTGCCTTCATCTATTTGTTTAGAAAACGATCACCAAGAGAGCTATGGCCGATCCTAGCCTGGACGGGAGGCATCTATCTGGCTGTCTCAGCTATTTTTGCATACTGGCAAAGAATTGATTTTGCGAGTAGCTACCTGGTTAGTACGCAGCTTTATCAAACGCCAGACCAACAAGCTCCCTTTTTAGCGATGAAAGCTGTTGAGCGCTTTGAGCGCAGCTTCGGAGCGCACTATTCCCCCAGTGTGCTCGGCGTTGTATTGCTGTACTTTTTTGCTATCATTTTGGCTTATTTTGTTGAGCGGATGTACCATGAACCCATAAAACAGAGGACGTCTTTTATTTGGCGAGATCGGATAGGTCTTGCTCTCTTAGCCGGCATTTTGTTGCTAGCGCACTTGGGGATTTTTGCCTTCTCAAAGACCGTCATCATCGGCTTCCCCATAATCTATTTATATGCCATGACCTTGCTGCCCGTTATCTTGTGGCTTGCCAGCAAGCGTCATCGATCGGATAGGGCCTATACAGAAAGAGGCAGCTACCGCAATTGTTGGACTTGGGCCGTTCCTGTACTGCTTATTTTGGTTGTCGCCTATACGTTGGCCTGGTTTACGCTCCCAGCCGACCAAGTAGGTGCCAGACATTACTACTATGGTTTTATTTTGAAACCCTTTTATGTTTTACAGACACGCTACCGCGAAACACCACTAGATCTAGTTGTTCCTTTAGATCCTGCTGTCGTTGATACGGTTACATCAGGTATAACAGACAGCGCCCTGGAGATTTGGAAACAATCTAAATGGGTAGGCGTTGGTTTTCTCCCTATTGCTCAGGAGTTTTTGGGGGATAGCCAGTTAGCCAGTGTCTTGCATAATGGTGGTCTTTTGGCCTTTGTCCTTTACCTTGTGGCTTATACCTGGATTTTTATCCAAGCACTTAGGCAGCGAAGTCTGCTGACGCTCTTTTTATTACCAGCGATTTTCTTTGCTTGTTTGGCTACGAATGCATTTGACTTTAGAGCGTTTGCGCCCTTTGTTGCCTTAGCATGGGCTCTCCCATCCGTGCCTAAAGTGACGAAATATACGAAAGACGAGAAAGGAACAGATGCTGCCCAAGCACCCCTTAGGGCTGAGCAGCTAAGTGTTAGAATGAGCTTTGAAAAGGAGGCTCGCTCGGTATGAAATTCAAACCCCTAGCAAGCTGGGAAGATGGGTTGCGTTTAGCCCTTCTTATTTTGGCGGATACATTGTGTATTCTGTTTACCTATTTCTTCGTTTCCTTGGTTTTCGAATCCATTCCTCAAGCCTCTGGTGTCCTTTTTGATCCCCTGCATTGGACGACGATCTTAGCGATCACACTTCTTTCCTTGCTGGTTTTTGGACTAGGTGGCATGTACTCATCGCTTTGGGAATACTCGGGTTCACGAGAGATGCTCCAGATTGCCGCTGTGACTTTAGCCAGCACGCTGTCCGCCTTTGTTGTCTCAGTTTTGATCAACAATCGGATGCGCTATACCATGTATGTTTTTGCCTGGCTCATCTTGTTTTTGCTATGTGGAGCTGTACGCTTTGCCCTTCATATCGCGCCGCGCTTGCTCAGGAGGAGGGGAGCAACTCGACGTGGAAGCTCTGTTATGGGGCAGTCCGAGCGTCGCGTCCTCATTGTCGGAGCTGGTTTTATGGGGAGCATTGTGATTGCGCGCATGCAAGATGACCGCCTTCACCTTGGGCGACCTATTGCTTGTATTGACGACGATCCCAGCAAGTGGGGAAAGCGCATTCATGGTATTCGAGTCGAAGGTGGGCGTGATCAGCTGGCTCGGGTATGTCGCGATGCGTTGATTGACGATATTGTCGTGGCGATTCCGACCTTAGGGGGCGAAAGTCGACGTTCTTTATTGGAACTGTGTATGAGTACGGGATGCCAGGTCAAAACGACTCAGGACTTTAATGACCTCCTGCTCAATGGTGATACCCCACTTATCTTGCGAGAAATTCGTCTGGAAGATCTCTTAGCACGCAAAGAAATTCATCTCGACAATGACGCGATTGCAGCTTACATCAAGGACCAAAACGTCTTGGTTACGGGTGGCGGTGGTTCGATCGGCTCAGAATTGTGTCGGCAAATCGCACTCTATGAGCCCAAACGGATTATTTTGTACGACATTTACGAAAATGCTGTCTTTGATCTCAAGAATGAGCTGCTGGAGCTCTATCGTGGCAAGATTGATATCGCTATCGAGATCGGTTCTATCCGAGATGAAGACCGCCTAGACAGAGTCTTTTCTCGTTATCGTCCTTCGGTTGTCTTCCATGCGGCAGCCCACAAGCATGTTCCACTCATGGAAGATTGCCCAGGAGAAGCTCTCAAAAACAATGTTTTTGGCACTCTCAATGTGGCGCAGGCAGCAGATCGCTACAAGGCCAAACGCTTCGTCATGATATCTACGGACAAGGCTGTCAATGCCAGCAGTGCGATGGGAGCTAGTAAGCGCCTAGCTGAATCCTTGGTGCAAGGCCTGTTCAAAAAGTCAGAAACGCGTTTTGCGGTGGTGCGTTTTGGCAATGTCTTGGGCAGCAATGGATCTGTTGTATTGACTTTTAGACGGCAGATTGCCGCTGGGGGGCCTGTTACGGTTACGCATCCAGATATCGTGCGTTTCTTTATGACGATTCCCGAAGCCGCTCGCCTGGTTCTTCAAGCAGCGTCTATGGCACGAGGTGGGGAGATTTATATCCTGAACATGGGGGAACCTGTCAAAATCCTTGATTTAGCAGAGAATCTCATTCGTCTATCGGGATACGTGCCTTATCAAGATATCCCGATTACATTTACAGGTTTACGTCCAGGCGAAAAACTTTATGAGGAGCTGCAACTTTCTGAAGAAGAAACGCTTAAGACGGATAATCGTGATATCTTTGTTTGTAGCTCTATACAGCATGAACCTGAGCGCCTTTGGCAAATGCTCGAAGAACTTAGACCCTATTGCAATGCCAATGCAGCAGAGGTCAAAAAAGCCTTGGTCAAAGCCTTGCCCAGTTATCGCGCACAGATCAAGAAATGGGATGGCGAAGAAAATCCAGACCAAGCTTATGAACTGCGCTCAGCTCAGCACGAGCAAGACCAAAAAAGAGCTTCCGAAGAAGTTCAGACCGCTCTTGAACGTAAGCAAGACACAGAACAACAAGACCCAGATTCTAATCTGAGCCAGATGAATAGATAAGAAGGTAATGAAGTGACACTGCCCCTACGTACTTTGCTATCAGATGCTGATGTAGAGCGTATTTGCGAAACTGCTTTGAATCTGTTGGCCTAAGTAGTCTGCCTGCTAGCTGACATGCTTAAGATTTCTAGAGGTGACTGATATGAGCAAAGCCTTAGATTTTGAAAAGACGGAGCCCTATCGGGTTTTGCACATCGTTCCTAAGATGAATCGAGCAGGTCAAGAGACCTTCATTATGAATGTCTATCGGGCTATTGATCGCGATAAGGTACAGTTTGATTTTCTTTGTCTAGAACCTGGCGTTGGGGATTACGACGAAGAGATTCTGAGATTGGGCGGGCGCATCTATCATGCCCCGAGCAAGCACGAGGGCATTTTCAAAAGCTACCGTGCTATTAAACAGTGCATACAGGATGGGGCTTGGCAAACTGTACATCGGCATTACGGAAATGCGACGATGTGGCATGAACTTTGGGCTGCCAAAAGAGCAGGCGCCAAGCAGCTGATTGCCCATTCACACAACACGAATTCCGATCGAGCCTTTTTGCATAAGCTCTATCGCTTGCCGCTTTATCACTTGGCAGATTGGCATCTGGCTTGTTCTGAGGCAGCAGGGCAGTGGATGTATGGCAATCGTTCATTCCAGGTCATATCAAACGCTGTTGCCACGGAGCATTTTTGTTTTGATGCAGAACTTCGAGGCAAGAAGCGAGAAGAATTGGGGCTAAGCGAAGCTCGTGTTTATTTGAGCGTGGCACGTTTGACGCGAGTCAAAAATCAGAGCTTTATGTTGCGAGCCTTCAAATTTATACACGAAGAGGATTCTCACGCACACTTGCTCTTGGTCGGTCAGGGCGAAGATGAGTCTAAGCTTCGGACGCTTTGCACGGAGCTTGGCCTTGATGACGTGGTTCATTTCTTGGGTGTGCGTTCGGATGTATCAGCACTCTTGCAGGCTGCTGACCTCTTTTGTATGCCTTCCCTCTATGAAGGTTTACCTGTCTCATTGGTTGAGGCTCAAGCTGCTGCTTTGCCCTGTCTTGTTTCAGATCGCGTGTCAGCTGAAGTCAAAGTCATTCCTGAACTTCATTTTTTGAGCTTGGAAGAAGGGGAACATGTTTGGGCTCAAGAAGCCCAAAAACTCGCCAAGAGCCAAAGGCGAGACACAACAGAAGAGATTCGCAGAGCTGGCTATGACATCCATGAATTGGCGAGGCGCTTAGAACAGATCTATACAGGCCTGTAATATGAGCAAAAAAGACAAACTTGCGATAATGTTGCTCGCTTTGCTTTTGAGTTCGCTTAGCTGTCAGAAGCACCAAGCCAAGCAACATGAGCCTACGACAAGTTCGTTTCAGCTACAGACTCAGCTAGGTCAGCGACTGAGAGAGGGGAGAAAAGATGCCTTGCCCCGAACGCGACTGACGGATTCGACAGAAAGAGCAGGAGATCCTTATTGGGCTCAGCGCAGCCTAGAGAATACGCGTGTGCTCGCTATTGGCGATAGCTTGATGGTAGGAATGATTCGCGCGGGTTTGCTGGATCCGCTGCCGCAGCAGACCAAAAGTGCTGAGGTAGGGCGAGATATGGCCTGGGTACTCGATCAGCTAGCTCGCCTTTATCAGGGTGAGGATCTGCTTTTTATTTCAGCGGGTACGAATGGGCACCTTGATGAAGAGCAGGTGCGCGTGTTGATGAGCTCGATCAAAAAAGAGGCTCATGTTTTTTGGTTGAGCATGTATACTCAAAAGCAAGATAAGCACGAAGAGAACCGCATATTGAGCAAGGTGGCAGCAGAAGATCATCGCTTGCACATCGTTCCATGGGATCAATACGCCAAAGAAGAAGGAATGCTGAGCGACGGCATTCATCCGAAAAACTATAAGAAATTGTGTAATTTATTTTGGGAAACGCTTGCCGAATGGCAAAAGACATGTCTTGTACGTTTGCAATAAAAACAGAATTTGAACCCCTTGTGAATTAGACATAAGAACTAAAAATTTTTTGTAACTTTATAC
>JAEZYR010000044.1 GCA_023442635.1 Bacillota bacterium | reverse complement strand
CCCTGAAGCTCGCCAAGAACTCCGAGCGCGTATAGCCAGCCGCGATAGAGATTTCTTCGAGGCCATCGCGCAGGATCGGGGCTCTGGCGCCCTGCTTACTCAAGCTGCCGACTTCTTCGTGGTTGCTGCAAAAGAGCACGGCGTGTTTTTGGGGGAGTTCGTGTCCCTCGTCCAACTTTTGGGCGAGCTCAAGCAAGGCCAGAAGCCCAGCGTGACAGCTGGCCAGGTTGTCCAGACGAGAAGAGAGCAGATAGGCCTCATCTTCACCCCAGAATTGCCCCTTTTCGGGATCGTGGAAAAAGAGATCCCAGGCCAGGATGTCTTCACTCGCGAGACCCTGCTGAGCAGCGAGCCAGGCCTTGAGGTCGCGCTCAGGCTTCTCTTGTCCCAAAAAGGGCAAAAGGTGGAGATGGCGATCGATGGGCGAGCTGTCTTTGTCGCCGCGGATCATGTGGATGGCTAGACTCGGCAAGACAAAAGGCGCCGCGCTTTGCCGGAAGAGCACAGGCTTAGGCTGATGTTGCCCAGCTGAGCGCAGCCAGAGACGGCCAGCCAAGGCCAACGGCCGATCAAACCAGGTGCTGAGCAAGGGGCCGCCGTAGACTTCGGTAGCGAGACGGTCGACGCCTTGCGACGGGCGCAGGGCCTTTTCTTTCAGGCGGAGGGCTGGTGAATCGGTGTGTGCGCCGACAATGTGCCAAGCCGGCTTAGGGCTGTTTTGGCCGATGATGACGGCGAGCAAGGCGGCTCCGTAGGTCTGGAGATAACGGCGATCGCCAGCTTTGAGGCTTTCGCCAGGCTGAAAGGCTTTGAAGCCGACCGCCTGGAGGCGGCGTTCCATTTCGGCGACTGCATGCCAAGGACTCACACCAGAGTGGATGAATTGGAGGAGGTCTTCGGCCGTTGCACGCGCCTGCTGCTTGAACTTTTGCTGGGAAGAATTGGACATAGGCAGCCCCTTTCGGAGAGATTGATTCTACCTAGTATAGCGGCATTTTTTAGCCTAGCTGTTGCAAGCTTTGCAGCAGCAAAAGGGGCAGATAGCTGGCAGCCAACCAAGGAAACAGGGGGAAGTGATGCCGAACGAGACAGTGTTTGAAGCCTTGGAGCCTTGCGCCACCCTGCTTGATGGGCTTCTGCTGGGCGAAAAGACAGCGCAGGCCGTGCCAAAGACAAGCCAGACTCAAGCTAATGATGAGGCTGATGAGCCCCTTTTCGTAGCCGAGGGCTAAACCACAGAGGGCGGCCCATTTGACATCCGCTCCGCCTAGACTCTGTTGACTCAGGTAGAGCAAAGCGAAGGGCAGCCAGCAGAGCAGAGCGCCCAGGGCTTGCGTCCCCAAATGGCTGAAGGCTGTCTGCAGGTCCTTTTGCCACACAAGCAGGGGCAAGAGGCTCAGCAGTTGCCCGAAGAGGTAGCGGTCGGGCACATAGGAACACCGCCAGTCACTCAAGACCGCAGCCAATACAAAGCCCAGGTGGAGGCCGAAATAAAAGACGAGCCAGAAGGGTGATGCGCTAGTGAAGTTGAGGTAGGACAGGCGAGGCAACATAGGCCTAGTTTGATGGTTGATGAGGCTTTGGCGCTTGCTTTTTTTGTGCCAAAACTGCGCTTTTTGTCTCTTTTTGTCCTTGAGCCAAACAGGCGCTTATCCCAAAGCCAAGCGGCGTTCAGCCCTCGAGCATAGAAGGGGCTTTTTCCCTAAGCTCGGGCGCAGCAAACAGGCAGGAAAAGCCAGGAAGTCAGGCAAGCTTAGAGCCCTAGCCAAAGGGCTGCTGCCGGGCGACGGATGAGCCAGCAAAAAACGGCTGATGAGCTATACTAAAAACACCATAAAAAGAAAGCAAAGACGGCAGGATGAGGCATTCTGACGCCTTTTTTCCTGCTTGTCACTTAGAGATTCGACCGAAAGGGATTTCATGAACCTGTGCGCTGTCATTTTGGCGGCTCAAGATTGCGCCGCCCTTCATTCCAAACAGGCCCTGCATGCCAGAAAGCTCGCTGGCTCAACGGTTCTAGGTGTTTTGCGAAAGACGCTGGCTCAGCTGGGCGTTCGAGATGTAGCTTGTGTGGTCGGTGAACATCAAGAGCAAGTCCGCAAGGCTCTAGGTGAAGATATGGCCTACGTCCTCCAAGAAGAGCGACGCGGTACAGGCCATGCGGTTTTGCAAGTGACCAGTTTTTTGGAAAGCCGAGATGGCTTAACCCTGATCTTGCCAGGGGATAACCCACTTGTGCGCCCCGAAACCTTGCAACAGGCCATTCGGGTCATGTCCGAAAAGGCTTTGGACGCCCTGCTTTTGACGGCTCAGGCGCCACTCGGTGCCCCTCTAGATTGGGTGGAATACGATGCCGCAGGCGAAGTCTTGGCCGTCCATCGCGCCGAGCTTCACAAAATAGAGCTGAGCCCGACTGAGGCTGAGGGCAGCGAGTCTGCGAACGCTCCCTTTGGGCTCAAGCCCAGGCTGCCTGGCGCAGCTTCTTTAGTGGCGGACGATCGGGCGGTTAGTCGCCAACGCCCCGTGAGCAGCGGTATCTTTATTTTCCGCACGCCCATGCTGCTGTCGGCTTTGGGGCAATTGGGTTCCCAAAATCCAGCGGATGGGCGCTTGGATCTGACGCAGACCTTCCCCATTTTGCGCGCTGTTGGCCGACAGGTTGCGACCTTAGATATACCCCTTGACGAAGTGCGCCACATTCGCAGTTTGGCCGATTTTTCGATGGCACAACGCCTGTTGAGCTGGCGCCAGGCCGAGCGCCTGATGGCGGAGGGCGTTGAAATTCAGCAGCCCGAAAGCTCCCTTTTTGAGGGGGATATTCAAGTCGGACGAGATACGGTCATTGAGCCTCATGTCATTTTACGGGGCGATGTTCAGATCGGCGAAGATGTGCGTATCTGTTCGGGGGCTCAGATTTACCAGACGAAGATAGGCCAAGGCAGCTCCATTGCACCCCACACCGTGATCGAAGACAGCGAGATCGGGGCCAATTGCCAAATAGGCCCCAACAGCTACCTACAAGCAGGTACAGAATTGCAAGATGACTGCCTCTTGGCGGCTGGCTGCCATTTGGCCAACTGCCAGTTGGGCGCCAGGGTGGAAGTCGAAGCCCATGCGCGGCTGGTCGATGTCGAAGTCGGCAGCGATTGTCGTATCGGGGCTGGCTGCAATACCGTCAACCGCAAGCTGAACGGCCAATCGGCTAGAACTGTCTTAGGCTCGATGGTCGTTCTGGGTTCTCAAAGCAGTCTGCTAGCCCCTGTCCATATTGGCGACCAAGCTGTCGTCGGCTCGCTCAGCGTCATCACCGAAGATGTTCCGCCCCTAGCCCTGGCGATCGCCCGTCAGCGCCAAGAGAACCAGCACGAGTGGGTGCGCCAGCGGCTCTTGCGCGAAAATTGAGAAGAACTGGCCGTGTTGACCCCACCTAGGAGCGGATACGAGAAGCGCCCAGAACTTAGGCAAGCTAGCCTATCTAGGCAAGCAAAGAAAAGGCATGAGATATGAGATGGCATCGACAAGAATCAAACGAAAATAATGAGCGCTGGCTTATTGTGGGCTTGGGTAACCCCGGGCCTCGCTATGAGAATACCTGGCACAATTGCGGCTTTTTGGTGCTGGATGAAATAGCCAAGCAAGCAGGCCTTCAGATTCGCCGCTTGCGCTGTGAAGGACAGCTCGCCGAAGCTCGCCTGAATGGGGTGCCTTGTGTTTTGCTGAAGCCCTTGACCTATATGAATGAGAGTGGGCGCAGTGTGGCGGCCGCCATGCAGTATTACAAAATACCGCCTGAGCGGGTTTTGGTCATCTATGACGACATTGACTTAGACTGTGGCCACCTGCGCCTTCGAGCCCAAGGGGGAGCTGGCAGCCATCGCGGTATGCAGTCGATTGTGCAGCATCTCCAAAGCCAGGCCTTCGGCCGCTTGCGCGTCGGCATTGGCCCACAGCCCAAGGAGCGCGACATTGTGGACTATGTCTTGGCCGCTATTCCAGCCAGTGGTCAGGCGACGGAAAAGACCATGCAAGCGAGTTTTCAGCGCGCGGCCAACTGCGTGCAGGCATTGCTGACTCAGGGTTACGAGAAAGCCATGAATGACTTGCACAGGCAAAATCCCAAGGCCTCACCGAAGCCCACACCTGCTTCTCAGCAGCTGTCACCTGCTTCTCAGCAGCTGTCACCTGCTTCTCAGCAGCTGTCACCTGCTTCGCCGCAGCAGCACACAGCTGCTTTTCAGCAGGTGTTGCCCGAAGCCGAGAAGCCCAGCCAGGATCTAATCGCAGA
>JAEZYR010000021.1 GCA_023442635.1 Bacillota bacterium | reverse complement strand
GCCCATATCTGAACAAAGGAGAACACTGTCGGCCTCCTGCTGAAATAGATCCGTCAGCACCTGACGATCGGCTTCGCGATAGCCAAGAATGGCTGTCGTCTGTAGCCTGGCCTGCCGAGCTTGGTGTAGCAAAGGCAGCATGGGATAGACCCCTGTTCCTCCACCGATAGCAATGAGGTGGCCAAAACCAGCAAAGCGATAAGGCTGACCCAATGGCCCTAAGACATCAACAAAATCGCCAACTTGGAGGGCTTGCAACTCAGCAATACCCGCCCCTCTCGCCTCCATACCAACTAAAAAGGCTTGACGTTCAGGGTCGATCAAGCTGATCGCCAGTGGGCGTCTTAGGAGCTTGTGCTTGGGCTCTAGCATCACAAACTGACCAGCCTTCGTAGCCAACATGGCTGGTGAGGCACTTATCCACAAGCCAACAGCACCAAAGCGGTTAAGTTCAAGACGTTCTAAAACTTTCCCTTCGTAGTGCAATCGCGGATCTTGGCTATCACAGCCTTGCTTTTTATGACTCAAACGATCTCCCCCCCTATTTGATCCATTGTTATCAGCTAAAGAATAGACGGCCGAAGCCGTCTATTCTGCACTCATCTTGGTCGAAAGACGCAGGATGCGATCAAGCCTTGCCAGCTCGTCCCTCGTAGCTGTGCGTCTTCAGCCACTCAATCAGTTCGTCCACCTTACAGAAGGCCAAACCTGTCACCGTATCTGCACAGCCATAATAAATGGCCAAGCGCCCTGTGTCTTTGTCGCAAAGAGCGGCGCAAGGGAAGGCGACGTTCGGGACATCGCCCACACACTCATAATAAGTTTCTGGCGTCAGCAGATAATCTTCGGAGCGGTACAGGCACTTCCAGGGTTCTTCAAGATCCAAAAGAGCTGCGCCAAAGGCATAAACAAAACCGTTGCAGGAATTGAGCACGCCGTGGTAGATCAGCAGCCATCCCTCAGATGTTTCAATCGGAATAGGACCAGCACCCACTTTTTTGGATTGCCAACCACCTGCTGGCGAGAAAAGGTGGCGATGCTTGCCCCAATAAATCATGTCAGGGCTCTGTGAGATGAAGATGTCGCCGAAGGGCGTATGGCCCGTATCGCTAGGTCTAGATAACATCATGTAGTTACCGTTGATCTTGCGTGGGAAGAGAACGCCATTGCGGTTATAGGGCAAGTAAGCATTCTCAACCTGATAGAAGGTCTTAAAGTCATCGGTATAGCCCACACCAATGGTCGGTCCGTGATAGCCATTGCACCATGTGATCCAATAGCGTCCATCAATGTTCACAACACGAGGATCATAGCGGTACTCAAGCTTCGTGATGGCATCATCAACGCCCACAAAGGTCAGAGGCTCTGGCTCAATCTCCCAGTTGATACCATCCTTGCTGAAACCAGCGTGGATATTCATCTCTCTAGCCTTGTTGTCACAGCGGAAAACACCTGCAAAGCCATCGCCAAAGGGTACAACGGCGCTGTTGAAAATAGAGTTACTGATCGCAATCAGATTGCGTGGGATAACAGGATTATGCTCATAACGCCACAAAACGTGGTCACAACCCTCAGGTCGCTCCTGCCAGGGCATGTTTGGGATGCTCTCACCCTTAATTTGAATCATTGGATCTCCTTCTTTCGCTCATGAATTATCCAAGCCATCCCTGGACAACCCACATACTTACCTGCAGTATAGCGAAACTCACCTGTAAACTGTAGACTCTCCAAAGACTTCAGCTCAAAGTCACACAGGCAGTTGTCTAATTTCCCTTATTTCGCACCCTTCATTGAGCTAGATGCTTATCCCTTGCCTGGCGCAAAGCATCCCGCATCTTCAGGGCCTCTTGGCGACAAGCTTCGGCGAAGTCCTTCTGCTCTGCTTTCTTCCACGCATACATAAGGCTGCGCGAAGCATTGACTAGGGCGCCCTCACCTCTTGCATCAAAAGAAGCCATACAATCATCGGCTGTGGCACCCTGCGCTCCGTAGCCAGGCACAAGGATCAGGGCGTGGGGCATGCGCTGACGCAAAGTTTTGGCCTGTTCTGGCCATGTTGCCCCGACGACTGCCCCCACTGGGCTATAAGGACAATTTTCGTCGAATAAGTCTTGACTCCACTGTTCCAATAAGTCGGCCATCGCTTCGTAAACCCGACGGCCATCTTCGAGTTTAAGATCCTGCAAATCACCTGCAGAAGCATTGGAGGTGCGAACGAGGCAGAAAACACCCTTGCCTTCTTTTGTGCACAGATCCAAAAAAGGTTTGACACCATCTATGCCTAAATAGCCATTGATCGTTAAGGCGTCGCCCCCCATATCCCCTGTCAGCCAGGCCTCAGCATAAGCCGTGCTCGTCTTGCCGATGTCATTGCGCTTGCCGTCTAGGATGACCAATTGCCCCGCTTTTTTCGCACAGTCGATGGTTCTTTTGAGGGCTCGCAAGCCTGCTTCACCTCCCATCTCATAGTAGGCCAGCTGAGGTTTCACGGCTGCAATCAAATCAGATGTAGCTGCAATCAGGGCGGCGTTATAGCGGTAGATGGCCTCTTCCACAAAGCGCGCTTCTTTCGCAGCTTCTGGCCAATGAAGTCCCAGGCTACTTGCCGTCTCTTCCAAAAAGTCTATCGGCATCAATCCGAAATCTGGATCCAATCCCAAAACCGTCGGGTTATCGAGTTGGCGAGTCTTTTCTAAAACACGTGCGGCAAAGCTTTGCATCTTCTTGTCCTTTCTCGTATCCAAATCTGCTTTTAGTTTTAGAGTTCGAGGCGGTAGGCCTTTTGGCTGCCTTGCAGACTTGCTGCTTGACCAGCCAAAAAGGCTTCGTCTTCGGAGCGCAAATAGACAATGTCACCTGCCACCATAGTCAGATGGACTCGACTTTGGACAGAGCATTGGTGATAGGGGGAATTGTTGGAGCTGCTCGCCATCTTAAAACGATCAATAGTCCAAGTTTCTTCAAGATCGACTAAGATCAGGTCGGCCACTTCACCCTCTGCCAAAGTCCCACGCTGCAAGTGGAAGATCTCAGCTGGTCGGCGACAGAAGGCCTTTTCGACTTGTTCGAGTGTGAGCTTGCCAGTCTTCACAAGATAGGTATAGACAAGCGCCCAGGCCGTCTCAAGCCCAATCATGCCATTTTTGGCCTCCTCAAAAGGTACTTCTTTGTCGCTGACATGATGGGGGGCGTGATCTGTCACAATCAAATCTAGCGTTCCATCCTGGAGGCCTGCTACGATCGCCTCTTGGTCTTCTTTTTGGCGCAGAGGTGGATTAACGCGCGCTAATGTGTTGTAAGCGTCGCAGGCCTCATCTGTCAGCACCCAATAGTGTGGGCACGTTTCTGCTGTGACTTTGACCCCTCTTGCCTTCGCCTCTCGAATGAGTTGAACAGAACGAGCAGTCGAAATATGCGCGAGGTGTACAGGGCAGTCCAAATATTCAGCTAGGAGAATATCCCGCGCCACGATGATGTCTTCTGCAATCGAGGGTATACCTTGAACACCGAGCTTGGCAGAGGTTTCCCCTTCATTCATGACGCCACCTTCCGCTAACGTCATTTCCTCACAGTGGTCGATAACGGGCAAGTCAAAGTCACTGGCATAGCTCATCGTTCGCTGCATCATAGCTGCGGTGGCGACGGGAACACCGTCATCTGAAACCGCAACAGCTCCCGCTTCTTTGAGTTTGCCCATATCAGTCAAAAGCTCGCCCTGCTGGCCTTTGGTTGCCGCGGCAATAGGGAATACATTCACCAAAGCTTCTCTCTTGGCCTTGTCCATGACATAGCGCAGCACCGTAACATCATCAATGACAGGCCGAGTGTTGGGCATGCACAAAACGGATGTAACGCCACCTCGTGCAGCCGCCCGTGTACCACTCTTGATGTCCTCTTTCTGGGTCTGGCCTGGATCGCGCAGATGAACGTGGGCATCGATTAAGCCTGGCAAAAGCAACTTGCCATTGGCCTCAATAACGCTCACATCTTCAGCCAATGCTTTGTCCTGGGTCCAAAAGCCCAGATCGAAGGCTTGCTCCTTTGAAAGCAAGCGCCCTTCTGCTATGTAAAGGTCCACCACTTCGCCACGACTGTTCTGGGCACCGTGCAGCCATATTTTGCGCATTTTTATCCTCCCCTGCTTGCTTATTCCTAAAGTCCCTAACTTCTCTTCACTATTCTCTAGGGTGTTTCTGTTTGCCTACCGTGCCATTTCAGCAGCCCTATTTCGCCTGGCTTCTTCGATCAAGCTCAAAACCGCCATTCTGACGAGGAGCCCCTTTTTCACTTGGGGATGTACACGACTTTGAGGGTGCATCAGAAGAGCGCCTGGCATCTCAACTTCATGGTTAGTTGGTCCTGGATGCATGAAAATCGCGTTTGGAGCAGCCTTTTCTAAAAGTTCTTCCTTCAGGCCATAAAAGCGCGCATATTCTCCTAAACTCGGGATGTAAGCGTGCCGCTGTCGTTCTGCCTGTAGGCGGAGGGTCATGATGACATGAGCGTCCTGACAGGCTCTGGTCAAATCTTGTTCGAATGAGACATGCTTGTTCTTGAGACCTCGAGGAAGAAGTGTCGAGGGGCCGACAAAAGTCAGTTGGGCTCCTAGCATGGGCAGTGCCAAAAGGTGACTTCTAGCCACTCTCGAGTGGAGAATATCGCCCACAATCACCACCTTTAAGCCTTCGAGATGGCCGAAATGGCGATACATGGTATAGAGGTCTAACAACGTTTGTGTGGGATGTTCGTGCATACCATCCCCTGCGTTCAAGATCGAAAGTTGCAAATCCTCCTGGGCCGCCAAATAGTGCGGCACGCCAGAACGACTGTGGCGAATAACCACATAATCACAGTACATCTGATCGAGCGTCCTCACCGTGTCGAGTAGGCTTTCTCCTTTTTGAACACTGGATCCTGAAGCTGTTAACTGGGTCGTATGTGCCCCCAGATATTTGGCCGCTAACTCAAAGCTGCAGCGCGTCCTGGTACTATTTTCATAAAAAAGCAGGGCGACGGTACGCCCTGCTAATTCCTTCCCTAAACGGGGTGCATCATGGTCCAGCAAACACTCATAGTGTGCTGCCCTATCCAGAATAGACATGATCTGGGCGGCGTTAAGTTGCTCGATGCCCAGCAAATGCAAAAAGTCGGCGTTAGACATAGAAGCTTCCATCAGGCTTGCTCCTTTTGCTCATCAACCAAGAGCTCTACAACATCTTCTCCATCGTATTCGAGCATCTTGACTGCCACCAATTCTGAGCGTGAAGTCGGTACATTCTTGCCTACGAAATCAGGGCGAAGGGGCAGTTCACGGTGGCCGCGGTCAATCATGACAGCCAGCTGAATAGCCGCTGGACGTCCCAAGTGGAAGATGGCCTCAATAGCTGCTCTCACCGTGCGGCCTGTGTACATCACATCATCGACCAAAATGATTTTTCTTTCGGCTACTTCGCCTGTAATCTGACTGGCATTCACCACTGGGCTCTGGCTGAGCAAGCTCAGATCATCGCGATAAAAGGTGATATCTAACATGCCCACACTTGGCCTTTCACCCTCGATCTCTTCGATCTTATCGGCGATCCGCTCAGCCATCGGAACGCCTCGGCGCTGAATACCTACGAGATAGACTTGCTTCATGCCCTGATTTTTCTCGATGATTTCATGCGCAATACGGGTCAAGGCGCGATCCATGGCGGTGGCATCCATCAATTTGGCTTTGATTCTCATGTTTTGCCCCTTTCGCTGTCATAAAAAGAATCCTCTGTCACCGCAAGGACAGAGGATTCCGATGTTGCTATATAACAAAGCCTATGGGGCACCGTCAGGTGCGACATCGTCCTGCCTTGTGTCCTCGCGGGATCACTTAAAGGATGAACTTTTCGCGCATTCTAGCACGTTCCTCTGGTCATAGCAAGAAAAAAGCGAGTGAGCCAAGTCTGGCTCACCCGCTTCCTGATTTTTGCTTTGAGGTCCCCCACCACCTCATGGATTTGCTTTGGCTGTTGGCTTGCCCGAGGGGCACCCCGAAGGGGCACCCCGAAGGGGTCGCCCCTTCGGGGTGTCCTTGCTCTCCCCTTCGGGCTGTTCTCTAATCCAGCCATTGTCTTAACTGCCTAGGGGCTAGTGCCCTGAATTAAACTTTGGCTTAGGCGTCTGGATTAAAAATACCCAAGAGCACGACGCCAGCCATGGCCAGAGCCACTGAAACATAATGTTTCCAGCTGAGCTTTTCTTTGAGAAAGATGCCACTCCAAACAACAGAAAGGATGGAGTAACAGGCGATCAATGGGGCGGCATAGAGGGGCTTGGCGGCCAGGGCAAAAATATAAGCAAACTGGCCAGCCGTCTCTGTCACAGCACCCAAAATTTTAGGCACATCAAGTTTGTAATTGAACTTGAACTTGCCTGTCGCCAACAAATAGATCAGAACAACAAGGCCTGTCGCCAAGAAAGTGAGTTCATAGGCTACGTTGGCTTGGCGCTCACCCAAGGAGTCAAGGACGATGGAATCGCCGAAGGTACCTAGCGCATCAATGAGGGCATAAAGCAAAGGCAGGGCTATCGCAATAGCGCTCTTGGCATAGAGATGGTTGGAAGCCTTTTGGCGCTCAGCGCGAAGCACCTCATCCTCGGTGTACTCCGCAATACCCAAGCCGATAACGCCTAGCACGGTTAGCAAAATGGCAATGCCCATCGGTAGAGTTGGCCGCTCACCTCGAATCATCATGAGCAAAACAACGATGGCACCAGCGCTCGAGCAGAGAGGCGAAGAAATCGAAAGCTCAATGTATCGCAAACCAAAATAGCCAATCAGCATTGAGCCAATATAAGCAGCTGAAACAGGCAGGTAACGCAGGATAACCGAGAGGTCAAATTCTACGCCACCAAAGAAAATCTCATACCCAGCATGTAGGCCCATCACCATGCCTACTGCAATCAGCATTTTGAGGGGTCCAGTACGCTCCTTGACCTCTTGGCAACCGACCTTACACAACACGTTGGAGGCACTCCACAAAAGAAGTGCACAAATAGAGAATATAAACCACATGATGGAAATTCTAAAAAACTTTTATTTTTGACGACAAGATCGCAATTTACATGAAATTTATAGATTGAAACGAAGCGTTATTCAGTCATATAGACAGAAACGAAGAGCAGACTCACGAGAGTGGATCTAGCGATATCCTTCCTGCCCTAAAAGCCCGCATCTCAGCCTAGTGATTTGCGATCAAGAGGCTCAACAGAGCTTTCTAAGTCCGATGTCTAGGAGCAGATTCCAGCCTGCT
This sequence comes from Bacillota bacterium, assembly GCA_023442635.1. Lineage (GTDB taxonomy): Bacteria > Bacillota > Clostridia > Saccharofermentanales > Fastidiosipilaceae > JAEZYR01. Next base: position 9,300 of record JAEZYR010000021.1, on the reverse strand, counting down.
GTGATGCGATCTATTTCCCCAGCTAAAGGGCGGCTAAAAAAGTCGATACAGGTCTCGACAAGATCCCTGGCTTATGCGATAATACCCCGCGTGTCGCCGGTGTGATGGAATTGGCAGACGTGACGGACTCAAAATCCGTTGGGGTGACCCGTACCGGTTCGAGTCCGGTCACCGGCACCAAGCAAGAAGCTCAACCTCGATCGGGTTGAGTTTCTTGCTTTTTCTATGCCCTTATGACAATGCAGATGGCTTACGAGCAGCTCTCGTCATCCATTAGACGAAGCTTTCACTCTTCCCCTGTCTTGCTGCCCAATCCAAGGTATGGGCGCTGCCCAATCTAAGGTATGGGCGCTGCCCAATCCAAGATATGGGCAGGATCAGTAGCTCACGTCTAACATCACTTCAAGCAGTGCCTCAAAAAGAAAACTTGCTTGAGCTGCTTTATTTTGTGCCCATCGCCCCATTGCCATCACTCAAAAGGTAGGCCGTATCGTCTCGTATGATCAAAATGACATCTGGCTTGTACGTCTCCAAATAGGCAAAAACAGACTGCTTGTTGTAGTGTCGGAAATCTAGACTGCGCATTTCATCGAAGGAAGTGTACAGAATAGTCTCCAATGCATTGCTAAAAGAGTCTCCTATCAGCAGAACCTTCGGCAATTCTGGCCGATTTGTCTGAATAATGGTCTCTCCGATGTCACCGCCCATATAGTAGCTGTAACTGCCTTGTAAGTTATCGGCAAAGACCTTCGCCTCTACTGCCTGTCCGTTATCCTGTCGTGTAAAAGCTATCGGCGTTTCCAGCTCAAAGGTATAGGCTGGATCTTGACTCTGAAAGGCGCCCATCAATTCTCGTGCTCTAGAGCCCTGTATCGGATGCGCCAAGGTCGCAAACGCCACAGGCGTAGGCTCTGGCACGGCCATGCCTTCTTGCTGAAGTCTTCGCAAAATTTGGCGGTAAGTTTCGTAAGCACCTTTGAGGTTGTAGTGGTGGTCTGTCTTGGCATAATACAGATCGAGATCCTGACCTAGGTCTGCCTCCATGTCCAATAGGGGGATGCCAGCAGCCTGTAAGTTGGCCCGAAAGTCTTTTTGCATCACTTGCTTGGTGTAGCCCGAGGCGACGAGATAAGGTGGATAGCGTTTGGCAAAAGCATTCCCCTGCTCTGGTATAGAGACATAAAGAAGCTGGCTATGGTTTGCCTGACTCCAATCGCGAAGCTGACTCAAAACCGCCAGCACATCCTGCATGGCTTGCTGATCGTAGCTGTCATAACTTTTGGCGTGATAAGGCAAGAGTGTATCACCTGCAATCACAATATTGTTAATGACAGGCACATGTAAGGCGAGCTGCAATTGCACGTAGCCCTTCAGCAGACGACTTCGCAGCGCAAAGTGATCGCTTATGTACGTTTCGATCCCCTTCTCGGCTTGCCCATTCAGCCAGTTTTCTGCATGCATGGCAGGCATTTTGGCTAGAGCTCTATTTTCATAGAAGGATATATCGTGTTTGGGCTTGAAGCTTGTCAGTCCCATCACAGCAAGTAGACCAGCTAGAAATATGAAAGCAATTCCTTTTTTATGCATATAACAGTTCCTCAGAACTTCCTCAGAATCGGAAATATAGAAATGGATTGTAGCCATCTGCCAGGAGCATCACGGTCGAAGCCAAAAGAAGCAGGGCTAGCACGGGCCACTCCACGAGCTGCCAGGCCCTTTTCTGTCGCCATTTCCCCAAAGGTAAGACGGCAAAAATAATGGCTAGCAACAAGACGCCCCCATAGCGCACGAGATATTCAGCAACAAAGGTCCAGCTGGACTGGCCGAAATGAAACATCTGGCGCCAGTAGCCCAAGGCATAGCTGAGATGCTCGCTGCGGAAAAGCACCCAGCTCAACAAAATGAGCAACAAGGCATAAGCATGGCGCAAAAAAGCGGGGAGTTTTTGGAGCCAATTTTGAAGTAGATACTTCTCAACGATAAGCCAAATAGCAAAGTAGAGTCCCCAAGCCAAAAAAGTGTAGTTGGCTCCATGCCAAAAACCAGTGAGCCCCCAAACAATGAGAAGGTTCAATATATGTCGCCCCTTCGAGCAGCGATTGCCACCCAAGGGAATATAGACGTAGTCCCTGAACCAAGTCGAAAGCGACATGTGCCAACGCCGCCAGAACTCTGTGATCGACTGGCTGACATAGGGCAAGTTGAAGTTTTCAAGGAATGTAAAGCCAAACATTTTGCCAAGTCCTATCGCCATGTCGGAGTAACCTGAGAAATCAAAATAAATCTGCAAGGTATAGGCGACAATACCCAGCCAAGCCGCAGCGGCGGATAGGCTTGCTGTCGGCTGCATAAAGACATGGTCAGCTATTTTGGCTAGGGCATTAGCCAAAAGAACCTTTTTGGCTAGGCCATAAATAAAGCGAGGTATACCGTCTGCTATTTGAGCAAAAGAGCCTCCACGCTCAGAGAGCTGTTGCTCAATATCGCAGTATCGAACAATGGGGCCAGCAACAAGCTGTGGAAACATGGATATATAGAGAGCCAAGCAAAGTGGATTCTTCTGGGGTCTGGCCTCCCCTCTATAGACGTCAACCACATAACTCATCGCCTGAAAGGTATAAAAAGATATGCCGATCGGCATGACAATGCCCAGCAAGGGTAAGTGGATCCCCATGATCCGATTGGTCGTTTGAATAAAGAAATCCAAATACTTAAAAAAGAAGAGGTTGGCCAGGTCCAAAAAAACACAAAGGGCTAAGAAAAAGCGCCTGTAGCGATGATCCATCAGAAGACCAAAGCCGTAATTAAGCAAGATAGAAAGCAATAGGACGAGGATCATTTTGGGCTCGCCCCAAGCATAAAAAAGAAGGCCAAATAAAAGCAGGATGACATTTCGCCAGGCCAAAGCTCGCTGCGGTACCAAGTAGTAGCACAGCAGCGTCATAGGCAAAAAGAAAAACAAAAAGATCAAGCTGCTAAAAACCATCGGATGCTCCCTATTGTCAGAATCAAAGCGTGCAAAAATGGCGTCAAGAAAGTTGCAAGGCCATGAACAGCAGTTGTTTTACAGATTTAGTCTGTTTTGAAAGCGTCGAAATAGTACCAAAATTTCTGGTTGATCACAATGCGCAGCCGCATCGTTTTGTCTGGCTGACGGCTGGCTTGTTGAGCTAGAAAAAGGGGGAGCCCAGAAGCTCCCCCTTTGTGTCAACGCTCAAAGTCGATGCTTGATTCAACAGTGGCCTTCACTCTTGGTCTTTGGCTTTTGCTGGGCCATGAGACGGTCATACTCAGCCAAAGCTTCCTCCTCCGTCTTGGCATGGTGGCAAGAGCAATTGCCAGCGCAGCCAGAGCAAGTATGTCGATTGCGAAAGAGACTGGAAACCGCGTAGGCAATCAAAGCGATAACCAAAGCCGCAACCACGATACTACCAAGATTCTGTACCAAGTTGTTCATCAAAACACCTCTTCCTTCTCGTCTTTTTTAGGAACGCTCAAGCTTAGCCAAACGCTCTGCACGCAAGCGCTTTTGGGAATTCTCAGGGCGGACAAGGCCGTAGATCAGGAGACCCAAAGCTATCAAAGCCACAACGAGGCCGACGGGGTGCACATGACCCGTAAAGAGCGAACCCAGCTGATAGATAATGAGGGCGATAGCGTAAGCGTAGATCGTTTGGAAGACAAGGGCAAAGGCTGTCCAGCGGCCATTGTTCATCTCGCGACGCAAGGCACCGATCGCTGCAAAGCAAGGTGCGCAAAGCAAGTTGAAAGCGAGGAAGCTGTAGGCACTGACAGCTGTGAAAGATTGAGCCATAGCCGTCCAGATCTGCCAACCATTCTCGGCCACTTCGTCCATGCCACCATAGAGTACACCGACAGTACCGACCACGTTTTCTTTGGCGATCAGACCCGTAATCGTCGCGACAACGGCACGCCACTCCCCAAAGCCTAGGGGGATGAAGATGAAGGCTACAGCTTGACCGATGCGACCCAAAATGGAGTTGTCCTGTGATTCGACAGCACCCCATTGGCCATTCTCCCAGCCATAGGTCGAAGCCAGCCAAACAAAGATGGTCGCCAAAAGGATGATCGTTCCCGCTTTTTTGATAAAGGACCAACCACGCTCCCACATGGAGTGCAGGATCGTTGTTACACGCGGCCAGTGATAAGCGGGCAACTCCATAACAAAGGGTGCTACCTCACCTGCAAAAGCCTTGAACTTCTTGAGGATAATACCTGAAATAATGATGGAAGCGATGCCCAAGAAGTAGGCACTCGGCGCCACCCACCATGCGCCATTAAAGAGCGCACCAGCAATCAAGGCGATGACAGGAACTTTGGCACCGCAAGGCATAAAGGTTGTGATAATGGCCGTCAAGCGGCGGTCACGTTGATTCTCGATCGTACGTGTCGCCATGATGCCAGGCACGCCGCAACCACTCGAAACCATCATCGGAATAAATGAACGTCCCGAAAGGCCGAACTTGCGGAAAATACGGTCCATCACGAAAGCAACGCGAGCCATATAACCGCAGGTTTCAAGGAAGGCCAAGAGCAAGAACAAGATGAAAATCTGAGGGACAAAGCCGAGCACCGCACCCACACCTGCGACAATACCGTCCAGCACGAGGTCGTGTAGCCAGCCCGTCACATTGAGCTTGTCGAGGCCTGCTTCGATGAGCTTAGGGACACCAGGAACCCAGACACCGTAGTCGGCTGGATCGGGTTCTTCGACATCCTTGACCTCCATATAGGCGTTGTAGTCAACCTGCAAGGTCTTCTGAAGCTCGCCGCTTTCCTCATCGCGCAGCTCAGCTGTCGTCGTGAGATCCTTAGCTTCTGCTGGATCCACGCCAGCCTTCTCTGCAGCTTCCTCAAAGCTGCTCTTGATGAGCAAGGGCTCAACGGCCTCCTCTGCTGCATCCTCATAAGCATGCGTGCCAATACCAAACAAATGCCAGCCATCACCGAAAACGCCATCATTGGCCCAGTCTGTAGCGACTTTACCGACAGAAGAAACGGCAATGTAGTAGACTACAAACATGACCAAGGCGAAAATGGGCAAGGCTAGCCAACGGTTGGTTACGACGCGGTCAATCTTATCGGAAGTCGTGAGCTGACCTTTTTTCTGTTTGACATAGGAGCCTTTGATGGCCTGCTCGATCCACTCGTAACGGGCACTGGAGATATAGGATTCCGTATCGTCGTCAACCTTAGCTTCAAGCGCCTCAATTTTCTGCTGATAAGGCTGCCATTTGCTCTCATCTAGACCCAGGAGCTCACGAATTTTCTCATCTTTTTCGAGCAGCTTGATGGCATACCAACGCCGACGAATGGGAGAAAGTTCAGTGCTTTCAGGAATGAGCTTCTCCAACTCTTGAATATGCTGCTCAAAGTCTTCACCAAAACGCAGATTAGAAGGCTTTGCGGGCTTTTGGGCTAATGCGATAGCTGCATCCGTCAGCTCTTGCAAGCCCTCGTTTTTCATAGCTGAGATGAAATAAACATCACAGCCCAAACGTTCGCCCAGCAGAGCCGCATCGATCTTGTCGCCATTCTTCTGGACAAGGTCGTGCATGTTGATGGCCAAGACCATCGGCACGCCCAGTTCTCGCAGTTGTGTGCTGAGGTAGAGGTTACGCTCTAGATTCGTACCGTCCACAATATTGATAACGGCGCCAACATCCTCACCAATGAGATAATTTCTGGCAATGACCTCTTCTGGGGTATAGGGTGACAGCGAATAAATACCTGGCAGGTCGACAATTTCGACGTCCGTATGGCCCTTAAGCTTGCCGCTCTTCTTTTCGACGGTTACGCCAGGCCAGTTACCAACAAACTGATTAGAGCCCGTCAAAGCGTTGAAGAGGGTGGTTTTACCACTATTGGGGTTACCCGCTAAAGCGATGCGAAGTTTCTTTGCACTCATAGTTTGCTCCACTTACTCCACTTCAATTGCCTCAGCATCAGCCTTGCGGATACTGAGCTCATAGCCTCGGACTGTGAGTTCAATTGGATCGCCTAGTGGCGCAACCTTGCGCACATCGATCACGATGCCTTTTGTGATACCCATATCCATGATACGTCGTTTGACGGCGCCATCACCATGAACTTTGATCACCTTCGCTGATGAACCAATTGGTACATCTCGTAGGGTCTTCATCTCCTTTATGCCTCCTTAACCTGCACTCGATTTACCCACTCACGGCCGAGTGCAATACGACTCTCTCGAACTTTAAGAATGACATGATCGCCAGAACGCGAGACAATCGACAGGTGCCCACCTACCGATATGCCTAGCTCTTCCAAACGTTTTTTCGCTTCGGGACTACCGCCCAAACGAACCACTTCTAGAATTTGGTCTTCAGGCGCAATAGCTAATGGCATCATGACAACTCCTAAGTTCACCCTTTTTGAACAGTTGGGATAAAGCGCTTTATCCTTCGTGCCTCAATGAGTTGTACATTGTTAACTCTTAATTGTCAATGGCTAACGCCTCAGTTTCTTCTAGCTAACGACTTTGTTTTAAGTCTTTAATCCGCATAGCCAAAGCGACAAGAAGCAGGCTTCGCTTTTTTGTGCCATAATAGGGCTCGAACTCGTTTTGCTTGGCGACAACGCTGCTTCATGGCGAAGAGCGAAATGAACGATACATTTGCACTCGTAGCTCAGCAGGATAGAGCAAGCGCCTCCTAAGCGCTAGGTCGTACGTTCGAATCGTATCGGGTGCACCAGATTTGTGGCAGAGGGTAGCGTTCTACCCTCTGTCTTTTTTTGCTGCGAATAGTCGTAAAGGAATGGAAATACCCGTATAAGACAACAGTGGGATGCTGAGCCACTACTCTCAGAATCCCACTGTATGGAGGAAGGTATGAAGGAAGAGATCGTGTATTTGTTTCTCAACCTGTCTCTATTATCCAAGTTAATTGCTTCTACAGTTTGCGAGAAATGTGAACAATTGTGACAAAACGAGATTTCCCCCCCACGCCCCTAAATCAAGCCTGATCTGAATGAGGTTTCAAAAGCTTAGCCAGCAGCTCGAGTGAATCAATCGCTTTTCCCTCACTCGCCATCGGCCTCATCGCCTCGAGCTGGCGATAGCTCAGAGGTATCTGCAAAGCAGCTTCTTGTGCCAAACTCTTCATAGGTTCTAAGTCTCTTTGCCTTAGTCTCTGGGCTCTCGCCTCATCTCTTTCTGCAAGTTCCTCTAAAAGTCGATTTAGGAAAGTCGCTTCAACCTCTTTTTCGATGGGGCTGGCTTCTTTCAGAGGTTCATAGATAGCATCTGGCAAGCGCCCATCCGCTAGTGCTTGTTCAGTTTTTTGGGCGAATTTTTCTTCGGCGTTCTGCTTTTCTTTCATTTGAGCTCCATTATCCCCCAGGGCTTTGCCTTTTTTGTCCTCTGTGGAAGGCACGGCCAGCCATGCCTCTTGCCCATTATCGGCCTGCCAAAGCAAGGTCCACTGCAGCTGCTCTCCGCAGGCCGCATAGCAGGCTTGGCTTTTGTGCTTAGCCGTGTGGGCTGTCCGCCTGCGTGGGCGCCGAAAGTTCTGCTGTTTAGTAGCGTGGCCTTTCTCAGCCGACTGCGCATCGCCTTTGCTCTTTTTTTCTAAGTGCGCGCTCTTCTGTCCCTTTAGGTGATTTTTATCCTGCTTTTTCCCCTGCTCCTTGCTTTTGCTGTGCGTACGACTTCGCCTGTCTTTTCGGCTGTGATCTGCAGCTGTTTTGGAGCGCTCGTTCTTGCTTGTCTGCCGATTCAAAGCACCTTCGGTCTCTTCATGGCGATAAGTCTTAGCCTTGTGGCCATCTTTTTCGTGGCCAGCAGACTGCATATCCTGGCGGTGTTGCGGCAGAAGCTCTCGGAAACCTGTCTTCGGCCCCTTGCCCTTATCTCGATCCTTGCGCCTTTTTTCTTGCTCGCGCGTCCGCTCCACAGCCAGATCAGCGCTATCGGCTCGTCCTGAACTGACTTGCCCTGACGATAGACGCAATGCCTTGGCCACTCGCTCTCGATGCACCTTGCTTTTCTCCGCTTTATGAAGAATTTGCCAGATTTCTGCACTGCGGGTCAGAGGCGTCATATAGCTGAAGCTTAGCTGCAAAGCCTCGTCCTGCTTAGCTTGAGCGCGAACTTGTCGCCGCTGGAACTGGGCATAGCCCATGGCTCCATAAAAGTCGAGCAAAAGATCCCACTCGTCATAAGCGAGCGCCAAGGCATGCTCAATATCCTGTCGATGCATCGCAGAGACTGTAAACTGCTCATTGAGAACTTTGACAAGGGATTTATCGACCTGTAATTTGCCGTGGTCGCTCAGTTCTCTTAGCCAGCGATCTAAACAAGCTGGATCACGGTCAGAAAGCTCGAAAAGCAGAGCCTCCAGATAATTGGATTCAGCTAGGCCAAGGCCCAAAGGAAGATCACCTGCCTTCTTTTCTTGCCACAGCCCTTTTTGGAAAAATGAAAGGAGAGCTTGCCCTGTCTCTCCCACAAGATAGAAGTGTCCAATCGGCACGCCCATTTGGGCAGCATAGCAAAGGGCTAAGACTTGCGCACAATCGAGTACAGGCAGATAAACAGCAAAGCTCTGCGAACTGTCAATCTCCGCTTGCTGCAATAATTCCGTATAGGTATAGGCAAAAATATGGATCCAAGCCAACAAGTTGAAAAGTTGCTCACTGCCTGCTGGCTGCCATTGAAGCCCTTCAGCTCCCCAAGCTTCAGTCAGAGCTGCATCGTAGATGACGGCTTGCATATTCTGCTCAGATATCAGCTGGCCACCCTCCTTCTCCAACTGTAAAGCTATCGCTTGGCTCTGCCGCCCTGTATACAAATGGTAGAGAGCCTTCTCGGTTTCTGGACAAGTCGCCTGATCGTAGAGTAAAAAGCAACGATCTGGCTGGCCTCGCTTGGCCGCCTCAGCAAAAGAGGCCATTGCCGCAGCGCCTGGCAAACCAGCCTGCCAAAGCAATAAAGCCTGGCCGGCTAAAGAAGATCCCGTGCTCTTTCGTGCCCAAGCAAGCAAGGCTGGGTACATCTGCCATAGCCAGTCTCCACAACTACCCGTCTGACCTGCACCTAGGTCAGCTACAAAATCTAGCGCACCGTAAGGATTGACGCGCTGTAGCGGTAAGTGGAGACTCCCCTCCGCCTCTGACAGTAGAGCATCGCATATAGGCTGCAAATCTTGCCGGGGCCATTCTGGAATGAATAATTGCCAAAGTCTCCCAAAGCGCGCGGCCTTTGGCAACTGCGAAAGCTCCTCCCAAGCTTCTGGACTAAGTTGGGGCAAAGCATCAGGT
>JAEZYR010000018.1 GCA_023442635.1 Bacillota bacterium | reverse complement strand
GGCAAAAAGGGGTGCATAAAGGGGATCTCACGTTCTTGGATCTCCTCCATGTTATTGCCTATAACTTCTGGGTAGGAAACAACAATAGGACAATTGAAATGATTGTCACTCTGGTTGCAGCTCGCTTGCTCATAAGGTAAGGATGGATAAAAAATGCCCTGTACTGGCATTTTGAGCAAGGCTGCTACATGGCCATGCACGAGCTTGGCGGGGTAGCATACAGACTCACTCGGAATACTGTCCATGCCTTGCTCGAAGAGTTGATGGGAAGAGCGAGGCGAAAGTTGCACACGAAAACCCAATTCCGTGAAAAGTGTGAACCACAGGGGATAATTCTCGTAAATATTTAAGACCCTGGGGATGCCTATGCTTCCTCGCTTGGCCTGCTGACGATTTAACGGCTTATAGGGCTTGAAGGTTCGCTCATACTTATAAGCGTAAAGATCTGGCAGGCTTTCTTTGGGTGTGTCTAAGCCAGCCCCACGCTCACAGCGGTTGCCTGAAATATGGCGGCGGCCGTCAGCAAAGCGGAGGATTGTCAATTTGCAGTGATTGCCACAAAGCTCACAGCGGCTAATCTCTGTCTCCATTGAAAAGGCGTCGAGATGTTGAGCTGTCAGCAAGGCGGAGTGCGAAACGCCATCCCAGTGATCGCGCGCGATCAAGGCTGAGCCAAAGGCCCCCATCAGACCTGCGATGTTGGGGCGGATCACTTCCTTCTGGGCGACCTGCTCAAAGCAACGCAAGACAGCATCATTCAAAAAGGTACCGCCCTGGACAACAACGGCTTCACCCATTTCAGCTGGGTCTTTGAGTTTGATGACCTTATAGAGGGCATTGCGCACGACCGAGTAAGAGAGACCTGCCGATATATCGCCGACACTAGCTCCCTCTTTTTGAGCCTGTTTAACCCTGGAGTTCATGAAAACCGTGCAGCGCGTACCCAGATCAACTGGTGATTGCGCCTCTAGTGCGGCTTGGGCAAAGCTCGTGGTATCCATCCCCAAGCTCTGCGCAAATGTTTGAATAAAGGAACCACAACCCGAAGAGCAGGCCTCATTCAGCATAATGTTTTCGATCATGCCATTGCGGATCCGCATGCACTTCATGTCTTGGCCGCCAATATCAACGATGAAGCTGAGATTTGGGCAAAAATAGGCGGCACCGCGGTAGTGCGCCATGGTCTCAATCTCTCCTTCATCTATTTGCAAGGCCGACTGCAGCAAGGACTCGCCGTAACCCGTCACACACACACGCGCGATGTAGGCTTCATCTGGCAAAGCCTGATAAAGTGCTCGCAAAGCCTCCACGGTACTCTGGATAGGTGACCCTTGATTAGACTGGTACCACGAAAAGCGCAAATTGGCATGTTGGTCAATCAACACGACTTTGGTTGTCGTCGAGCCCGCATCGACGCCCACAAAGGCGGGTCCCTTTAGTTGACGAATATCTTCCGTAAGCAAGACTGAGCGAGCATGTCTTTCGTGGAAGCTCTTTCGCTCCTCCTCATTGAGAAATAGCGGTGGAATATGGGGTATTTCTTCAGCCAAAGCCGTCTTCTGCTCTAATTTAGAAAGCAAGGCCGCCAAGCGAACAGGGCGGCTTGCTTTGGCGAGTAAGGCAGCCCCTAAAGCTACAAAAAGCTGGGCGTCATCAGGCGAAATAAAGCTTTGAACCTGACCCTCTAAACTGCGTTCAAAAGCGCGCCTAAGCTCTGGCAAAAAATGAAGGGGGCCGCCCAAAAAAACAACTTGCCCACGAATGGGTCGGCCTTGAGCCAAACCAGCTATCGTCTGCGTCGCAACGGCCTGTAGGACAGATGCAGCCAGGTCCTCACGTGCCGCGCCCTCATTCAGCAAGGGCTGGAGATCACTCTTGGCAAAAACACCACAACGCGAAGCGATAGGGTACAAAGTCTGGTACTGCGATGCCAAATCATTCAGACCTGTCGCGTCTGTCTTGAGCAACTGCGCCATTTGGTCGATAAAAGATCCCGTTCCCCCCGCACAAGAGCCATTCATGCGCTGTTCGGGTACGGGCTTAAGGTAGGTGATTTTAGCATCCTCACCACCCAGCTCAATAATCACGTCACTGTCTGGATAATCGCGGTTGATAGCTTCGGTTTCAGCAATAACTTCTTGGACAAATGGAACCCGAAACATTTCGGCCAAACGGACGCCTCCCGAACCCGTAATGGCCATATGCAGGTCGTTATCACCGACTTCTGTCCGGAGTTGGACAAATACGCGCTGCAAGCAAGCCTGGATGTCGGCGTGATGGCGCTGGTAAGTCGACCATCTTAGCTGATCCTCAGCGTCTAATAAAACAGCCTTAATCGTTGTAGATCCAATATCTAAACCAAGGCGCAAAAGCCCACTGACTTGGTCACTCAAGCACTTTACCTCTATATTCTTAAGTCTTTCATGCATGCTAAAGAGCTGAGCCGAAACACTCATCTCAAAAATACAAAGCAAATTTTAGATTTGAACAAAGTTTACGTCACACCTTGCAAGCAGGTGGTTGCTTAGCGCACGGCATGTTACAAGTAAATACTTTATCATTTTCTTATTTCTTATTTCCTTTGCTCGGTGAAAGGCATATGTGAGCAAGCTGGCACAGCAGCTGAAAGCCTGTGTTTCAGATCAAATCAGGCACAAACAAAAAAGAGAGCAGTCTAGGCCTGCTCTCTTTCTTCTAACTCAATGATTGCCCCTGTACCGAGGCTAATCACAGACTCAGCGCTTGGTCTCACCAAAAAGATTCATACGGAAGAGATAGCTCTCATCTTCTGGATCATCACAAACAACCTGAGCTTCCAACAGCTTACCACCCTCAACCAGGCGGATAAGACCCGTAATTTGGCTCAATTTGCTCTTGAGATTGAGCTTATCACCTTCTTCGGTGATCAGGTAAACATTGCCCTTGCAGTGATCCAAAGCATCCATAAAGTTCTGGACGTCTACATTGTGCATACTAAAACTCGTTGCCATTCTCTTCTCCTTCTAACTCGCCTTCTGCGAGCGCTCTCCATTCTCTTACTAGTTTTCCGCGCAAGTATACGCAAGAGAATACCATTAGCTGTAACCTAGGTTTCTTTTGAGATGTTTTCTATCTCCAACCTTGCTTATATTCTATCTTTTCTCCCTCATAAAAAACAGTTAAATCTGTCTACTCGAAAAGCTGTCCTCGATGCCGCCATAAATAAGCTATCCAAAGCGCTATGGCTACAACCAAAAGCTCCAAACCTAAAATAAGTGTAAAGCGATCGAATTGATTAGCAGCCAGCAAAATATCCAACAGGAGGAGAAAGATCACACTGAGCACTAGCAAAATAAAGTGGCCTAAAGAACTCCCCTTCAAAAAGAGCCAAAGCAAACTCAGTATTGGCCTGTCCTGAGCAGATAATGTCTTTTTGAGCGTCTTTGGGGAGCCTTGCTTTGTTGCTTGCTTTGTCGTCTTGTTCGCCTTGTTGGGCATAGAATGCCACCGCCTCCTCTATCACCAGGACTCAATCTAAGATAAGAATCTTCGTTTAGCTAAAATATGATGTAACTATAATCATAAAGGATCTCGCGCAGAAAGGATAAGACCCCATGCCCCTTGATGGCGTTACTTGTCGTTGTCTATGCTCAGAACTGACCCAGGCTCTTGAAGGAGCCCGTGTAGATCGAATTCGTCAGAGCAGCCGCTATGAATTGATTTTACAGCTGCATGGCCAAAACCAACGCAAGCAAGTGTTTTTTTCCGTTGATCCCGAACAAGCTCGTGTTCATCTGACCGAGCAGAGCTTCGAGTCACTCCAGCAGCCGCCACAATTCACCATGATTCTGCGCAAGTATCTCCAGGGCGCACGCCTGCAGAGCATATCGCAAGAGGGTTATGAGCGTATCTTAACTTTTCACTTTTCAAATCAAGATGAGTTAGGCGACCCCAAAAACTTTCGCCTCATTTTAGAAATCATGGGGCGTCACTCCAACCTCATTTTAGTCAATGCCGACGGGCGCATCCTTGATGCAATGCGCCATGTCGACCACCAGCAATCCCGCTATCGCGAGCTCTTGCCAGCGCGTCCCTACACGGCACCGCCCCAGCAGGACAAGCTGAGTCCTAGTTCAGCCTTGCAAGAACTAGAAGCTGGACGTTTTTTCCTACAAGCAGAAGCCTCACAACGTCTAGATCAATTTCTGCTCGATCGCTTACAAGGCTGGTCCAAGGCCTTGATCCAGGACTTACTCGCCTCTGCTTCACTCCAAAATGCCCAACGCCTAAATCAGCTCGACAATCTCGAAAAGCAGGCTTTGGTACAGCAGCTGCGCGCCAAGTTACTCGACATCTTAGGAGAAGACTACCACCCTAGCATCTATCTCAATTCTGCAGAAGAGGGCTATCGTGATTTTCACGCCTTGCACCTTCATTGTGCGGGGGCCTGTCTACCTTTTAAGAACCTATCTTCAGCAATGGACGCTTTCTTCGCTTCCCGACTCAGCCAAAAAAAATTACTCCAAGCGAAGCAAGATCTCTTGCGTCAAGTCCAGCAGCGTATGAGTCAACTTGCCAGGCGATATCAGGTTCACCAAGATGCGCTAGAAGCCAGCCAGGATTACGAAAAAGTCCAACGAGAAGCTGAGCTCTTAACAGCCAATCTCTGGCGTATCCAGCCAGGAGCTGCTGAAGTCCAGGTCGAAGATTACTACGATGCCACTTTGCCCGTGCTTTGTATTTCGCTTAATCCACACCGCAGCCCTTCTTGGAATAGCCAAAAGCGTTATCAGCTTTACCAGCGTCTCAAACGTCAACACGAGCATGCCAAGCAATATTTAGCAGACGATGCTGAAAACTTAGCCTATGGCGAGACTTTGATCGAAAGCATCGAAGGCGCACAAGAAC
>JAEZYR010000157.1 GCA_023442635.1 Bacillota bacterium | reverse complement strand
GCGAGGCGCTCAGCTAATATATCGCCCCTGATCCCTTTCGTCAACACCTTTTTTCATTATCCCCTACTGCATGTCCGGGTGGGTCGTGGCTGCCAGGACAGTCCTAGCCCCTGCCCCAGAACTAGTTCTGTGCCAGATCTAGGCTCCTGCCTCCCCAGACCCAAGACCCTGTCCCCAGAGCCAGCCCTCCTCCCCCAGCTAACACCTCCCTGCTCTCGGACTGCGCCTATCGAGGAGCTGCCTACTTAACTTATGAAAAAAGGGAAGTGATCTCTCACTTCCCTTTTCCACCCAAATCAGAGTTTCAGGTCATGCTTAGAAAGCTCATGTTTCGCTTTCTTCTAAATCCTCACTGGACTCGCCAGCTATCTCCGTGCTCTCTTCGTCCTCTACTGCAATTTCTTGCACACGGGCTTCTTCGCGTTCTTCTACTTCAGCCTCAGGCCTATCCACGACAGCCGCATCGACAACACAGGCTCCACTGCGCATGAGGGTAACGCCTCTTGCTGTCCGCCCTAATTGCGGGACTTCTTCCGAAGCAATTCGAATAATCACGCCTTGGTCATCGATCAGGATAATGTCCTGTGGGTCTTTAAGTAACGCCAAAGCAATCAATTCACCTGTTTTATCGTTGACACCATAAGTTCTGATACCGTAGCCACCGCGTCCTTGCTTGCGGTACAAATCATGTCCGCAACGCTTGCCAAAGCCATGGCTTGAAATGAGTAAGAACTCGCTCGATACATCAATGGCCTGCATGCCGATCACGCGGTCTCCATCTCGCAAACGCATACCCAGCACACCACTGCTGGCTCGCCCTGTCGCCCTAACTTCCGCTTCGGCAAAGCGAATGGACATGCCAGCGGCACTAGCCAAGAGTAAGTCTTGGCCATCGAAAATGCGGCGTACAGCCACCAAACGATCTTCATCTCTAAGCTTGATGGCGATGATACCCGTGCGGTTGATATTGCGGTAATCATCAAGCGCTGTTTTTTTGACTAGACCTTGCTCTGTCGCAAAGCAGAGATAGCCGCCATCATCGACATCATGAACTGGGATGATATTGCTGACCTTCTCGTCTGCGTTCAGCTGAAGCAAATTGACAAGAGCTAGGCCGCGAGCCTGCCGCCCAGCCACTGGCAACTGCCAGGCCTTAAGTTTGAAGACGCGCCCTGTATTCGTAAAGAAAAGCAGCTGATCGTGTGAGCTGGTCACCAGCAATTGTGCGACATCATCTTCGTCTTGGGTTTGCATACCGCTGATGCCCCGTCCGCCACGGTGTTGCATCTGATAGGTTGTCAGCGGAAGGCGCTTAATGTAGCCGCGATGCGATAGCGTAATGACCACATCCTCTTCGGGAATCAGCGACTCATCATCAACTTCTTCAGCCGTCGGATCTATCTCGGTACGGCGTTCATCTTGGTAACGGCGCTTGAGTTCCGACATTTCGGCGATCAGGCAGCGAACGAGTTCGGACTCGTCATTTAGGATGCGCTGCAAGCGCTCGATTTTTTGCTCGAGTTCAGCTAGTTCATCCAGCAGGCGCTCACGTTCCAAACCTGTCAAGCGTCCCAAGCGCATATCCACGATATGTTGCGCCTGGCGCTCTGAGAAAGCAAATTGCGTCTGCAAGCCTTCTTTTGCTTCTTGCTCCGTGTGGCTATGGCGAATAAGGTGAATAACCTCGTCGATAATGTCAATAGCTCTGAGCAAACCTTGAACAATGTGACGGCGGGCTTCTGTCTTGTCTAGATCAAAGCGCGTTCTTCGCGTGACAACTTGCTTTTCGTGGGCAATGAAATATTCCAGGGTTTCTTTAAGGTTGACGGTTTTGGGCACCATCACGCCGCCTGGTCCTGGAACCAATGCCAGCATATTGCAGGAAAAGCTTTCTTCTAGCGAGCTATGCCGATAGAGTTGATTTAACACAACATTCGGCTTCGCCCCCTGCTTGAGTTCGATCACGACACGAACAGCCTCTTCGCGGTCTGACTCATCGCGGACAAAAGAAATGCCTTCTACACGCTTTTCTTTTGCGTGGGCGGCAATGCGTTCAATCAAACGAGCTTTGTTGACTTGATAGGGTAGGTCTCGCACCACGATCTGATAGCGATTTGAGCCCATTTCTTCGATATCAGCATGAGCTCGAACAACCACACGCCCGCGACCTGTGCGGTAGGCTTCTCGGACGCCTGAAACGCCCATGATACAACCACCAGTGGGGAAGTCTGGAGCTGGGATGCGCTCCATCAACTCATCGATATTCGCCTCAGGATTTTCAAGAAGCAGGATTGTGCCATCAATAACTTCTGACAAGTTATGAGGTGGAATATTCGTGGCCATACCAACTGCAATACCCGTCGAGCCATTGACAAGAAGATTCGGGAAATGGGTTGGTAGAACACTAGGTTCGATTTCGTGCTCATCAAAGTTCGGTTGGAAATCTACAGTATCCTTGTTGATGTCGGCCATCATTTCGACAGCCAACTTGGTCATGCGCGCTTCGGTATATCGATAAGCAGCTGGTGCATCGCCATCGCGCGAACCAAAGTTACCATGCCCATCAACGAGCATATATCGCATGGAAAAGTCTTGAGCCAAACGGACCAACGCATCATAAACAGCAGCATCGCCGTGTGGATGGAAACGGCCGAGCACATCACCTACTGTAGCCGCGCATTTGCGATAGGGTTTGTCGGGTGTGAAGCCCTGCGTAAACATCGTATATAAAATGCGTCTATGTACAGGCTTCAGACCATCTCGCACATCTGGAAGTGCGCGATCCGTAATGACACTCATCGCATAGTCGATGAAGGCCGTTTTCATCTCCTGCTCTAAGTCAACAGGAATAATGTTGTGAATATGATCTCTAAATAGCTGGTCGATTTCAGCGTCATTCCGCTGTTTCCGTCCGTCTTGCTTTCGAGCCACGGAAACCTCCGTCCAAGTCCTAGCAAAGTCCTAGCCCTGCCAAGTTATTTATTCGCTTTTTACTAAATCGAATATCAATTATAGCCGATTAGGCTCTTTTTTTCTTAGGGCTGAATGTCTTAGCTAACTGTTCATGACCATGTGCGTTAGGTCGCAAGCAGTGGTCGCTTCATGATGGCCGCACTTTGGCGAGGGTATTGTGGTGGCATGGCGCGCTCTTGCTTGTAGGCCAAAATGACAAAATGAGCCCCGTCTTCCTCGAGTTGATAGCGACGGCTCTCCGACTCACAACAGGTCGCTCCCAAACGCTTCAAGGCCTCCGCTGCAGCCTGTTGTTCGACCTCGTCATCTTGGCGCATAGCCAAAAAGCGCCCCGTTTCTACCTGCAAGAAAGGCAGCGCATATTCCAGAACAACGGGCAAAGCTGCAACAGCACGGCAACTAACCCATTCAGCTTGCGCGCGGTAGGCCTGATCCCGTCCCAAAACTTCGGCTCTGGTGGAAAGGACTTCAACCTGATCCAGCCCTAAAGTTTCAGCCGTTTGACGCAAAAATTGGCAACGCTTTTGAAGAGGCTCGATCAGCGTGATACGTAGGTCAGGGCGCAAAATGGCCACCACTAAGCCAGGGAAGCCAGCCCCACTGCCAATATCTATAAAGCGGGCATCTTTTGAGGCTGTCTTAACCCACGGTTCTAGCATTAAGCAGTCCAAAAAATGTCGCTTGGCTATGTCTTTGGCCGCCTGCAAGGCAGTCAGGTTAATTTGTTGATTTGCCTTGCTCAACAAGTGTCCATATAAGCAAAGGCGCTGGTGCTGTTCTGAAGTCAAACACAGCTTTCGGTAAGCCGTAAGATCCAGCAAGGCCGCCCCAATTTCCTCAGAACCTATCACCTGTCGTTGCCGGCTGAGATTCAGATGTTGGGGACTAGGCTTGCGGCTTGAAGCTGTTTTGGGGGATGCAGAAGCTGAAGCTCCTGACTTTCTCCTTTTCCTGATTGGCTTGCCTTGCTGCCCTAATGCTTTGCCTTTCATAGCCCTTCTCCAACCTCTTTTTGCTCCATCCAGAGCAGGAGCAGTTGCTGATCAGCAGGAGAAACACCAGCTATGCGACCAGCTTGTCCCAAAGAACGGGGCTGATAGCGCTGCAATTTTTCACGTGCTTCATGGCTGAGGCCAGGAATTTCCGCATAAGGCATGGGATCGGGCAAGAGTCTAGCTTCTTGCTTTTGAAAGTGTTCCAGGCGTTGGCGATCGAGTTCGATATAGCCAGCATAATGGCATTGAATGTCAACTTCTTCCTGGACATCCACGGCCAGATCCTTCGGGCGCGTAGGATCCCAGACTGCCAGATCTGCATAATGGACATGCGGACGCGTCAGTAGCTGTTGTAAACGATAACGGCCAAGTTGAATCTGTTCGCCTTTATCGGCCAGGATTTTTTGTAGGCTTGCATCAACTTGAATGAGGGTCTCTCGACAGCGCAAAAGTTCTGCCTCTAAGCTGGCCTTTTTCTGATTAAAAAGTGCCCATCTTTCGTCATCAATCAGTCCCCAGTCTCTCCCCTTAGGAGTTAGCCTTAGGTCTGCATTGTCTTGTCGCAACAAAAGTCGCCACTCCGCTCTAGCTGTCATCATGCGATAGGGTTCTAAGCTGCCTTTTGTTACAAGATCATCAATTAAAACCCCTATATAAGCTTCATCTCGACCTAAAACGGCTGGTGCCTGCCCGCGAATGTAGCGAACAGCATTGATCCCTGCCATCAAGCCCTGAGCTGCGGCTTCTTCGTAGCCAGAGCTGCCATTCAGCTGGCCAGCACTGAACAGACCCGGTATCCGCCTGACTGCCAAAGTCAAATCAAGCTCGCTAGCTTCGAGCGCATCGTATTCAATAGCATAGGCAAAGCGTTCCACTCGCGCGTTTTCGAGTCCCGGAATGCCTTGGATAATTTGCATCTGAACATCGATGGGGAGTGATGTCGAAAGACCCTGCATATAGATCTCTCCACCTTCCGCAGAAGTCGGCTCAAGAAAGATCTGATGGCGCTCGCGATCTGCAAAGCGCTGCACTTTGTCTTCTATGCTTGGGCAGTAGCGAGGCCCAACCCCCTCAATCAGGCCAGAAAAAAGCGGTGAGCGCTCGCGGTTGGCGGCAATCAAGGCGTGGACTTCAGGATTCGTCCATGCAATCCAGCAGGAGCGACGAGGTAGTTGTTCCGTTTTTTTCAGCTTACTCTGAACGAAGGAAAAACAGCCCTCTGGTTTGTCATCGACTTGTTCTTCGAGAGCCTGCCAATCGATACCCTCTGCATGCAAGCGGGGTGGCGTTCCTGTTTTGTAGCGAAGAAGACGCAAACCGAGCGAAGCTAAGGCTTGCCCTAAATGTTTAGCTGGAAATTGACAGTCTGGTCCTGCTTCCCAATATTGTTCGCCGATAACAATGCGCGAAGAAAGATACGTTCCGTTAGCTAAAATAACCGAACGACTCTGATAGAAACTGCCCAGTTGTGTCCAAACGCCTGCTATGTGTCCGTTCTCATCTAGCTCGAGGTCGACAACCTCTTCCTGCCGCAAGGTGACTCGTGGCTCCGCCTCGAGATATTGCTTGGCTAAGGCTTGGTAGCGTCTGCGATCGACTTGCGCCCTAGGGGAGTAAACCGCCGCCCCTCGCGATAAGTTGAGCATACGAAACTGCAAGGTGCACTGGTCAGCTAACTGTCCCATCACCCCTCCCAGCGCGTCAATTTCGCGAACCAATTGACCTTTGGCCGTTCCCCCGATTGAAGGATTACAAGGTAAGTTTGCCACCTGATCAAGCGATATCGCTAGGCAAAGCACGCTAGCCCCCAGCCTCGCGGCCGCCAAACTTGCCTCTATACCTGCATGACCTGCCCCTACAACGATGACATCGTAGGTTTCTTGCCATAAGGCCTGGCTGCGTGCTCGGTTCATCGTATTCATCTAAAACATTCCTATCTATACAAATCCATACAACAAGCCTTCACCGCACAAATCGTCTCCATGGCGCACGGTTTTCTTCGCTTGAATAAACATCTTATGCTTTCATCAGCTTTCTCACCATGACATGGTGCACGCTTTTGAGCCTAGATACATACTTATTTTCCGACACAAAAGCGTGAAAAAAGTTCATTGAGCATGCCTTCGCTGCTGGATTCTCCATCCAATTCTGTAAGAGCCTGCAAAGCTCGATTGACTTGCGCACTCAGAAGATCTTCTGGCCAGTTTTGTTCTAGACCCTCCAGTCCCATCTTCAAGGCCTCTTGCGCATCGCTCAGCAATTGCGCTTGTCGCGGCGTTCGAAGCAAAAGAGGACTCCAGCTCCCCGACTTAGCTCCTTGATGTTTTTCGCTTGGCGAATGAGTCAGGTCGCCCAGTCCGCCCTGTGGGGCGAGTCTATTGTAGTGCGCATGCACGATGTCTTTGATTTGCTGCAAATCTTCGCTTCGGCGTGAGGAAAGGCTTATGGGGGGCAAGATGATCTGTTCTTGCGCGATCAGCCACTCGTGTATCTTTTCGGGGCAAGCTTCCTGCTCGTCAGGAGATTGCGAGTAGATGTCCTGCTTCGTCCAAACAAATTGCCAAACACAGCCAGGCTTCAGAGTCTGTAAACAGCTAGGATCTGGCCAAATCGCTTGGGCTGGCTCGAGAAGCCAAAGAACGGCATCGGCCTGCTGGATAAGGGCGTTGGTTTGCTCCATCCCCATTTTCTCAATGGGGTCATGACTCAGCTCTCTCAAACCCGCTGTATCGTGCAACAAAATGGGGATGCCGTACCAATCGAGCGTCTCAGAAATGCGATCCCTCGTCGTGCCAGCGATATCACTGACCAAGGCTCGATTTTGTCCCAAGAGTGCATTAAAGAGGCTCGACTTGCCAGCATTGGGGGCTCCCGCCAGCAAAAGCTGAAAACCATCGCGAAGCAGGCGCCCCTGGCGATAGGTGTCCAACAAGCTCGTCACGCGCTGCAGGGCTGTCGCAAGTGCCTCTTGCATGGGAGCCTTATGGGGCTCAGCCGAGTCGTGCTCAGGAAATTCGATCGAAACATTCCAAGCAGCCAAAGCCGTGTAAAGGGGTTGGCGGATCTTTTGTAATTGTTCAGCTAAGGCGCCAGTCAAGTGATAGAGAGCCGTGACTGCACTTCTTTCAGTAGCTGCATCAATGAGGTCAGCAACAGCTTCGGCTTCTGACAAGAGCATGCGCCCATTCAAGACGGCTCGTTTCGTAAATTCGCCTGGTCTGGCTTGCTCTGCTCCTGCTGCCAAGCAAGCCTCAAGGAATCGCTCTCTCAAAAGAAGGCCACCATGTAAGCTGAACTCGACGACATCTTCTCCCGTATAAGAATGTGGAGCTCGAAAGACAAGCGCGACAGCCTGGTCTATCGGCTGCAAGGGCTTGTCCACCTCGTGCACGTAGCCAAAATAGGCCCGATAGCCCTTGCTCTTCTCTAGCGTGGCCTCCTTTTTCTGGCAGGTACCCAGATGCCCCCCTTCTAGGAACTGGAGATCCTCTCCTTCGCTGCTGGAAGCCGAATTCGAAAGTGCCGCAGCCTTGGGCAAGGGGCCTTTTTGGAAAATTCGATCTGCAATCAAAAGAGCTTCAGAGCCTGAAAGTCTCAAAACGGCAATACTAGAACGCCCAGGCGGTGTTGCATGCGCGACAATCGTTCGATTTAAAAGCTGCTTCACGATATATCCTCTCCTGCGATGTTCACCCTTCCGAAGCCTTTCGCACTTCGTCTTGCTGCTTTCTGTCTTCTGTTTATCCAATTTTAGGCAAGCAGCTCAAAGGCGGTAAAAAGAAACACCTGGCCGTAGCTCAGGTGTTTAATTCGTATGGGCGAGAAGCTTTGCACCAGATTACGCTTCCATATCTTCTGCAGCCCGCAAAGGAATCAACACGACTGAGCGGTGTGGCTCGATACCTTCACTTTCGGTGCGAATGTTGGGGTAGTCTTGCAAAGCTGTATGGACGATGCGACGCTCAGCAGAGCTCATCGGTTCCATGACATATTCTTTGCCAACCTCTAGCACACGTTTGGCCGTGCGATGGGCAAGATCCACGAGCGCCTGCTCACGTCTGGCTCGATATCCAGCGACATCAATGGATACATAGACATGCTCTTGCTCATTAGCGTTGACTGCCAGGCTTGTTAAGTACTGTATAGCATTGAGGGTTTCGCCACGGCGGCCGATAACCGCCCCGACATCCTCACCTTCAACCTCGATTGCGATCTGATCATCTTGACGCGTGCAAGTCACATCTGCCTCGACATCCAAAGCCTGCAGAATACATTCGATGTGTTGCATGGCCTTGGCCAGCTGTGGGTCTGCCTCTAGAGAAAGCAAATCTTCGACATCCGCCCCCAGGATCTCTTCAGCACCTGCTTCAACAGCAGCCTCTCCACTTTCTGTTTCGGGCTCAGCCAAAATCTCTTCTGTCTCAACAACTTGGTACTCGTAGGCTTCAGTTGTGGGCTGCATCGCTTCGCTGACTCGCTCCGTCAATCGGACTCTGGCAT
The DNA here is from genome assembly GCA_023442635.1 of Bacillota bacterium. GTDB lineage: Bacteria > Bacillota > Clostridia > Saccharofermentanales > Fastidiosipilaceae > JAEZYR01. Next base: position 10,075 of record JAEZYR010000157.1, on the reverse strand, counting down.
CCTTGCGTCCGATGCCCAGCAAGCCCCCTGGCTCACCAGCTTCTAGTACCTCAATATCTACTTGTTCACGTTCGAGGCCCAAAAGCTCGAGACCTGCTGCGATAGCAGCCTCCAGCGTTTTACCCTTTTGCTCAATGGAACGAGCCATTACTTTTCTCCTCCCTCAAGCTGTGCTTGGCCTTTTCTTTTTAAGGCGGAAGCTGCTTTTTCTTCATTGCGCTTAATTTGCTCTTTGACGGGCTTGGTGTAAAGCACGTAAAGAAGCCAAGATTGCAAGATGGCCATGAGGTTGCCCGTAATCCAGTATAGACCCATAGCCGCAGGTGCGATCGTAACCGTAAATAGCGTCATCAAGGGCATCATGATGCGCATAGACTTCATCATACTTTCACCTGAGGGACCCTGGGGAACATCTCTTGCAGGGTTCTCAGCTGCTCTTTTGCGGGCTTCTCTTTGCTCTGCGAGCATGGGATTGGTGCGATCCATGACAACCTGTGAAACAAAGGTTGTCGCAATAGCGATAATGGGGATCAGCAAAAGCGGCAGATAGCTAGCTTTTTCGGCTCCAAAGAGCTGAGCTGGATTCCAAGTTGGCCGCAAACCCAAGTTTAGACCTAAGAAGTCTAAGTTCATGAGCTGCCCCATATGAATAAGACCATTTTGGACTGCCTGGCTGAGCTGCTCACCGCTGCTCTGTAGAATCTGGAGAACGGGAATATCCGAGTGCGCAACTTGGGCGACATCACGAGCAGGCAGGAGCCCCTTTTCGCCTAACTGCTGAGCCAGCTGATTCAAATGATCAAGGCTAACCCCTTGAATATAGCGCAGAGGTGAAGAGATGATACGCCACACAGGCCAGATAAAAATAAGACCTAATAGCGATGGTAGACAGCCACTGAACATCGAAATTTTATGGGCCTTGTACAGCTCCATCTGAGCCATTGAATAGCCCTGGCGATCATCGCCGTAGCGGCGTTTGAGCTCAGCCAGAGGCTCGTTGAGCTGATTCTGCATCAGGCTGTTTTTGTGTTGTTTGACATAGAGGGGAATCATGGCCGCCCGCAAGATAACGGTGAAAACAATAATGACCACCCCATAGTTCACAAAAACATGGTACAGCAGCCGCATAATCCAGCCGAAGGCGATGTATAGAGGATCCAAAATCCCCATAACCATCGGCATTGTGTGCAAAGGACTCATCACATATCTCCTGCAATACTTCCAGTGTTAGAAGCCCATCTGCCTGTCAATCGTCTTGGCGTGGTAATGAATCTGGCCGCAAAATCGGTGGCCGGTGCAAAGTCCAGAAACGATCGTAGCGTTCTGGGGGATCATATCCGCCCCGACAAAGGGGATTACAGCGCAAGATTCGCCACAGGCTGAGCAGAACGGCTTTAAAAACATTAAAGCGCTCTAGGGCTTCTAAAGCATAGTTCGAGCAACTAGGTATATAGCGACAACATGGCATGCGGTGAGATGAAATCGCTCGCTGGTAAAAAAAAATGCCGCGTTTTAAGGCTCGCTTTATCCACATACCAGCGAAGACTTCCTTGTCTCGCTACAGTTTGCCTCTTGGTTCAAAAGGCCTGCATCCAAAAGCATACTCAGCAACTGCCGCTCAAAGAGCGTTTGCTTGGCCGAAAGAGCAGAGGCACTTGCGACCAAAACAACATCGTAGCCAAGCTTCATCTGAGCCGCTAAATGACGCCAGCTCTCGCGCAAGCAGCGCTTGAGGCGATTGCGCTCGACAGCCGTTCCTACCTGTCTCGAGCATGTCACGCCAAAGCGGTTCACATTGCGGCGATTTGGGCGTACACAGATAAGCAGTAGCGGTCGACGCCACTGCTTACCTTGACGAAAAACTCGAGCGAAATCACGATTAGACTTCAGGCGCTCGAAATTTGCCATGTATTTAAGTAGGAACTCGCTTAGTGGCTCAAACGACGACGACCCTTAAGGCGGCGGCGCTTCAGAACGTCACGTCCTGCCGAAGTCAACATGCGCTTACGGAAACCATGAACACGCTTACGGGTGCGTTTTTTGGGTTGATAAGTTCTCTTAGACATCTGTCATTCCTCCCGAGTTAAATGGCAGCCAGATCGCAAATAGGCGAAACCTGGCACAATAGATAGGATTATAGCTAGTTTTGCAAAGCGGGTCAACGAAAGACAAGCTTGTCTGCCCCTCTCGGTTACCCGAAAAGCTAGGGCACAGCGTTCAGATAGCAGCTTGCCCCCACCGTGCAGAAAGCTGGCGTCAAACTTTTTACACAAGGCTGCTAGCCAAGTCTCCCTGATTCAAATAGGTCCAACAAGCTGTATAGTCCCGCCCATTGAAGAGTCGCTGTCTACGTATTTCTCGCAGCAGGCGAGCTTGCTCTGAATCGCGAAGGCGTCGCGGCCAAAGCATGTAAAAAGCGGAACCCGACCCACTCATCTGAACATAGGCTTCAGGACAGATTTCAGACAGGCACTGACGCGTATAGGCTAAAGCTCGCTCATCCGAATCAATTAAGGGTAGAAAGTCGTTAACGCCCTTGCTTTGTAAGAGCTCAAAGAAGGCTAACTCGCTCTGTTGCCGCGCGTTGAGGAGTTGCTGGTTGAGGCTTTGGGCGGCTTGTTCTTTCTGGCGTAATGCTGCTTTCGATGGAAGGGCAGAATCATATTGGGCAAAAGCTTGCTGGGTTGCTGAGGCGAAGGCTGGCTTTAAGATGAGGCAAGACCAGGCAGGCAAGGGAGACCAACCCCAAAGCCGCTCACCTAGACCCTGAGCTATCGCCGTCCCTCCCAAAGCTGCGAAGGGCACATCTGCCCCTAAGGCAGTCAAGGTCTGCAACCTAGGTGCTTCAGCCAATCTCAAGCTAGGCAAGATCTCTTCCAGAAAACACCAGAAGGCCCCAGCATCCGATGAGCCTCCACCCAAACCAGCCTGATGCGGCGTTTGCTTTTGAATTTTAAGGTGGCACAAGAGATAGCCTGTTTCACTCGCTTCGAGCGCAAGCAGTTGCTGGAAAGCTGCTAGCACTTCGGCTTTCGCAAAATGTGCTAGGACAACTTCGCCCCAAAGAAGAAAGCAGCGACGGGTCAGACTCTTTTGCGGCTGGGCCTGAATCGAGCGGAGCAGGTCTTCTGCTCCCTCTTCGACCTCCCACGATTCTTGGTAATAAACCTGACAGCTTCCTAAATCAAGAAGCTTCTGGTAGCTCTCTAAAGTCGCTGCTGAAAGGTTCTCACAAAAGCAAAGCTCGAAGACCAATAGATCTCCAAGCTCCAAGCTCTGCATCAAGGTATTGAGTTCGTGATAGTTATCGGGTCGACGCCCTAGTAATTGTAAGTAAAGATTGATCTTGGCTCTGGCGACAAAAGACCAGCTCCGCCTCTTATTCATTGGCTTTCTCGACAACCACCTCGACAGCCGCCGTCAACACATCGACATAGCTGAACGAAACCAATTCTTCGGTTGGCTTCCCCTGGTGGCATAGAACGGTAAAGACATTCGGATAACAATTGTCCAATATGCCCTCGTGCACAATAATGCGCTTGCGGCCACCACTCGTTTTCAGCCGAATCCGTCGTCCGATATAAGCTTCCATATCGCGTCGACATTGCTCCAGATCTGACTTGATGATCACAGCGTACCCATGCCTCCATTCAAAATCCACAATGGAGCAATTCTATTGTATTTGTCACATTTCTGCAACACGCCTAAAATTAAAGGCTATCTAACGCTTTGGATTCGCTCTTTCCTTCTACTCTATAAGCTAGCCAAAGGCCTTTCGCTCAAAACCTTCGCCCCTAACTTCTCTTGTGTCCATCACAAAGACAAAAGCATGTTCATCACAGTGCTGAACAATCTCATTCAGCTGAGGAATTTGTTGTGCTTCTAAAACGGTGACCAGAACTTTTTGCTCGCGGCCTGTATAGCCTCCCTGCCCCTGCAAGGCTGTGACACCGCGGTCAAGTTCTTTCATGACTCTTTGCGTTATTTCGTCAGGATGGCGCGAAATAATAAAAGCCGTTCGCTTAAAGTCGAAACCTTCCATCCAGAAGTCAATGGTTTTTGAAGTCATGTACATTGAAAGAGCTGAATAGAGCGCCAACGTCACGCTGCCATTTTCATCACCACGATAGGCAAATACAGCGCCCATAATGATAAGGGCATCCATGATCCAGATGATTTGCCCCAGGCTGATCTTTTTGGTTTTGAGTCGAAAGAGAATGGCGATGATATCGGTGCCGCCCGTATTGTAGCCTACGCGAAGCATCATACCGAGACCAAAGCCATAAAGCGCCCCACCTAATACAGCGGCCAGAAAGAGGTCTGGTCCATGTTCCAGTTGCTGCATATAGTGCTGATAAAAAAGGGTTATAGGGTGCTTGGTGAGGTCAATCATGATGGAATAAACGACTGTACCAATCAAGCTGCTAACCAGAAAACGGCGGCTGACTTTGAAGGCGCCCAACATAAAAACAGGAATATTCAAAAGAATAATAAAGACACCAAATGGAATAATTGAAAGGCCAGGCAATAAATGCAAGATGGAAGCAAAGCCGCTCATTCCGCCCATCGTCAAATTGGCAGGCAAGAAAAAAAGATTAATAGCTGCGGCACTCAGCAAAGATCCTAAGAGCATCATGCCCATCTCATAAGCAAAGGCTTTTGTGCCTATACGCTTCAGGCCACGTTTAAATAATTCCATCCACCTTCTCCTCTTCTTGATGTAGGCGCTTTTGGCGGTAAGCCATCGGTGTCATCTGCATTTGTTTGCGAAAAGCGGCGTTAAAACGCTGCGAGTTCAAAAAACCTACCCGACTCGCCACAGTAGCTACTTTTAAGTCCGTGTGCCTCAAAAGATCACAAGCATGCTCGATACGCTTCTGAAGTAAATAGGCAAGCGGCGTAATGCCGAGTTCCTGCTTGAAGACTCTAGCAAAGTAGCTAGGGCTCAGAAAGACATAATTCGCCACATCTGCAATACTGATATTGCGCGCGTAGTGCTCTGCTATGTAGTCCTGACCAATTTGAATCAGCTCTCTCAGTTTGGCTTGCTGAAGGCGTAGTTGCTGCTCCCAAGCTTGACGTAAAGACCGGCTCACTTCGATGACCAATTCAATGGACAAGCAGCGCAAGAGTAGATCCTGAGCATAATCCTTTCGTTCTTTTTCGAGAACAATGCGCTCAACCAAGCGCCCTACCGTCTGGCGATAAGGCCCCGTTACCATAAAACAATCTTCGACCAGCCCTTTTCCCTCGGTTAAACCCTCTTCGGCAAAGCGAAAAAAATCTTGGAGCGAAACATTGGCTGCCGCCATCCCGGCTTCGCCTTCTTTTAACTTATTGACAAAGCCAAAGTAAACGCAGACCGCATCAACTGGTCCCTCTTCGGCCACATAGGTATGCGAGCGATCTGGGCGGATCACAATGCTATCTCCACTGTTTAGCACATATTCACGCCCGCCTACGTAATAGCGCATGCGACCCTGACGAAGGTAGGTCAGCTCATGTGTACCATGCTGGCTAGCCGTCTCCACCCTTGTTTCAGTCGGCATGCTGCGCAATGCGCCCTGAAAAACCAAGGGGATCGAGCCTGCCGTATTGAGAATGCTCTCATCCAAAAGGGGCACCAGATTCTCAAGCACGTACTCTGACTCCTTCCTCACTGCGTACTATTTAATTTAGCTCATATTATTCACCGTAACAAGTGCCCTTAGTTCTACAAAAAACAGGGCTTCTTGAGAAGCCCTGTTTTTCTGCTGAAAACGCCCACTTAGATACCTGCTTTTTGCGGGTCAAACTGCTGCAGCAAGCTTGTGAGTTGCAACACCTCACTGGCATTAAGCGTAATGCCCCGCCCCATCTTATTATGCTCGGGATTCCAATCTCGGATATCTAAGCGCGGAGCCGCTCCATTCCAGGCAACAATATTCACTTCTCGCTGCCAACCACTCTGACTGGTGCTCAAGCGCCCCACGTGATCGACTAGCTCCCAACTCGCTCTTTCCTGTTGCCAGCGGCGTTCCTTGTTTGCCGTGTGCCTGTTTTCTCTTTCTTGCTTTTCCATAAGGCCTCCTTTGAACGCGCTTTCTTTTGCGTTCGCCCCCAAAGCATAACGGCAGCTCTATCTTCTCTAGAGATGCCGTTTTCTTCCTAAAAGGACCTTATCAAGCCTAATCTGCCCTAGCGCTATGCTTTTTGCGTTACCCCGCTGCTGATTGGCGTTCTAACTCAGCAGGTCCTTCACCATCAATAAAGGCTTGGTTGATGTGACAGGCAATCACATCTGGCTGAGAAGGTAAGTCAAACATCAAAGTTTGCATGCGCTCTTCTAAAATAGCCCGCAAAGCCCTTGCCCCGGTCTTACGCTTAAGGGCAATTTGAGCAATTCGGCGGATGGCTTCCTGGCTGAAATCCAGCTCAACACCATCGAGTGCAAATAGGTACTGATACTGTTTGATCAGCGCATTGCGTGGTTCTTGCAAAATACGCACAAGTGCATCTTCGTCTAATGACTCGAGTGAAACGACAACTGGTACGCGTCCAATAAATTCAGGGATCAGACCAAAACGCAAGAGATCCTCTGGCATCAATTCTTTTAGAAGCTTAGGATCCTCATGACGCTTGGGTGATTTGAGATCAGCCCCAAAGCCCATGCCGCCTTGCCCCATGCGATTAGCAATCATTTTTTCGAGGCCATCAAAGGCGCCGCCACAAATAAATAGAATGTGGCTGGTGTCAATTTGTATGAATTCTTGATTAGGATGCTTGCGCCCACCCTGTCGAGGCACATTTGCAATCGTCGATTCTAGAATTTTCAGCAGGGCTTGCTGGACACCCTCACCGCTGACATCTCGGGTAATTGAGGGGTTGTCAGAACGCCGGGTAATCTTGTCAATTTCGTCGATATAAATGATGCCACGCTCAGCACTCTTGATATCGAAATTCGCATTCTGTAACAAACGCAGCAAGATATTCTCGACATCTTCGCCAACGTAGCCCGCCTCAGTTAAGGCCGTCGCGTCAGCGATAGCAAAAGGCACTTGCAGAACTCTAGCTAACGTCTGTGCCAAGAGTGTTTTGCCACTGCCAGTCGGGCCTAAGAGAAGAATATTGCTTTTCTGGACCTCGACCTCTGGCTCTTCATCCGTTTCCTCTCCCAGCAGGCGCCGCTCATGTGCTAAGACACGCTTGTAGTGGTTATAGACCGCCACCGCCAGCGCCCGCTTGGCATCATCCTGACCAATGACATAGGCATCCATCTCTGCCTTGAGTTCCGCGGGTGTTGGCAATGAGAGCTCGCCCCCATTCAGGCGCTCCTTCTGCTTTTGCTCTTGCATCGTCTCGACACAAAGCTGCACACAGCGATCACAAATAAGCGCATCTGGTCCAGCCAGCATATGCTCAACTTCATGTTCGCTTCGACCGCAAAAAGAACACTTGCGCTCGAATTGTCCAAAAGCTGATGACCCTGCTTGCTCAAGTAATTCTTGCAAGTAAGCCGCCTGCTCTTCGTTCATCTGCTGACCATCGAAGTCTTCACCAAGCAATTCGGAAATGAGGCTCAAATCCAGCTCCTGCTTGGGCGTTTCAACACTGCTTTCAGGCTTCTTGGGCGTGTTTTTAGTTTCCTTCTGAGCGTCTTTTTGCTCTGAATGACGCTGTTCTCTATCGTCTGCCATTAAGCATCTTCTCTCGTCATGATATGGTCTACAATGCCGTATTCCAAAGCCTCTTGGGCACTTAGCCAACGGTCTCGTTCGGTATCGAGCTGGATCTGTTCAATGCTCTGACCTGTCCGCTCAGCCAAAATTTCATTCAGTCGCTTGCGCATTTTCAGGATGTGCTCAGCGGCAATCGAGATGTCAGAAGCCTGACCCTGGGTACCTCCTGAAGGTTGATGAATCATAACTTCGGCGTTCGGCAGGGCAAAGCGCTTGCCCTTCGCTCCAGCAGCTAACAACACCGCTCCCATGCTCGCGCACATGCCCATACAAATGGTTTGCACGTCTGGCTTGATATATTGCATGGTGTCAAAAATCATCAAACCGCTATTGACCTCGCCTCCAGGACTATTGATGTAAAACTGAATATCTTTTTCTGGATCCTCAGCTTCTAAAAAAAGCAGCTGGGCAGTCACCAGACTAGCTGTTGCGTGATTGACATCTTCACTCAAAATGATAATGCGCTCTTTCAGCAAGCGGGAATAAATATCGTAGGAACGCTCACCGCGGTTGGTCTGCTCAATGACCATTGGTACTAAACTCATTGTATCCATCCTTTCTGGGCTGTTGCCCCATCAGCGAATTTGCGATTGCGGGTCTCCAGCCTTAAAACATATCAGTTTGTCTTTCTTTGTCTTTCGGAATGATACCTAAATCTTCGTTCCTTTGCAAGTCAAAAAGACCGAACTTAGCCCCACACAGGCAGGACTAAGTTCGGCAGTTGTAAGCGGAGAGCGTGAATAAAGATCAGGCTTCCTCTGTCTTCTTGCTTTTCCGAGTCTTCTTCGGCGCCTTCGTCTCAGAAGCTTCGTCACCCTTGCCCTCAGCCTTTTCGGGAGCCTTGACCTCAAGTTCCTCTTGGGGTTCTGCTTGAGGGAAGGCGCTGTCACGTACCAAGCGAGCAGCCTTTTGGAGGAGAATCTGTTCACTCAGACCCTTGCGACCCTCTTCGTTATCCAAATAGCGCTTGACTTCCTCTAGCTCCATACGATACTGCTGAGCCAGGTTCTGGAACTGCTCTTCGAAATCGGCCTCTTCGGCTTCGAGCTTCTCAGCCTTCGCGATAGCCTCAAGAACAAGGCTGCCCTTCACCTGACGCTCTGCCTGTTCGCGGAAGCGCTCACGGAATTCCTCTCGTGTTTGTCCCATGTATCCCAAAAGGGTTTCAAAAGGGATACCCTGAGCGGTGTAGGCTTGGGCCTGCTCGTTCGCAATTTGATCCATACGGTTTTCGATCATCACTGCTGGAATATCAACTTCGGCACGCGCAATGGCAGCCTCGACGGCATTGTTCTCGAATTGAGCCTCTGCCATCTCCTCTCTGGACTTCTCAAGACCTTCACGCAGTTCCTTGCGATACTCGGCCAAGGTATCCCATTCGCTAACATCCTTTGCAAACTCATCATCCAAGACAGGCAATTCATTAAACTGAATTTCTTTGAGCTTGATGTGGAAGACGACTTCCTGCCCTGCCAAAGATTTCTCGTGATAATCTTCTGGGAAGGTTACCTGGATATCAAATTCTTCGCCCGTCTCGTGGCCAATAATTTGATCCTCAAATCCTGGGATAAAGCTGTTGGAGCCAATCTTTAGGCGATAGTCTTCTGCCGTACCACCTTCAAAGGCCACACCATCTTTTTCGCCCTTGTAGTCAATGAGTACCGTATCGTCCTTCTGAACAGGGCGGTCTTCTACGGTGACCAGTCGAGCATTGCGCTGTCTCACGCGCTCTAACTCACGATCAACCTGTTCTTCAGTTACCTCGACTGCAGGTTTGATCGCCTCGACACCTCTATAATCACCCAACTTAACTTCTGGCTTGAGGGTTACTTCCGCCTTAATTTCTAGATCCTTACCGCGACCAATGCTAACGATATCAATGGCTGGCTGAGCGACTGGCTCTAAATGATGTTCTTCGATGGCAGCCGCCAAAGCTTCGGGTACAACAGCCTGAATGGCGTCATCATAAAGAACACCCTCGCCATAATAGCGAATGACCAAGCCCATCGGAGCTTTGCCCTTACGGAAGCCGGGAATCGTAAAGCGCTGGCGGTTACGGCGATAGGCCTTCTCTAAACCTTCCTCAAAACGCTCTGCTGGAATCGTGAACTGTAGTTCTACAAGGTTCTTATCTTTTTTCTCAAGTTTGGCCATCCGGTCCTCCTGTACAAAACGGGGGATTTCCCCTTAATTTCAAAAACTCAAAACAGCAAAAAACAAGCTGTCAAAGCCTGAAACGCGGTTAATCTTAACATCGGCACAAGGAATCTCCACCTTTTCAGCAATAAAAACACGGCTCGTTTCCGAGCCGTTCATCGTGGCGCGCCCTGCAGAGATCGAATCCACAACCTTCTGAT
>JAEZYR010000156.1 GCA_023442635.1 Bacillota bacterium | reverse complement strand
ACCCAGAAGAATATGATGTCATAGCCCGTCACTAAGTCACTCGTCGGATAGTAGCGGCGATAGCGCTCTGTTTCTTCAGGCCATCCTAGTGTTGAGAATGGCCAGAGTGCTGAACTAAACCAGGTATCGAGCGTATCCTCGTCCTGCTTTAAGTGTTCCCCACCACAGTGCTCACAGCATTTGGGCTCTTCTGCGGCAACCGTTATGTGACCACATTTTTCGCAATACCAAGCTGGGATGCGGTGTCCCCACCAAAGCTGACGCGATATGCACCAGTCTTGGATATTTTCCATCCAGTTGAAATATATTTTCTCCAGTCGCTCAGGAAGCATTTTGATCTCTCCCGAACGGACAACCTGAATAGCTGGTTCTGCAAGTGGCTGCATTTTGACAAACCACTGCTCCATCAAGCGCGGTTCTACAACTGTTCCACAACGTTGGCAAGTTCCGACAGCATGACGATGATTTTCGATACGCTCTAGCAGTCCTTGCTCCTCTAAGTCCTTAATGATCTGTTTGCGCGCTTCTTCTCTTGACAGGCCACTATAAGCACCATAGCCCTCCACGATGTGAGCCGTCGGTGTAAAAATCTCAATGACTGGCAACTGATGTCGAAGCGACATAGCATAGTCATTGGGATCATGCGCTGGGGTTATCTTGACAGCGCCTGTACCAAAGTCAGATTCAACGTAATCATCTGCAATGATCGGTATTCGGCGGCCAACTAAAGGTAGCACCAGCTCCCGACCGATGAGTGCCTGATAGCGTTCATCTGCTGGCGAAACAGCAACAGCTGTGTCACCCAACAATGTTTCGGGACGAGTTGTCGCAATCAAAATATGGTCGGCTTCATCTTCTTTGCCCTCTACGGGGACAAGTGGATAACGCAAAACCCATAGATGGCTGTCACGTTCCTCGTGGATGACCTCAATATCCGAAAGTGTCGTCTGGCAATGTGGACACCAATTCACCATGCGCTTACCACGGTAGATCAGTCCCTTATTGTAGAGATCCACAAAAACCTTGCGCACAGCAGCTGAAAGGCCTTCGTCCATCGTAAAGCGCAGCAAACTCCAATCACACGAACAACCCAGGCAGCGAAGCTGCTCAACGATACGGTTACCGTAGCGTTCTTTCCAGGCCCAAGCGTGCTCTAGGAAAGCTTCTCGCCCTATTTCTGCTTTGTCGATACCTTGAGCCTTAAGGGCGGCAGTGATCTTGGCTTCAGTCGCGATTGCGGCATGGTCTGTGCCTGGCTGCCACAATACACTGTAGCCTTGCATACGACGCCAGCGGACAAAGAGATCCTGCAAGCTGTTATCTAAGGCATGCCCCATATGCAGTTGGCCTGTAATGTTGGGTGGTGGCATGGCGATAGAGTAAGCTGGCTTACTCGGATCTGGATCTGGATGAAAGTAGCCTGCATCTTCCCAGCGCTGGTAGCAGTCCTTTTCCCATTTACTTGCTTCGTAATTTTTTGGCATTTGCTCAATACGAGCCATAGCAAATCTCCACTCTTATCAATAGAAGGTTAAGCGAAAAAAAGACGGACGAGCCGCAGCTCGTCCGCCCTGGCACTGAATAAAGTGCTTAAAGCAAGGCTGCAGCGGCCGCGTCTAAAAGCACTGTAACGTTAGGATGGATCTGTAGAATAGAAGCAGGACATTGAGGATCAATCGCGCCCTTACACATGGCTCTAACAGCTTCTGCCTTACTTTCACCAGTTGCCAATATCACAATCTTTTCGGCGTCTAGGATCGTGCCAATTCCCATGCTGATCGCTTGACGAGGTACTTCGTCCGCATGGTCAAAAAAGCGGCTGTTAGCCTCAATTGTATCGGCCGTCAAATCCACAACATGCGTGGTTTTTTCGAAGGTATCCGATGGTTCATTAAACCCGATATGCCCATTGCGTCCAATACCCAAAAGCTGGATACTAATGCCTCCACGTTCGCTGATGGCCTGCTCGTATTGCTCGCATTCTTCGGTGATATTAACGCCAGAACCTTGAACCAAACGAACATGTGCAGGATCAAAGTCAACGCGATCAATAATATGGTGGTGCAAGAAATAGTTATAGCTCTGCTCATGATCGGGCGACAAGCCGATATACTCATCTAAGTTAAAGCAGCTAGCTCCTGCAAAAGAAATCACACCATGGTTAAAAAATTCAACTAATTTCTCGTAGACACCCAATGGGGTTGAACCTGTTGGGAGGCCAAGCACCGAATAAGGATCCTCCAACAACTGTGCTGCCACCAATGTAGCTCCTGCAACAGCGACCTGGGCTTCATCTTCAAAGACTTGAATCGTCATATAGCCTCCTTATGTACCTAGAACATTGTGGTCATTATAGCACGCCCTCTTTTGCAGCATCCCTTAAATCGAGCATAAAACGCCCCTCTACTGCGTCGTATCCTCTGATCCTATAAGCTGAACCTATGTTCTGTTTCAGCGCAAATCAGCCCAGGTCACACCACTGTCACCCTCCCCATATTCGGCCAATCGATAACACTTAACTCTTTTGTCTTGCTTGAGCGCTTCGTGAACAGCAGATCTCAAAGCTCCTGAACCCTTGCCGTGCACAATTCGCACACGCTCAACACCAGCTAAGACAGCTTCATCTAAATACTGATCCAGGGCAATAAGGGCTTCATCAACTCGTTTGCCTAAAAGCTTTAATTCAGCAGAGATGAATTGGCTACCACGCCGCTGCCCTCCCGTACGTGCGGTTGAGCGACTCTCTTGTTTTTTGGGCTTGGGGGACTGCTCATTCACATGACTGAGACTTTTGGCTGGCACTTTAATTTTCATCGCACCCTGCTCAATCTGGACAAGCCCTCGTCGATCAGGCAACGTCAGTAGCTTGCCTTCGAGGCCTAACTGCTCTGCTCGATAACGCTGTCCCACAACCAATTCGTCTAAGTCCAAGACCTGCGCTCCTTGGCGGCGATGAGCCTGTTGCAAGGTCTGTCTCCCAATTTTCTTTTCGACTTGATTGAGTTCCTGTCGAACAGCCTGTCTCAGGACCTTAGCCGAATCTAAAGCATTCTGAGGATTTTCTTCAAATTGCAACCTCAATTCTGCTAACAATGACTCAACAGCTTCCAATTCTTGCTGTCTTTGCTGCCGTTTGCGAGATAAATCCTCCTGTTTTCGAGCCTGTTCGCGAACTTCAATCTGTCTTTTTTGTCTTTGGATTTGAGCTTTTTCCTGAGCCAATGCCTCTCGTTCTTGTGCTAACGCATTTTCTGCCATCAACAACTGTCTGCTTCTATCATCCAGTTCAGCCACAACAGCTTCAAAGTTGCGCTCTTCGTCGCTCAAAAATGCCTTTGCGGACTCAATAATATTCTCATCTAGGCCTAGTCTTTGCGAAATAAGAAAGGCATTAGAAACACCTGGCACCCCCAGCAACAGACGATAGGTCGGACTCAAACTCTCCACATCAAACTCGCAAGATGCATTTTCGACGCCCACTTGTTGCAAAGCGTAAGTCTTAAGTTCACGATAGTGTGTACTGGCTAGTATCCTTGCGCCTACTTGTCGAAGATGCTCCAAAATAGCAATGGCTAAGGCTGCACCCTCAGAGGGATCCGTTCCAGATCCCAATTCATCTAACAAGACAAGGCTATGGCCATCAGCTTGTTCTAATATCTCTACGATATGCTGCATATGGGCTGAAAAGGTAGACAAACTCTGTTCAATACTCTGTTCATCGCCTATGTCTGCAAAAACTTGTTCAAAGATGGCCAATTCAGATGCTTCAGCAGCTGGAATAGCGAGTCCAGCCATGCCCATGAGAGTCAAAAGACCACAAGTTTTCAGGGCTACTGTCTTGCCACCAGTATTAGGGCCCGTGATCACGAGCGTTTGGTAACGGTCACCTAAACTCAAGTCAATGGGCACAACTTCCTTGGCTGGGATTAGGGGATGTCGCGCGCGCAAAAGATGAAATCTGCCATCTTGTCGGATCTTAGGTATCCTTCCCTCTAGATCAAGAGCCAGGCGCCCCTTAGCAAAGATGAAGTCAAGTTTGGCTAAAATTCTTCCATTTTGACTGATCGTATCAGCTCGTTCTGCAATCTGTGCAGAAAGCTTTCTAAGGATGCGCTCAACCTCCGCCCTTTCTTCTGCCTCAAGTTCCCTCAGTTTGTTGTTGGCTTTGACAACTGCCATGGGCTCGATAAAAAGTGTCTGACCAGAATTCGAGGCATCGTGTATCAAACCTGGAACAGCCGCTCGATGATCTGCTCGAACAGGTATGACATAGCGCCCATTTCTCTGTGTAACAATCGCATCTTGCAAGGCCTTGCCCTGCTGTCTCAGGACACGCTCAAGATGCTCTCGAACAGCTTGCTGCTGACCACGCATCCGCGTCCGAATCTCTCGTAATTGTGGTGAGGCATCGTCTGCTAAGCTATCCTCATTCTGCACAGTTCTTTCCAAGTCTCGCGTCAAATGAACCAAGCCATCTAGCTGGAGCATCAAATCATAGATCCCAAGCCAAGCCTCATCCTGCTGGAGCAGATCCTCTGGAGGAATAGCATGTAGGCGGTTGGCAGCCCGCTGCAAAGCCACCACAGCTAGTAGATCTTTGGGGAGGAGAATCGCCCCTCTTTCAGCTCGTCCCAGTAGCGTGCTAAGGTCACTAATACCCGACAAAGAGGGCGATCCCTGTTCGAGTAAATAACGGATGGCATCCTCTGTTTCTTTCAGCCGCAGCTGAATCTCCTCAACATGAGCAGTAGGTAAAAGTTGCCGACAAAGTCGCTTACCAGGTTCAGAATACGCTAAATCCGTCAAACGTTCTATTATTCGAGGATATTCCAAGCGTTCTAGTGTATCTTGCTGAATCATTTTATTTCTCACCGCTATAATTGCCTTTTATTATACGGCAGCTTCGACATTCTACTTTTCATCTGACTTTTTCAAGATCTTAAGGGCGGACGTAATGATAAAAGCCCCTCATCTCAGCGTATACATGCCAGTATATAAACGCTGGATGAAAAGGCTTCTTAAATACAGTCCCTAGTTAATAGTTAAGCTCAGATATGAAGGCCTAATTCAAACTTCCCGTTTAAGCTGTTCAAGCTCGCTGCGATAATGCTTCCAGTAGCGATAAAAAGCATAAAGAGCTAGCAATAAAGCTGGCAGAAAAATGAGATTCTGCCACAAAGTCTGCTGGCTAGGCAATAACATAGCTATCCCAAAGGCTGCAGCGAGACAGACCGTGCTCAAGCGGCCATACCACTCCGAGTGAACCACAATGTGATGGCG
>JAEZYR010000132.1 GCA_023442635.1 Bacillota bacterium | reverse complement strand
GCTGTCGCAATAGCCGGTGAAAATTGGCCATCGGGTTCCAAGCGAATGAGGCCATCAAAAATATTGTAAAGAATTTCCTTTGTGCCTGCCGCTTCAGCTAGATAGGGATCCAAAAAATCTGGCTCTTGTGTAATGGCCAAGACAACCGAGCTACCTGGCACAATTTGATTGCCTGTCTGTCCGTCGCTTGAGGCTTGGCTCGGGTCCGTCTGCCCAGAAGACAGTTTTGCATTCGTATCGGTCTGTCCTGTTGTCGAACTTTGCCCTTGCTTCGAATCCTCCGACGTCACTGGCTTCTGGATCGGTTGGCAAGCCGATAGCAGCAAAAGCAAATGCAAGGCAAGGCAAGTTACAAAGAAGCGCTTCACGCCAAAACGACAACGGCATCTTACATGGTTCATTTTAAGAGTGGGCGATGCCTGAACAGGCATCTGCTTATTTTGAATAAATTTACGCATTTTTTATTGAAAAGATCCGCCTCTCTCCAGCAGGAGATTGGCGGATCCCGCTCGCAAGCGTTATTTAAATATGATCAGTCGACTCAACTTGGTCTTAGTCGCGCTCAGCAACATACTGCAAGAGCTCGACAACACGGTTGGAGTAACCCCACTCGTTGTCATACCAAGAAACGATCTTGAAGAAGCGCTTCTCACCTGGCAGGTTGTTCTGCAGGGTTGCCTTCGAATCATAGATTGAAGAATGGCTGTCATGCACGATATCGGAAGAAACAATTTCCTCGTTGCAATAAGCCAAACGACCCTTGAGGTAGGTCTCGCTAGCCTTCTTCATCAGCTGGTCGATCTCCTCGATGCTGGTCTCCTTCTCACTACGGAAGGTCAGGTCAACAACTGAACCCGTAGGTACTGGCACACGGAAGGACATACCCGTGAGCTTGCCCTTGGTTGAGGGAAGAACCTCACCAACAGCCTTCGCAGCACCCGTCGAAGAAGGAATGATGTTCTGAGCCGCAGCACGGCCACCGCGCCAGTCCTTCTTGGAGGGACCGTCAACCGTCTTCTGGGTTGCCGTATAAGCGTGAATCGTGGTCATGAGACCCGTCTCAATGCCGATGCCCTCTTTGAGCAAGACATGGACGACAGGAGCCAAGCAGTTGGTCGTGCAAGAAGCGTTGGACACGATGGTGTGCTGAGCAGGATCATACTCTTGCTCGTTAACGCCCAAAACGATGGTCTTGACGCCACCCTTGCCAGGAGCCGAAATGATGACGCGCTTAGCGCCAGCCTGCAAGTGACCCTCGGCCTTCTCCTTGGACGTGAAGAGACCCGTGGACTCGATAACGTACTCGACACCGAGCTCGCCCCAAGGCAGTTGATCAGGGGTACGAGCGGCCATAAGGCACTTCGTTTCGTAGCCATCCACAACTAGGACGTCATCCGTCTCAGCCTCTGAGCTGCTCTTCTTTGAGCCGACCTCGTGCTCGAAACGACCCTGTGTCGTGTCATACTTCAGCTGATAAGCGAAATACTCTGCATCGGTGCTGACATCGGTCACTGCAACAACATCGATTTCCTTGCCCAGCAGACCCTGATCAGCGAGAGCGCGGAACACTAGACGACCAATACGGCCGAAACCGTTGATGCCTACTTTGATTGCCATGGATACCTCCTAGATTATGTGGGATGCAAGACACCCCTATAACATTCACTATGATGTTGTAAGTCCCTGTCAGCAGCCAAATGCTTTAGGCAAGTCCTTGCTAACATCGGGCTAGATTATAACCCACAATGCAAATCTTCGGGTACAATTTGCGTAGCTTTTCGACTCTAGCTGAGTCAAGACTGGCATTTTACTTTGTCAGATGCACAAGGAGGGATCATTCCATGTACCAATTTCCTGTAGGCGTCATGCTCGACAGCTTCCGTCTTCCGATCAAAGAAGCCCTTTTGCGCGCTAAAGAACTGGGCGCTGAGGGGCTGCAAGTTTATGCCATTAAAGGCGAAATGGCTCCAGAAAACATGAATGCGAGCGCCCGTCGCGAATTTCTGACCATGGCTCGCGACAACGGTCTGAAAATAGCCGCACTTTGTGGCGACATTGGCGGCTTTGCCAAAGTCGAGCGCAACGCCAGTCAGCTGGAGCGGAGCAAGCGCATCATGGATCTCGCGCGCGATTTAGATTGCACAGTCGTGACCACGCACATTGGTGTCATTCCCGATGACCCAAACGAAGATCGTTTCAAAATCTTCCAGGACTGCTGCAATGAGCTTGGCCGCTACGGTGATGAAATTGGCGCACACTTTGCGATCGAAACGGGTCCTGAAACGACCGAAACCCTCAAGCGCTTTCTGGACAGCCTAGATAGCAAGGGCGTCGGCGTCAACTACGATCCCGCCAACCTAGTGATGGTCACGGGTGACGACCCGGTGGCTGGCGTACATCGACTGGCACCTTACATCTTCCACACGCATGCCAAAGATGGCATTCAGATTCAGCCAGGTGACCCCATGGAGATTTATCACATGGTGGATCACGTCGTTGATTGTGATGAGTATTTCAAAGAAGTACCGTTGGGCGAAGGTTCGGTGGACTGGCCACGCTATCTCGAGGCTCTAGAAGCCATCGGTTATCGCGGCTTTTTGACGATCGAGCGCGAAGTGGGTCAGGACCCTGCTGCCGACATCCAAATGGCCATCGACTTCTTGCACCGCATGACAGGTCGAGCCTAAAGCAAATCTCTACGGTTTAGCCCGATATTGACGACTTAGTCCAACATCTATTCAATAAAAAGCTCCTGCTGGTGGCAGGAGCTTTTTCGTCAAAGCAATCTTGTTCTAAGCGAGGGCTAGCGGCTTAAAGCTTCTCAGCTTCGCGGATAGCACGTCGGCGAATTTTGCCCGAATGTGTTTTGGGCAAGGTATCAACAAAGTTAATGCGCCGAGGGTATTTATAAGGTGCCGTGGTCTGTTTGACGAAGTCCTGAATTTCTTTGGCCAATGCGTCTGAAGCCTCGTAGTTAGGCAAAAGAACAATTGTCGCCACAATAACCTGGCCGCGAATGGGATCTGGGCTAGCAGTAACCGCGCACTCCAGAACGGCTGGATGCTCCATGAGGACATTTTCGACTTCGAAGGGCGAAATCTTGTAACCTGAGCTCTTGATCATGTCGTCACTGCGCCCTTGGTACCAAAGATAGCCTTCTTCATCTACCGACACCAAATCATGTGTTCGGTAGTAGCCATCATGCCAAAATTCAGCTGTCAGTTCAGGATCATCCAAATAGCCCCTAAACATGCCGAAGTTTTCTGGTGATCCTGGTTCTGCCTTGGTCTTGAGGCAAATTTCTCCCACTTCACCAGCTTGAGCCTCGCGGCCTTCCTCCGTCAAAATACGCACATCATAGAGAGGATTAGGCTTGCCCATCGAGCCTGGCTTCGCCTCCATCCAATAGAAAGTTGCCACAGAAAGCGTCGTCTCTGTCTGGCCGAACCCTTCTTTCATCTCAAGACCTGTCGCTTGCTTCCAGGTTTCGAAGACTTCTGGGTTCAAAGCCTCTCCAGCCACCGTACAATGCTCCAATGCCGAAAGATCATATTGGCTCATGTCTTCGTGGATCAAGAAGCGATAGATTGTCGGAGGGGCGCAGAATGTCGTGATCCGATCATCTGCTATATGCTGCAAAAGGTCAGCCGCGTCGAATCGGTCAAAGTCATAAACATAGATGCTCGCGCCCAAAAGCCACTGTCCATAGAGCTTGCCCCAGAGGCTCTTCGCCCAGCCGCTTTCAGAAACAGTCAAATGCAAGCCATCAGGGTTAACGCGCTGCCAATAGCGCGCCGTCACAATATGGGCAATAGGATAGGCATGGTCGAGCAAAACCATCTTGGCGAGTCCAGTCGTACCTGACGTAAAGTAGATCATCATGGGATCGCTCGCAATCGGACGCTCGGCAGGCGGATCATCCGGTAGCGCTTCATGCTCATCCAAGCCTTGGTTATAGTCTAGCCAACCCTCGCGCATCCCGTGTACGGCCAACTTGTGGCGCAGCGGATAGGCGCCCTCTTTTTCGGCCTGCTCTAGCTCAGCTGCGATCTCACCTTCTTGGGTCACAACCGCCACACTAATCTGAGCTTTTTTGAGGCGGTAGATCAAGTCAAAAGCCTTGAGCTGAGCTGGAGCTGGAACAGCAATCGCTCCGATGCGCATCAGACCCAGAACAGCCGTCCAAAATTCATAGTGTCTTTTGAGAATAAGGAGGACTCTGTCTCCCTTTTTGACACCTAAAGAGCGAAAAAAGGCAGCTGAGCGCCGGCTCGCTTCTGAAAGATCTGCAAAGGTAAAGCTTCGGCGCTCACCATGCTTGTCACACCAAAGCATGGCTCGCCGTGTCGGATCCTTGGCGGCTAGCTGATCGATGCAATCGTAGACAAAATTAAAGTTCTTTGGGCAATGCAGCTCAAAGGATTGCAACTGTCCATCTTCGGACCATGTTTCTGTCAGGTATTGACGGAATATCTCGTTCACAACGAATCTCACTCTCCATTGGGGTTCAGAGAAAGCGCCTGCTCAGTTCCCTTCAGCCTCTCTGCTAAATATTTTGATTATCAAAGCTTTTTTAGATTATGACATAGTCTAGATTTCTTGTCTAGATAAACTCAAACAGAAAATCACCCTGTTTTCAGGCGGAAAGTGCCTCTTTTTAGACCCAAGCTTGGCCAAATACCGAGCAGGCTAGTTTGAGCTTTAGGCCATCCAGGCTAGCGACTCAAGTGATACTTCATCCTCAGAGCTCTTCCCTTCAACTAGGCAGCTGAGCGCTTTGACCATCCAATCCCCCATACGGTGAATCTCTTCCCCCAGTGAGCCTGCAATATGAGGGGTCAAGATGACATTCGGCAAGCTATAAAGAAGCGAGTCTTTCACAGGGGGTTCTGGCCAGGTGACATCCAAAATCGCTAAGCGTTCTGGATCCTCCTGCAGGGCCTGGATC
>JAEZYR010000091.1 GCA_023442635.1 Bacillota bacterium | reverse complement strand
CGCTTGGTTCGGGACCAAGAGGCCGGAAGTTCGAGTCTTCTCACTCCGACCAATCACAGCCAGCAAGCATGGAGTCTTTGCTGGCTTTTCTTTTGTTAGTTGCTAGTCTTTCAAGTTAGTTTGAACTCAGAGATGGCATGGAGATGTTTTATCCAGCTGGTTTTGGTCAAAATTTTCGATTGGCGAGCCGTATTAGCGTTCGTATTAGATTAGGTGCGGCCGTATGAGTCGTTATTTATAGGTGCTTATATCCCAGCTTGCACAGGCCGTTGCTGCTCATAAGCGATGAGGAAGGGGATGGCGCGTAATGGAGCTTGTTTGCGAAAAATTCTCAACTATGATAAGGTTTGCCTGTTTAGTTAGAGAGGTGTAACTATGAAATCTTTTAAATTTCGCAAGCTGCTATCTACAGCTGCTTGGGCCTCCTCCTTGCTCTTGCTGTTAGGTGCTTGTGGTCAAGCTGCTAGCACCCCGACTCAGAGCCAGGGGACTTCTCCGACCTCTTCGGTAGAAGCCTCAGCGCCCTCGTCAGCCCCAGCACAGGCTGATGCTAAGCAATTAAAGCCAGGTGAGCGTTTGCAGGTTGTCACGACCATCTATCCCGTTTATGCTGCGGCTCAAATGGTTGGTGGCGAAGACATCGATCTACATTTGATGGTTGATCCTGGCAGTGAGGCTCATGACTGGGAACCTGGCCCTGCAGATTTGACTGCTTTGAGCCAAGCTCATATCTTCCTGAGCTCTGGTGTAGGCATGGACAACTGGGCAGAGCGAGTAGAAGAGGCATCAGGTTCGGATCGCTTAGTGCATTTGGATCTGGCTTCGAAAGTCAAGCTTCAGAAAATCAATGGTGAGGCAGCTCAAATTTCAGACTACAAAGAGGATGAACATGAGCACCACCATCATGAGCATGCTATCCATAAAGAGGATGTCGAAAACCGTGAGCTGAAAGAGTTTGCAGCATCCTACATCAGCTTGGAATACCTTTATGCCAATAAGCAACTTGAAAAAACAGTTGCTGCAATGGCCAAAGCAGAAAAAGAAACTGAAGAGACCATTCGCGGCGAATTGGTCAAGGTCTATGACTCGGACTATGACAAGATTGAAATTACGGCAGACGGTCTCAAAATACTAGATGCTCAAGGTTCTGAGGTGGCGAGCGGTGCGTACGAAGCCGATGGCTTTTATTTCGAAGACCATGGCGGTCATGCGCATGTCTGGTATCAGTATAAATTGAAACAGGCTACGCCCAAATTGCCTACCTATATCTTGATCAATGATCATCAGTACAAAGCGAATCAGCCCAAAGAGGGCTCCATTACGCATATCCACTTAGCTTATAGCGATAAGAGCTATGAGGATGCGCTCGAGAAAGCTGCTGTGCCATTCTACGTGGGAGCTGATACAGATCTACAGCTGCTAGACTCAAAACTGACCCAGAACGTCGAGGAGCATGCTGAACATCACCACGGCGGCGAAGAGGGTCACGAGCACCATCATGAC
The DNA here is from genome assembly GCA_023442635.1 of Bacillota bacterium. Lineage (GTDB taxonomy): Bacteria > Bacillota > Clostridia > Saccharofermentanales > Fastidiosipilaceae > JAEZYR01. The sequence continues at coordinate 7,601 of JAEZYR010000091.1, read as the reverse complement.
GGTGAAGAAGGCCACGAGCACCACCATGACGGTGAAGAGGGCCACGAGCATCATCACCACCACAGCCATGACCCCGAGTCTATTGACCCACACATTTGGCTGTCACCAAGCAACATGGCAGCAGAGATTGATGCCATAGCAGCTGCTTTCAGTAGTTATGATCCTGCTCACGCTGAGGCCTACCAAAGTCGCGCCAAAGCGGCTCAGGAGCGCTTGAACAAACTGCAGGCATCTTATCAGGAAGCTTTGAAGCCTTATCAAGGCAAAATGATTATTGTTGAGCATGAGGCCTACGGCTATCTGTGCAAAGCTTTTGGTCTGGAGCAGGCAGGCTTGGCCAATGCCTTCGATGAAGGTGAAGCTTCACCAGCTAAACTGGCTGAACTAGCTAAGAAGGCTAAAGAAGCAGGTGTGACAACCATATTCAAAGAGCCCATGTCGGCAGGCCGAGAGGCTGAGACTCTAGCTGGAGAAATTGGCGGCAAGACAGCTGTCTTGGATCCGTTCGAAAGCACAGATCGCGACCTCAAAAATGCCGCTGAAGATTATTTCACGGTCATGGAATCTAACCTGAAGGCCATGGTGGCGAGCTTCCAACCTCAGTCATAAAAGTTTGACAGGGGTAGAAAGCAGCTCTTATAATGGCCGCCACGGAATGGACGGCTTCATAGGGAAGGTCTACAGAGAGTGTGTGGTGCTGAGAACACACGGCCTGATATGAGAGCGGATCACCTTTCTGTCAGTATCCATAGCAGTTTGAGCTGCAACCGACAGGCTAACTGGGTGGTAGAACGTTAATGAGAGGCGTCCCGGCATGGGGCGCCTCTTTTGTAAGTGAGGTCAATATGTACCAGAAAATCGATCAACAGCAATCATTTGTGGCAGCTGAGCAAGAGGTGCTCGAGCTTTGGGAGCAAGAACAACTCACCCAGAAGCTCCAACAGCATCGAGAAGGTGCGCCTCGTTTTGTTGTTTACGACGGCCCACCCACGGCTAATGGGCGCCCTCACATCGGGCATGTGCTCACGCGAGCTATCAAAGATCTCATACCCCGTTATCGCTCGATGAAGGGGGAGAAGGTGGTATTCCAGGCAGGCTGGGATACGCATGGCCTTCCTGTTGAGCTCGAGGTTGAAAAAAAGCTTGGCATTAGCGGCAAACCCCAAATCGAGGCCTATGGCGTTGAGCCTTTTATTGAGCTTTGTAAGCATAGTGTATGGACATACAGGGACGAATGGGAGCGCCTTTCGAAGCGCGTTGCCTACAGTGCCGATATGGAGCACGCCTACGTTACTTACGATAACAAGTACATCGAATCGATTTGGTGGGCTCTAAAACGTATTTTTGATCGGGGATTGCTCTATGAGGGGCACAAGGTTGTGCCGTACTGCCCTCGTTGTGGCACCTCCTTATCCAGCCACGAAGTGGCACAAGGCTACAAAGATGTTAAAGAACGTTCTGTCTATGTTCGTATGCCTGTTTTAGGTGAAGAAGAGACCTATTTGGCTGTTTGGACGACGACGCCATGGACCTTGCCTTCCAACGTGGGCGTCTGTGTCAACCCAGAAACAGACTACGTAAAAGTCCGCTACCAGGATGCCTACTATTATGTCGGCAGCCAAAGAGCTGAGGCGCTTTTTGGGGCTGAACAATATGAAATTATCGAACGCTACAAGGGGGCAGATCTCTGCGGCAAACACTATCAGCCACTCTTTAACTATGCTGTTGCACGCATGCAACAGCAAAAACAGGATGCCTGGTTTGTGGTGGGCGACAGCTATGTCACAACGGAAGATGGTACAGGCTTGGTTCATCTAGCGCCCGCCTTTGGTGAAGATGACGCTAGGGTTGGCCGCGAGCATCACCTGCCTTTCCTGCAGTATGTCAAAGAAGATGGTACGCTGGATGAAGCCACAGATTGGGCAGGTGTTTTTGTCAAAGATGCCGATCCAGCTATCATTGCTCATCTCGAAAAGCAGGGCTTAGTTCTCAAAACAGAAGAAACGGAGCACGCATATCCGCATTGCTGGCGCTGCGATACGCCGCTTATTTATTACGCCCGTCATGGTTGGTTTATTCGGATGACAGAGCTGCGCGAGGCGCTTTGTGCACACAATCAAAAGATCAACTGGATTCCTGACAACGTCAAGACTGGACGCTTCGGCAAGTTTTTAGAAAATGTGGTGGACTGGTCGCTAAGTCGCGAGCGTTATTGGGGAACCCCTCTGCCGATTTGGCGCTGCCCTAATGGACACTTGCACGCCATTGGCAGCATCGAAGAACTCAAGGCCTTATCGCCTAATTGTCCCGATGATATTGAACTTCACCGCCCTTGGATTGACCAAGTTGAAGTGACTTGCCCCATTTGTGGCGAAAAGGCGACGCGCGTGCCAGAAGTGATAGACTGCTGGTTTGATTCTGGTTCCATGCCCTTTGCCCAGCTACATTACCCCTTTGAAAATAAAGAACGCTTTGAGAAGCAATTTCCAGCTAACTTTATTTCCGAAGCTCAGGATCAGACACGCGGTTGGTTCTATTCTATGCTGGCCATTGCGACCTTGTTATTTGATCAAAGCAGCTACGAAAATGTCATTTGTTTGGGGCTCGATCAAGACAAAAATGGCCTGAAAATGAGCAAGCATAAAGGCAATGTTGTCGATCCCTGGGAGGTCATTGAGGCTCAGGGCGCTGATGCCATTCGCTGGTACTTCTACACCAATTCTCAGCCCTGGCTGCCCTCGCGCTTCTCTTTTGAAGCGCTTTCTGAGGGGCCACGTAAATTTTTGGGCATGCTATGGAATACCTATGCCTTTTATGTCATGTATGCAGACATTGATGGCTTTAACCCTAAAGGTTTGAAGCTTTCAGAGCAAAAATTAACCTTGCTCGACCGTTGGATGCTCTCGCGGCTTCGATCCACCATCGAGGCTGTAGACCAAGACCTGACGCAATACGACATCACACAGGCAGCTCGCCGTATACAGAGCTTCTTGGACGAGGTGAGCAACTGGTATGTAAGGGTCAGCCGCGAACGCTACTGGGGACCAGAGATGACAGCAGACAAGCAAGCGGCCTACATGACGCTATATACGGTTTTGGAGCGCCTGGCTCGCTTGGCTGCCCCTTTTATTCCTTTTATGACCGAGCGCATCTATCAAAATATCGTGCGATCCGTCGATCCCGAAGCCCCTTGCTCTGTGCATTTGTGTGATTTCCCTGAGACGAAGGATCTCGAGCGAGATGCAGCACTCGAAGAAGAAATGCAAGAAGTGCTTCAGATTGTCACCCTTGGCCGAGCAGCCAGACAGGCACGCAGTATCAAAACGCGTCAACCCCTTGCTAGACTGCTCGTTAAGTCTTCTTCTGATCTCTCACCAGCTGCTCAGGCGCTGGTGCTTGCTGAGCTGAACGTCAAGCAGTATGAAAAGATAACGGATGCGGCTCTGCTTCAAGACTATAGTTTCAAGCCCGAACTGCGCCGCCTCGGCAAGCGTTTTGGCAAGCAACTACCTTTGCTCAAGAGCGCTCTGGAAGCGCTTGATGGCCAGAAGGCTTATCAGCAGCTCCAGCGAGATGGCAAACTGGATTTGATGCTAGACGGTGAGCCTGTCGAGCTTGTGGCAGAAGACTTGCTGATCGAAGCGAAGCCTGTGCAGGACTACGCGACGCAGGAGGAGAACAATTGCTTGGTTGCCCTCGACTTGAGATTGACCGAGGACTTGATCGAAGAAGGTTTGGCGCGTGAGGCCATCTCCAAGATGCAGACGATGCGCAAGGAGTCTGACCACCAAGTGACGGATCGCGTACGCTTTCTTTACGATGGAGATGAGGCCTTCTTGTCTCTAATGGAAGCCAGAAAAACGGAGATCCAGACGGAAGTTTTGGCTGCAGAAATTTCTCATCAAGCTGGCCTAGCTAGCAGGGAAGGCGCTAAGGCCTGGTCGATCAATGGCCTACAGGCATGGTTGTGGTTGGAGCCTTAATGATGATGACTTCCTTACTGCAAATACCGAATTTAGAGCATTGGCTATCGACATCCCTAGCTGCTTTATCGGCTCCATTTCGCTTCATGCAAGGCATACACCCGACAACCTGGATCCTGCGCATCCTGTCTGTCCTTTTGGCTTTGAGCCTCCATGAGGCTGCCCATGCATGGATGGCTGCGCGTCTAGGCGATACGACAGCTGAAGAAGCAGGGCGCGTTACGCTGAATCCCTTACGCCACCTGGATCCGATTGGTGCCTTGTTTATTTTGTTAGGCGCCCCTGTCGGCTGGGCTAAGCCTGTGCCGTTTAATCCGCATCGCTTTCGCGCAAATGTGCCCCTTAAACGTGGGCTTGCACTGGTGAGTATTGCGGGGGTGGCGGCCAATTTTCTTTTAGCTGTTATCAGCCGATTCGCGCTCCTAGTCTGTCAGCTCATTTTCTATGGTTTGACCTCGCGAGGCTTCGTCGTTAGTGTACAGATGGTCTTTATAGAGCTTTTTTCGATGCTCTTTTATATCAACCTGTATTTGCTGGTCTTTAATCTCTTACCTGTACCACCCCTTGATGGTTTTAAATTTTTTGGCACACTCTTGCCTCGGCAAATTTACGACAAGATTTTGCAATATGAGCGCTATATAGGCATTGCTTTCCTCCTCTTGATTTGTTTTGGTAGAAATATTTTGTGGCACTTGTTATCGTTTATTGCCAACCCTCTGGTTTTGTTTATCGATTTGCCGATCAGACTACTCGGGAAAATGCTGATTCAGGTGTTCTATGGCTGATGGGAGCAAACGGGACTTAACAGGATTATCGCAGGCTGTTGAACTTGAGGGGGCGGCTGAAACATCCAAGTGGCCAGCTCTTCAGCTCGCTGCATTCGAAGGCCCGCTGGATCTGCTTTTGCACTTGATCGAACGTAATCGAGTGGACATCCATGACATACCCATCGCTTCTATTACGGCTCAATATCTCGAAGTGATCGAAGCAATGCCAGCTCTAGACATGGATATAGCTAGTGAGTTTCTATTGATGGCTGCGACGCTTTTGCAAATTAAGGCCAGGATGCTTTTGCCCTACCTGGAGAAAAAGGAGGAGGGCGAAGATCACGAAGACCCGCGTGAAGAGCTGGTGCTCCGGCTGCTCGCTTATCGCCGGGCTAAGTTATTGGCAGGCGAGCTTCAAAGAAGACAGCAGGCATTTGGCAACAGTCAACTGCACCGACCCGTGAGTGCCAAAAGTCAGGGGATTGAAATCAGCAGCGAAGATCCACATCAGGTGGTTCTTCCGCGTTATTACAAGGCCTTGCAAAATCTTGTCAGGCGTAACGAGCTGCGCTATGCGCATCTTAAGGATAAGCTCGCCCACATATTGACCAGAGAACGTTGTTCTCTTCGCAATAAAATTGTTTTGATATGGCAGAAGCTGAAGCATAAGTCCTTATTTGCATTTCAAGAGCTCTTAGGTGAGCAAAGCAGTCGAGTGGAGCAAATTACGACTTTTTTGGCTATGCTGGAGCTTGTTCGCATGAACCGGATTCAAGTCATGCAAGACTTTGCTTATGCCCCCATCCAAATCGAACGAAAGGGTCAGGCGGATGAGGAGGACGATATGTCGCTTTTCCTCGAAGCTAGCCAAATTCAATCAACATGAAAGAGCCAATGCAACGAACACTAGAGAGGGCTTTGGAAGAACTCAAGCCGCTGGCTGGTGATGCGGCTGAACCCATACCAGCTCATCTTCTGAAAGCTGTTATTGAAGCCTGGTTATTTGCTGCAGGGGAGCCTCTGCCACTTAGTCAGTTGAGTGACTTGAGTGCTTATCAGCCGAAAAGCCTGGAAGCCTTTTTGGAGGCGTGGCGGCAGGAAGACGAAAACGACTTGACGCGAGGGGTGCAACTGCGACGCGTCAAAGATGCTTATACACTGAGCACGAGAGCCAGCTTGCAGGATTACTTGAAGCGCTTTTATGAACCTGAGCATCGCCCAGCCCTCTCAGCAGCAGCTTATGAGGTTTTGGCGATCGTAGCCTACAATCAACCCGTTACCAGAGCGCAGATTGAGTTTGTACGAGGGGTCAATTCGGATGCTGTCATTAGCCGCCTTGAAGAAAGAGGGTACATAGAAGTTTGCGGACAGCTCGAAACACCAGGTCGGCCAGCCCTTTTTGCAACGACCCAGCGTTTTTATCTCGAAATGGGCATCGCAGAAGCGAGTGAACTACCTCCTATGGAGATGCTGATGTACGGTACCCTACAAGCCTTTGAACACGAAATCCGTGAAGAAGAAGCTGAGCAAAAATCCATGGAAGAAGATGCTTTTCCTGGAGAGCCTAGCCCTTAACTCCAAAGAGAGTCAGGCTTTTTGAGTAGGGGCTATAATATCGTTCGAGCGATACATCCGAAGGTCGCCCAGCCAGAAGAGGCTGGGTCTTTCATGTGAGGAGAAACTGATCATGCGACTTAGAATTGCAATAGATGGACCTAGTGGAGCGGGCAAAAGCAGCGTAGCTAAAGCCATTGCGAGATCCTTGGACTTGGCCTACTTAGATACGGGTGCCATGTATCGTGCCATTGGTCTCAAAGTCAAGCAAAGAGGGGTGGATCCCCATGACGACCAGGCTGTAGCAGAAATCTTGGCTGATACGGATCTTACGGTGTCCTTCACCGGTGAGGGGCAGCAGATTTACTTGGACGGTGAAGCTTTAGGCGAGGAGATTCGAGCTAACGATATCGCGCAATGGGCCTCTGACGTATCAACTTTGCCCAGTTGCCGCAGACAGTTGGTTGCCTGGCAGCGCGAATGTGCGATGGATCATAATGTGGTGATTGACGGACGGGATATCGCATCCGTTGTCTTGCCCGAAGCGGAAGTCAAGATTTACCTGACTGCCGATCTGCATGAGCGAGCAAAACGAAGGTGGCTGGAACTGCAGTCCAAGCAGCCAGATTTGACGCTCGAAGAGGTAGAAGGAGCCCTCCAAGCACGCGATGCCCAAGATCAAGGACGAGAAAACTCCCCCTTGCGCTGTTTGCCTGAACACATCTGTATCGATAGCACGGATATGACCTTTGAAGAGGTCGTTAATCGTATTTTGCGATTGGTGCAGAAGCAAAATCCAGCCTATATTGCTGAATTGCGCTTGGAGCGAGAGCGCCGTCGTCGGCACTATTATTTAGACCTACCAGGCCTAAGCGTTCCGACATTGGGCGAAGTAGACGATGATGAGGATCTATGATGAGGCCCGAAAACAAGCCAGCCCATAAGACGTCAGCGCGTCCAGCTTTCACCTCACGTTTGCAATTGCCCGACAAGATGGATCGAGGTCTGCGCTTTTTTGTTCGCCGCCTGGTTCGTGGAGGTCTGCGCTTGCTCTTTCACATTCAGCTGCAGGGAACGGAGCATTTTCCTGAAGAAGGCCCGATCATTGTTGTCGCCAATCATCGCAGCTTTTGGGATATTCCTGTTTTACATGTTTTTTTCAAGCCGTGGATTTATTTTGTAGCTAAGGAAGAATTAACCCAATCCTGGCTTGGCTATCATTTTCTCTCTTGGTGGGGAGCCATTCCCATTAACCGCCAAAACATCCAACTTAGCAGTGTTCGCGATATTCTAGGCC
>JAEZYR010000081.1 GCA_023442635.1 Bacillota bacterium | reverse complement strand
GGCTATGATCGGGCATCCATTCACCTACCACAAGAGCAAATCGCACTGTATGAGCAATTAGCAGCGCGCGGCATTCGTCCCATTGTGCTCCTAGTGAGCGGCTCTCCTGTCGCTCTTCCATGGTCTGAAAATCTAAACGAGGGCCCCCTGGCTATTTTGCTCCTGCACCTAGGTGGAGAAATGGCAGCTGAAGCGGCTTGTCAGCTACTCGTAGGAGAGCGACAACCAGCAGGTCGCTTGAGCAGTTCCTGGCCGTGGAATTGTGATGATCGGCCGCAGTTTCAAGCTTTTCCTGCCCAGGCTCAGGCCGTAGCGAGAGCCCAGCAGGAAAAGACAATCATGGCGGATGAAAGTCACCCACCAGCTTATCAAGCCACTGCGCGATATCGCGAGGGACTTTTTATGGGATATCGCTATGATGTCAGCTATGGAAATTTTTCGCGCTACCCATTTGGCTTTGGTTTGGCCTACAACCCTTTAAGCTTTACACAACTTTCATTTGATCGAGAAAGTCCTGAGACCCGCTGTATAAACTTGAGTCTGCCGCCCTTTTACGGTGTGCAAGACGCGATGGATGATGTCCTCTATTTGTGGGTGCAAGCTGAAGCTGCTGACATACAAAAAGGGGGTGTAGGACTAGCACAGATTTATCTTGAAGGCCTGGACGAAGATGCACGCTTCTTGCGCCCTCGAAAGACGCTACAGGCTTGGTCTAAGTATCGGTTGATGCCTGGTGAAGAAGCAAAAGCACACAAATTGGCAATGAATTGGAGAGGCTTTAGCGTTTGGGACGAAAGCCTGCGCATGTGGCGTATTTTGCCAGGGCGCTATCGTATCTGCTTGCAGGAATCTGCAGCAAGCCAGCCCATAGCGACCTTGGATTGCCTGGTGACGTGCTTGGAGAAAGACAATAGGCCAAAGCCAGCTGCAGCGTGGAAGAGCGAGACCGTAGATGATGCTGAAAACTTGCTTCAAAGATGGCCTGCTGAGACCAGTGAACGCATGCAGGAGAAAAAAAGGGGAGATCAGCTGCTCGCTCTGCCATTGGATTTTTGGGCTAAGCACAGCTGCTTAGGACGCTTACTTTTGCTGGCTAGTCAATGGCAGTTGCGATGGCAATTAGGCAAACGCCAGTTTTGGCGCACCGATGCTGAGATCAACGCTCAAGTGCAATCTCTCAAAGAACTGCCGCTGGGGAGTTTAGCTGGTTTTAGCGCTGGTTTTCTGCCACGAGCCATGCTGCGCCGCTGGGTTCTTCGCTGTGCGCGGCACCTCAGAAAACGCGGATCTTTCCCAGAACGGCTGTAGCTATTTGACAAATGTGCAGAAATATCGATAATGAGGCCGTTTGGGCTAAACTCAAGACACAACTATGCCTTGGAGCCTAAAAAATCAGAAAGCATGAGGAGTCTTTGATGTCAAAAACGAAAGCCCCCCAAAAGTCTAGGCCACGCCTTGGCGAGGAGCCTATACGCGATCTGCGATTGTTGCATCCAGGACAGCGGATTTTGCTGGGATTGCAGCATCTTTTTGCTATGTTTGGAGCGACGATTTTGGTTCCACTCCTGACAGGTCTTGATGTTTCAACGGCACTGTTGATGGCCGGTTTGGGAACACTCATTTTCCACTTGTGTACAGCGGGCCGTGTGCCTGCTTTTTTAGGCTCTTCATTTGCCTTCTTAGGCGGTTATGCTGCAGTTGCCCCTTTGGTTCAAGGGGTTCCAGATGCCCAAAAACTGGCAGTGGCCAGTGGCGGTACGCTGGTGGCAGGCCTGGTTTATCTGTTTTTGGCTGGTTTTATCCGACTTTTCGGTGTGCGCCGCGTCATGCGCTTTTTCCCACCTGTTGTGACTGGCCCTATTATCATCTCTATCGGCCTTATCTTGGCACCATCTGCTATTCAGAATGCATCCAATGACTGGTTGCTGGCTATAGTGGCTATTGCAGTCATGGTTATTGCGAATATCTGGGGCAAAGGCATGTTCAAGATCATTCCAGTCATGCTAGGCATTATTGTCTCCTATGTCTTGGCCCTGATCTTGCATCGTGTAGACTTCACCCTCATCAGCTCCTCGAAGGTCTTAGGTCTGCCTCTACACCCTGAGTCCTTTGCACGCTTTGAGCTTTCTGCCATTATCACGATTGTGCCGATCGCGCTAGCCACGATCATGGAGCATATCGGCGATATTTCTGCGATCAGTGCTACGACAGGTGAAAACTATATCGCACAACCAGGTCTACATAGAACGCTTCTTGGCGATGGTTTGGCCACGGCTTTTTCGGCCTTCTTTGGTGGCCCTGCCAATACAACCTACGGCGAGAATACAGGTGTCTTGGTGCTCACCCGTGTTTATGACCCACGAGTAACCCGCCTAGCTGCTTGTTTTGCTATTGTGTTGAGCTTTTTGCCTGTTGTTAGCAGTGTCATCCGCTCTATCCCGATGGCGATTATTGGGGGTGTGAGCTTCATCCTCTACGGTATGATTTCAGCAATCGGCGTGCGCAATGTGGTTGAGAACAAAGTCGACTTCACCAAGTCACGCAACCTGATCATCGCGGCTGTGATCCTCGTTTCAGCTCTTGGCTTCAATGCTTTAGGTGGTATTAGCTTCAATATTGGGGAAGCCCATGTCAATCTTTCAGGCTTGGCAGTTGCTGCCTTGGCTGGTACGATCCTCAATGCGATTCTGCCTGGCAAAGACTACGAATTTTCAGAGGAGCATCCCAGCGATACGGGCGTTAACTTCTCGGCTATCGATACGACGCAAGAAGGGCATGGACATAGCGAAGTTGCCGAGTCTTAAACTAGGCCCTTTTCTCTTGCAGACAGTCATCTGACGTTTCAAGCCTGCACGCCTCGAGCTGTGCAGGCTTTTTATGTGCGGTCATAAATGCTTTGACCAGGCTAGCTTAGCCGCCAAAAGCAAATGACGCTGCGGATTACCAAAAGCTAAGAAGTGTCAGGGAGGGGGAGCTTCGAACACCATCTGCGTTCTTAGAAAATAAAAGAACAGGCCAGCCGAAGCTGACCTGTTCTGGTGACCCACTCGGGATTCGAACCCGAGACC
>JAEZYR010000076.1 GCA_023442635.1 Bacillota bacterium | reverse complement strand
ATCCTGCCCCATGCGCGGAAAGTATTCTTGCAGACTCAGCCAGCAGCGCCGCAAATCTGCGCCCCCTGCCACAATACGGCTGATGGCCTCGACCACGGCAAGATAGGCGCCCCAATGAGGATCGGCTTCTAAGCAAGTCGGCTCAAAGCCATGCGCCATGAGGGAAGCTGTTGTTGTTTCGCCACAGAGGACTGGCAAACGAGCGGCCATGATCTGCGAGGGCGTTTTGCAGTTCGAACCCCCAAAGGGGAAAAGGAGGCTGGCTGCCCCTATGCTGCTGTCAAAACGCTCGCTCAAGCCACGCCGACTTGCAACGGCCAAGTCACTGACCAAAGCAAGGTAGGCCTCCACCCAGCTTTGTGTTGGTGCTTGTGCAAACTGGCTCTTGATGGGTCTGGCTGCTTGAATCCGAACGTCTTGTCGTTTCACAGCCCCATGGCTGTCCAAAAAGGCGCGACTGAGGTTAAGCAGCTCTTCGCCATGCCAAAACATGCGAACCCTGGCTTCACGGCTAACTTCCGCCACACAGCTGGCCTCTAAATTTTCTTCGCTAGCCGCCTGCAAGACACGCTCGACGTCTGCCTCTTCGACAACAATGGCCATGCGCTCTTGTGATTCGGAAATGGCCAACTCTGTCGCACTGAGTCCTGCGTATTTTGTGGGGATGCGATCTAGATAGATATCCACCCCTTCCGCCAACTCGCCAATGGCCACGCTGACACCGCCTGCTCCAAAGTCGTTGCAGCGCTTGACGGCTCGGACAAAGTCCTTGCGACGAAAGAGGCGTTGGAGTTTGCGTTCTTCAGGGGCATTGCCTTTTTGGACTTCTGCGCCCGAACGCTCAATCGAGGACTGGTCATGGGCTTTGGAAGATCCAGTCGCCCCACCACAGCCATCCCGGCCTGTCTTGCCGCCGATGAGGATAATCTGGTCTCCGGCTTGCGGGACTTCACGGCGAATGCCAGTGGCTGGCGGCGCTCCGATAACAGCGCCAAGTTCGAGGCGCTTCGCCTCATAGCCTGGATGGTAATACTCTTCCACAAGCCCTGTGGCCAGACCAATTTGGTTGCCGTAAGAGCTATATCCCCTAGCCGCTTCCTGGCAAATAACGCTTTGGGGTAACTTGCCTGGTCTTGTCTTTTCGAGGGCTTGGGTGGGATCGCTGGCTCCCGTAATTCTCATCGCCTGATAGACGTAAGCTCGCCCCGACAAGGGATCGCGAATAGCCCCTCCTATGCAGGTTGCAGCCCCACCAAAGGGCTCAATCTCGGTCGGATGGTTGTGGGTTTCATTTTTGAAAAGCAGCAACCAAGGCTCCACCTGAGGCTCGGCTTCTTGATGGGCTTTGACTTGGACATCCACCTTCACCGTGCAGGCATTGATTTCATCAGAGACATCGAGGTCTTCTAGCTGTCCCCGCTCTCGCAAAACCCGACCAGCTAAGGTCGCCAGCTCCATCAAGGTCAAGGGCTTGTGCGCCCTGCCCAAGTCCTGGCCGAGCTGCTTCGCAAGCTCTAAGCTCTCGATAACAGCGGAGTCTTCGGCCTCAATCTGATTGAGCTCTGTCGAGAAGGTGGTGTGGCGGCAGTGATCTGACCAGTAAGTATCGATTACGCGCAGTTCTGTCAGGCTCGGCACGCGTCCTTCTGCTTTGAAATAAGCCACACAGCAGGCCAAGTCGTCCACATCCATCGCCAAAGACCAGGTGGCTCTGAAATCGGCGAGGCTGCTCGGCTCTGTCAGTTCAAGAAGCGAGGCAAGGCGGGGTATTTTTTCTTCACCTGGATGGTCAAAAGTTAGATGGCTTGGCAAAGTGAGGGGGATTTCTTCAGCCTCGACAGGGTTGATCAAATAACGCTTGACCCTCTTGATCTCCTCTGCGCTCAGCTCCCCATAAAAGAGATAGATCCGACTGCTGCGTATGGCCGGGCGCTCACCGCCCGTTATGAGCTGTACACATTGTGCCGCCGAATCGGCTCTTTGATCATACTGGCCAGGCAGGTAAGCCACATTCAAGATCACATCAGCTTCTGGGCAAGCCTTCAACAGACAATCACTTTGGCCTTCTGCAAAAACCGTCCAATAAAGACCGTCTAAGAAATCCGCCGTACGACATTCAACGTCATAGCATTGCAAAATCCTCACGCCTGTGAGCTGTGGTAATTTCAGTTGCTCTTTTAGGTCTTGCTGCAGGCGTTCGGCTTCTTGCCTAAAACCTTCAGCCCGTTCGACCAAAACACGCTGTATCATTTTTCTGCCTCCTTCGCTAGGCTCTTGAGGGCTGCCTGGCCTATATCTCGGCGAAAATAGCACCGATCAAAGCAGACATCTGGCAGCGCTTGATAAGCCAGGTCAATAGCGCGCGTCAAATGCTCAGCCCTGGCTACGACATTCAACACCCTCCCGCCTTGGCTAATGCACATTCCAGAAAAGTCTGGGGACAAAGCTGTACCTGCATGAATAAGGGCGAGTGTTTCGCCTTCTTGACACAACTTGGGCCATGTTGCTTGAGCTCGCTCTAAATGAAGGGGCATACCCTTGGGGTAGGCCGCTGGATAGCCTTCGGCTGCCAAAACGACCGTGCAAGTCGCAGCCTGGCGAAAGGACCAAGCCTTCGGCTGCAAAGAAGCTGTCGCACAAGACCAAAGCAGACTGCAAAAATCGCCCTCTAAGAGCGGCAGCAGCGTCTGACATTCAGGATCCCCAAAGCGGCAATTGTATTCGATGACCTTGGGGCCTTCTTGGGTCAGCATCAGGCCGACATAGAGGCAACCCACAAAGGGACTTTGACGACGCTTCATTGCCCTCAGAGTCGGCTCTATGATGTGCCTAGCCACTTCTGCTTCGAGCTCTGCCGTGTAGAGTGGATTGGGTGCAATGGCGCCCATACCTCCCGTATTTAGGCCTTTATCACCTTCGCCAATCCGCTTATGATCCATCGCAACTGGAAAGCTCAGGTAGTTCTCTCCATCTGACAGAACCATGACAGAAAGCTCTTGCTCAGGTTCCCCCAAATAATCCTCTAAGACAATAGCTGCACCAGCTTCGCCAAACTGTTTGGACACCAACATGGCCTCTGCCGCCTGCTGAGCGCATGCTTTGTCAGGCGCAATCACAACGCCCTTGCCTTGCGCAAGGCCATCAGCTTTGAGCACAACGGGATAATTTTCTGGCCCGCGCTTGGCAAGTGCTTTTTCTGCGTCTTCTAGTGTGTAGCAAAGTTCAAAGTCAGCCGTTGGAATCTTGGCTTCGCGCATGAGCTGCTTGGCAAATATTTTGCTACCTTCCAAAGCTGCAGCCGCTTTTTTGGGGCCAAAGCAGGGTATATGACAAGACGCCAAACGATCGGCCAATCCCATGACCAGCGGCTTCTCTGGACCGACCACAACAAGGTCCACAGCCTCTTTTTGGCAAAAAGTTACGATCGCCTCGAGCGCCTCCGCTGCTATGTCTGGAACGAGTTGTACCCTCGTGTCGGTAAGCATGCCTGGATTACCTGGCAAAATGTAAAGGCAGGAAACTTGGGGGCTTTCTAGCAAGCGAAGGGCCAAAGCATGCTCACGGCCTCCCGATCCAATCAAGGCTAGTTTCATCCTTTTTCCTCCTTCGCCCCTTTTGCCTCATCAAGTCCATCGTCATCGTGGCTTACTGCGGCCTCAGACTCTCGATTTACAAATTTCTTCTGTGGATTGTCGCCTACTTGTTTTGCGTAGGCTGTCTCAGTTTTTGCGTAAGGCCATCGGCCTGCTTGCATAGCCCCAGCTATTTCTTCAACGGCTTGCGGCAAGAGTTGGTGCTCGATCTCTTCTAAAATTCTTTTTTGAAGGCTTTCTGCTGTGT
>JAEZYR010000019.1 GCA_023442635.1 Bacillota bacterium | reverse complement strand
GGCTAAGCCTTCCTACAATGCATTTCAGGTGAAAGTGTAGGCAAGACGTTTACGCTTTCTGTGTAAACGAAAGGCTGAACCTCGGTTTTGTGGGAGAAGCAAATAGGATTGAGGAGCACAATAATGGATAATTACCGTGAACCTGTGACGAGCAATTTTCAGATGGAAGACGATGGTTATGCAACCATTCGAGTGATCGGTGTCGGGGGTGGCGGATGTAATGCCATCAACCGCATGGTCGAATCCTCTATGCAGGGTATAGATTTTATTGCTATCAATACGGATCATCAGTGCCTTGAACGCAATCAAGCCCCCCATCGCATCCAGATCGGTGAGAAGATCACGCGTGGCTTAGGTGCTGGTGCCAACCCCGAAGTTGGCGAAAAGGCCGCTCAAGAATCACGTGACGAGATTGCCAGCTTGATCCGCGGTACGGATATGCTTTTCATCACAGCTGGTATGGGCGGCGGTACAGGTACAGGTGCAGCCCCTGTTGTCGCTGCGATTGCCCGAGATATGGGTATTTTGACCGTTGGTGTCGTCACACGCCCCTTCCGCTACGAAGGCGCGAAGCGCATGGCGAATGCTGAGGCTGGTATCCGCAATCTAGAGCAATACGTCGATAGTTTGATTGTTGTTCCCAATGATCGTCTGTTGGCCATGATTGATGACGATACCTCGCTTGATGAGGCTTTCTCGATGGCGGATCAAATTCTGAACTTCGGCGTTTCTGGCATTTCAGATTTGGTAGCTGTTCCTGGTTTGATTAACTTGGACCTTGCGGACGTTCGACGCGTTATGGTCGGCGCTGGTATCTGCCACATGGGCATCGGCCGCGCCAAGGGTCAAGATCGTATGGAATTGGCCATCGGAGCAGCCTTGCATAGTCCGCTTCTTGAGACCTCTATCGAGGGTGCTCATCGCTTGATCGTGAACTTCACCGGCCACAATCTCAAATTGCGCGAGATCAACGAAGCCGCAACCATGGTGCGCGACAGCGCAGCTCCAGATGCCGATATCATCATCGGTGCTGTGCCGGATAACAGCATGGAAGACGAGCTGATGATCACGATTATCGCTTCTGGTTTTGATCCCAAGCCCGATAGCAATAAGAGCAATCGCGGTTTGCAAACCTTCGGCAATGTGACACCCAATCGCGAGCGGCAGAGCACAACGAACGCGCAGCCAGCTAACCGAGGCAATAGCAACTGGCGTAACAACAACTTTCAGCCAGGATCCTCTTATCGTGGGGGTAACTACACGCAAGGTAGCAACGCCTACACTGGCCGCTCCGAAAGTTTGCAGAATGAGGAGCAGAGCAGCTATGCCAACAGTGCAGCTACGCTAGAGGAGCCCAGCACGACTGTCGGGACTTCGGCGCAAGTGAATCGTGACGAGGACGAGAGCATTCCTGCTTTTTTGAGCACGTCGGATTACCAAGCCCCCAAACAGCGTGTGGAGACAGCGGCAGCTCAGGAGTCTTCTCGAGCCACGAGTGACGTTATCTACAACCAGGGTAGATCCAGCTATGCTGAAACGCAGACGCAGACGCAGACCGCGCCTCAGCGCCAAAACGCTACGGCTCCACGCCGCCAAGAGGAACGGCGCAAGAGCAGCAATCGCATCTTGCCTTGGTTCTTTAATGATAGTGAGGACGAGGGCTGAGCAGGAGCTGACTTTACAGCTTAGACCGAAAAGCTCTTTTGACCTATCAAGCAAACAGACCGTCAAGCGTCAGACCTTCGGGCCTGGCGCTTAACTGCAATGAAATGAAGAGATGGAGGGTGGCCCATGAAGTGCCCACACTGTGCATACGAGCATGATCGCGTTATTGATAGCCGCCCTCTGGCTGATGGAACGGCTGTCAGAAGGCGCAGAGAATGCGAGCGCTGCCACTACCGCTTTACGACCTATGAAAAAATCGAAACAGCCCCACTGTACGTGAAGAAAAAGGACGGAGGGCGGGAGCTGTTCGACCGAGAAAAGCTGGCCAGTAGCATGATGAAAGCTTGCAACAAGCGACCCATTTCACCTGACCAGATCAATGAGATCGTCGATCGCATTGAGGGCGAGGTTCAAGGCGATCTCAATGGAGAGACGAGTAGCCAACGCTTGGGCGAAGCTGTGATGTCAGCGCTTTGGGCCTTGGATCCCGTCGCCTATATACGATTTGCCTCCGTCTACAAAGCTTATCCTGACTTGGGTACTTTTTTAGAAGAGCTGACGCAACTGGTTCGAGATCAAGAACGGCAGTATGTGAATTGCAAGTCGAGAAACAAAATTGAGCAGAATCCTTGATTCGGTATACAATGAGCCACGTTTTAGCGCTTTGAGAAGATAAAGAGGAAGAACAATGAAGTGGATGGAAGCAAATATGACTGGTAAGCGGATTTTGGTTATTGATGACGATCCCCATATTGTCGAATTGCTGCGCCTTTATTTTGAAAAAGAGGGCTACGAATTTAGCAGCTGTGCAGATGGCCTTCGAGGTTTACAGCTGTTTCAGCATATCCAGCCAGATGTTGTTCTGCTTGATTTGATGTTGCCGAGCATGGATGGTTACGATGTCTGCCGAGCCATACGGCGGGAATCGACTTGCCCTATTTTGATGCTGACCGCTCGGGGTGAAACGCTCGATAAAGTTGTGGGCCTGGAGCTAGGCGCTGATGACTACATTCAAAAGCCCTTCGACCCAAAGGAATTGCTAGCGCGTGTGAAGGCTGTTTTGCGGCGGGTGAAGCTCAGCGAGCAGGAAGCCCTAGAAGAGGATCCACCGCAAGAGGTTCGCTACCGCGAGTTGCTTATCGACCGCCAGAGCTATACCTGTGTCATTCGCGGCAAAGTGGTGGATCTGCCACCTCGCGAGTTAGAACTCTTCTACTATATGGCAGCGCATCCAAACCGCGTTTTTACTCGCGAACAGCTGCTCAGTGCGGTTTGGGGCTACGATCATGGTGATGGCCGTACGGTTGATGTCCATATTAAACGCATTCGAGAGCGCCTTGAGACCCATCATGGAACAGGCCTTGGTTGGGAGATCAAAACAGTCTGGGGTGTTGGCTACAAGTTCGAGTGCATTTAAGTCGACGACCCATGGCGAAAGTAAGCCTTACACGCTATCTCAATCGTCTTTCCTATCGCAGTCGCCTCCTTTTGGCTTTTGCAGGCACCTTGGCTCTAACCTTTATTCTCATGGGTCTGCTCTTTTATCTGACGATTACACGTAGCCTTAGGCAGGAGAGGGCAAGACAACTGAGCCAGTTGGCTAATCACGTTTTGAGCCAGCTGGATGTCGACTATAGTCGAGGGTTCTTAGCAGAACCTGATCCTGCTTTAGCTAGAGAAAAGCTGTCCGCCCAATGGGATCAAACGGTGGCACACGCTACGGCCGAATTGGTCGAGAGACAATTTTCGGTTGCCTTTGCCCTTATTGATCGAGATGGCGAAGAGTTGCGCAGCAGTAAGATAGAGCCGAATCTTGCTGCACAGATGCAAGCGGTTTTTGAGGCCCTACAGGTCAGCAGGGGCAACGGGCTCAAGACCTGGCGCCAGGAAGAGTGGCAAAAGCTCAAGGAACGCATGGAGCACGGAGCTCTCATTCGAACAGGCGAAATTGAGTATGCGCCTTCAGGCATTTGGCCTTTTTATGAAGCGCTACAAGATCATATACGCCCTTACGAGCAGATCGCTCACGAACGTTGGCGCATGGCATCTGAACTGGGGCGGCCAGAGTGGATCAGCATTTTGCGACCGATCTGGCTTCGAAAAAGCGCTTCGGACAATGGCCGCATTGCTTTTTTCTTTTTCCTCTGTGCGCATTATGATGTCAACCAAATGAGCGCCCAAGCTCTGCTCAAATCCTTAGGCTGGGCTGCATCGGTAGCTTTTGTGGCTGCGCTGTTGGTGCTTTTCGTTTTTACCCATATTTTTTCGCAGCCTATCAGCAACCTCATTCGAGCAGCGAGGGCCATTGGCGCTGGCGATTATTCTGTCAGAGTTCCCCTGATTCGACGCTGGAGTTCTTACGCAGCGGAGGAGGGGGAAGAAGCTAGCTCGGATTTCTCAGAAGATGAGTTTTTGAGAAGTGCTGACCCAGGTGATGAGCTGGCCGTATTGAGTGAGAACTTCAACCGAATGGCGGCAGCTCTAGGCGATCAAGAGCAGGCAAGACGTGATTTTATTGCGGCTATATCTCATGACTTACGAACGCCCCTCACTTCTATTGTGGGCTTTGTGGGTGGTATGCAGGACGGGATTATCGAACCTGCAGCTTATCCTCGTTACCTCCAGATCATCAAAGACGAAACCGAGCGACTGCGACAGATGGTCATGGATATTGATGACAGCCTCAATATTAGCGAGACAAAATATAGGGCTCAGCAAGATCGCTTTGAGCTCCAAAGTTGGATCGCTCAAACACTCAATGCCTTAGAAGGCCAGCTCGTCCAAAAGGGGATTACGGTGACTTGCCCCGATAACCATTTGCCCATTTGGGTGCAAGGCGATGAGAGGGCTTTGCAGCGTGTTTTGTATAACTTATGCATCAATGCAATTCGCTTTATACCTGACCATGGCCTATTGGATATTAGTTGGGAACAGCCGAATGGCATGTCCTCTGTCAGCGTGAGTGTTGCAGACAATGGGCCTGGGGTCTCGAACGCAGATCGTGCCCACATCTTCCAGCGCTTCTACAAGGGCGACCGTACGCGTGGCAAGCATACGGGATCGGGATTGGGTCTTTATATCTGTCAGCAAATTTTGCATGCCCATGGGCAGAGTATCGAAGTGGGTGACAGCGAATTAGGCGGTGCAAAATTTACGTTTACCCTACCTGTGGTTTGAGTACAAAGAGGAACAATGGCGGAAAAAACAAGCAAAAAGACAGCGAAAAAGCGGCGTTATTTACCTAGAGTTGCTGGCTTGACACATCCTGAGCGGGCGTGTGAAATCTATCAGCGACTAAGAGAAGCCTACCCAGATGCGGATTGCACGCTCAATGGATCCGAAAATCCGTGGTATCTGCTCGTGGGTGCTATTTTGGCAGCCCAATGTACGGATGAGCGCGTCAATCAGGTGACGCCCGCGCTTTTTGCGGCCTATCCTGACATTCCCAGCATGGCCAAGGCTACACAGGCCGAGGTGGAGAGCTATGTGCGAAGCTGCGGTCTTTATCGCAACAAAGCCAAGAACATGATCGCCTGTGCCCAAGTTTTGACTGAGCATTATGGTGCCCAGGTACCCGAAACACAGGCCGAACTCGAAAGCTTGCCTGGCGTCGGGCGAAAGATTGCCAATTTGCTTGTGGGCGATGTCTTTGGTGGCCAGGCTATTGTGGTGGATACGCACTGCAAGCGTCTAGCCCAGCGTATGGGGCTGACGCAAGAAGAGCGCCCCGAAGCCGTCGAACGAGATCTCATGAAAGTTTTGCCCGAAGCTTTCTGGGCACATTGGGGGCATTTGTTGGTAGCTCATGGACGCGCTGTCTGTGATGCTAGGCGACCGAACTGTGCGGCTTGTGTCTGTTTGGATCTTTGCCCTTATGGCCTTAAACAACAGCAGATGCAGGCTGAGCCAGTCACAAAAAGAAGCGCAAAAGAAACGGGCGGCGAGGCTTTGTGAGTACCGATAAGTCAGCCCCCTCTATGTATGATGCCCTTTTTGAGCCTCTGGAAGCGCACAGACGTTTGGGACCCAAACTCAAACAGCAGTTAGGGCGCTTGGAAATCAAAACGCCCCTTGATTTATTGCGCCATATGCCGAGAGCTTATGAAGATTGGCGGACTTGCACCCCTATCGCGCAACTCGTCGATGGGCAAGAAGCGGTCATTCGAGCCCAGATAAGCCGCAGTCCCAGCCTTTTTCGCCGGGGAAGGCAGGCCACGATACGAACGGTCTTGCAGGACGAAAGCGGCAGCCTTGCCGCCATCTGGTTTAACCAGCCGTGGTTGGCGGAACGACTCAAAACAGCTGATTTGGGTGTTTTTCGCGGCCGTATTCAGCGTCAGGGCGGACGTTTTCAGATTCTGAATCCAGCTATTGAATCCCTCGGCAGTGGTGATTTTGAAGGTTTGGACTACCTGCATCCCATTTATCCGCTAACAGCTGGCCTAAGCCAGCGCAAAATCCGTGAGCTCATTTCTTCGGACTTAGAAAAATATTTGCCCTACTACCCAGATCCCTTGCCGGCGGATGTACGTCAGCAATATCAGCTCTGCGATGCCCAGTATGCTTTGCGCACGATTCATCAGCCTGCCGATATGCATCAACTTGCTTTAGCTCGCAAGCGCTTGGCATTTGAAGAACTTTTTTTGACGCAACTCGGTCTTCGTTTGTTGCGAAACGAGAGCCAGAATGCTGGCCAGGCCTTGCCCTTAACACTCGAAAAAGAGCAGCTCAAACATTATCGAGAGATTGTAGCCGCTCTGCCCTTTCAGCCAACAGCAGCCCAACAAAGGGTCTGCAATGAGGTTTTTCACGACCTTTGTCAGCAGCGCCCCATGTCGCGGCTTGTCCAGGGCGACGTAGGCTCTGGCAAAACGCTTATTGCCGCTCTAGCCATGTTACAGTGCGCTCTGGCTGGTGGACAGGCCGTTTTGATGGCCCCGACGGCCGTTTTGGCACAGCAACATGTAAGAAGTCTGCAAAAACTCCTGGGCGAGGTGGTGGAGATTCGTCTCTTAACTGGAGCTGTCAAAGCTGCCGAGCGGCGCGAGA
The DNA here is from genome assembly GCA_023442635.1 of Bacillota bacterium. Lineage (GTDB taxonomy): Bacteria > Bacillota > Clostridia > Saccharofermentanales > Fastidiosipilaceae > JAEZYR01. The sequence goes on along the minus strand of JAEZYR010000019.1, from coordinate 468 downwards.
CCTTGGCCAGACTGGCAGACGGCCGTTGTGCCATTTTGGTGGGTACGCATGCCGTCCTGGATGGCAAAGTGAAATTCAAGCGCCTGGCCTTGGCGGTTACCGATGAACAGCACCGCTTTGGTGTTAAACAACGCATTCAGCTGGTGGCACAAACAGAAGTTCACAAGCAAAGGACTAGCGGTGAGTTGGCTGAGTCCTGGCATCCCCATGTGCTGGTTATGTCAGCTACTCCCATCCCGAGGACGCTCGCCCTGTTTCTTTATGGGGATCTCGACATTTCAAGAATTGACGAGTTACCCCCTGGCCGCCAACCCATCCAAACCTACACTGTGAGTCCGAGCTCTCTGGAGCGAGCCTGGGACTTAATGGCGAAAGAATGCCGAGCAGGTCACCAAGCCTATGTGGTTTGTCCCTCCATACGTATGGGCGAACGTTCAAGCTCCTTTGATGTCGAGCAGACGTATAACT
>JAEZYR010000071.1 GCA_023442635.1 Bacillota bacterium | reverse complement strand
AGGGAGTTTTCGTCATTCTGGGAAGTCGAACAGGAAATCCAGTGGGTTGACTAAGGCCAGAATCGAGCTTTTCAGCGTCTCAGCTCACCACAGCTGAGAAGCCAAGCCCCAAATCTAGTCAGAGAGGACGAAGGGAAAGCACACAAGAAAAGAGCCACTGCTTAACATCTGTTAGCAACGGCTCTTCTTTTTGCCGAAGAAAAGGATCAAAGGTCGTCGAGCAAGGCTCCCGATTTGGCATAAGCCGTCGAACGCGCCTCAAAGAAGTCCGTCTTGATCATGTTGGCATTGGAGTAGTGAGAAACCCATTTCATGCTGTCGGGCTCTTCTTCGTGGCCATCAAAGACAGGATCCAGGCCGATGTCGCGGCAACGCAAGTTGGCCAGGTACTGAATGTAGTCATCGACCATTTGGCTATTCAAACCATCGATTTCATCGCCGATGACATAGCGCCCCCAGGCGATCTCCTGATCGGCACCCTCGCGAATCATGGCGCGATATTCACGCTGCAACTCAGGTGTAAAGAGGTGGGGCTCTTCCTTCTGAAGCTCACGAATGATGTTGCGGAAAAGCCAGAGATGCGTATTTTCATCGCGGTTGATGTAGCGAATCTGCTGGGCAGAGCCCGTCATGCGCTCGTTGCGGGCGAGGTTGTAGAAGAACATGAAGCCGCTATAAAAATAGATGCCCTCTAGAATATAGTTGCCAAAACAGACGCGAGCGAAATTCTCTTCGCTCTTGTCGGAGACAAAACGATTGTAAATGTCACCGATGAAGGTGTTACGGCGCAGGAGATGCTCATCATCTCGCCATTGATACAGGATCTCATCGCGCTCGTTGGGCTCACAAATGGAGTCGAGCATGTAGGAATAGCTCTGGGAGTGGATGGCCTCCTGGTAGGTCTGAATGCAAAGGCAAAGGTTGACCTCATTGGCGGTTACATGTTCGCCAATGTTGGGCAAGTTTGCGGTTTGGATGCTGTCGAGGAAGATCAAGAAAGACAGGATCTTGTCATAGGCACGGCGCTCAGGGGCGGACAAATGAGGATACTGTTTCTTGTCCTGGGAAAGATTGATCTCTTCAGGAATCCAGAAATTGTTCATGGCCTGCCGATACCAGTCAGAAACCCACGGATACTTCATGTTGTTGAAGTCGTTGAGATTGGTCGTGTTGCCGTTGATCATGCGGCGACGAGATAGATCAATATCGCCATCAGGATTAAATAAGGGCTTACGCAGAATGTCTGCCATCTGGTTTACCTCCCATAACTAGTTTCATCATCTTAACAGTTAAGCCAGATCTGAGTTGTTAAAGTTGCACGCGAACGGCTTGGATTAAGGATGGAAGCGACAGCCACAAAAGAAAAGCGGCCTGTGGGGATACAGACCGCTGGGATATGAGCTGACTGTCTAGCTGGTGCTCAGTGTGAGAACGGCAGCCTAGATCTAGCAACTTGGCTTAAACTGCACAGCTCTCGCAGGCCTCAATTTCAAGACTCTTGGAGCGCACATAGTAGATTGTTTTGACACCCTCGTGGTAAGCCTCTAGATAAAGAGCCAGGATCTGGCGGAACGTGTAGTCGTTCGTAATGTAGAGGTTGAAGCTTTGGGCCTGGTCAATATGGCGGCCGCGGACACCACAGGCACGAACCGACCAGGACTGATCAATTTGATGACCTGGCTTATAGAACCAGTAATTTTCAGGGCTGAGATCTGGCGCGACGCGAGGAATGAGGCCGTTTTTCTTCTCGTCGTAGTAAAAGCGATTCAGGACTGGATCAATGCCTGGGGTGGTGCCAGCGACGATAGAGATTGACGAAGTAGGCGCGACAGCGAGGAGATAGCCATTGCGAAGACCGTGCGTGGCCACGGATTGGCGTAAGGCCTGCCAGCGCTCGCTTTGGTAGTGGCGATCCTCAAAGTATTGGCCAGTCTCCCACAAAGAACCTCCAAAGAGGGGGTAGGCGCCCTTTTCTTTGGCGATCTGGTTAGAAGCTTGGATGGCGTAGAAGTTAATATCCTCGAAAACGCGATCGACGAGGTCAAGGTGAGCCTGGCTTTCCCAATTGACTTTGCGCTTGGCTAGAAGGTGGTGATAGCCGCTGACGCCTAAGCCTAGGGGGCGATAACGTCTGTTGTTGACTTCGGCATCGGGCACAGGGTAGAAGTTGAGCTCGATGACGTTGTCGAGAGCGCGAATGGCTGTCGTGACCGCTTCTTCCATAGCTGCGGCATTGTCGACATCCAGGCGGCCAAGATTTAGGCTCGCCAAGTTGCAAACCACAAATTCGCCAGGACGCGTGCGGTTGACGATGACGGTATCGCCATCTTCGGTGATGATTTCTTCGGATATTTCTTCTGCTGGCGACATGTTCTGGGCAATCTCTGTGCAGAGGTTGGAGCAGTAAATGATGCCCTTGTCACGGTTGGGGTTAGCCCTGTTGACAATATCGCGGTTGAAAGCAAAAGGCGTGCCTGTCTCGACAGCGCTCTTGATGATGAGGCGGACGAGTTCGCGCAAGGGGATCCAGCGCTTGGTGATAGCGGGATCGTTCACGCAATCCAGATAGCGCTCAGTCCAGGCCTCGCCGTAATAGTCCTCGAGGCTGTAGCCCTTGTGGCGCAAGACGTCATGGGGGCAAATCAAGGCCCAATTACCATTCAGATTGCTCTCGACTTGCTGCCAAAAATAGTCTGGGTAGCAGACGGCAGGGAAGACGTCATGCGCCTTCATGCGGTCGTCGCCGTTGTTGGTGCGCAGGGCGAGAAATTCGGGCAAGTCACGGTGCCAGACATCGAGATAGCAGGCGACAGCGCCCTGGCGCACGCCGAGCTGATCAACGGCAACAGCCGTGTCGTTGGCGAGGCGAATCCAGCGGATGACACCGCCAGCAGCTCCGTCAAAGCCGCGGATAGCCGAACCTTGGGCGCGGACTTTGCCAAAGTAAAGCCCCATGCCGCCGCCAAATTTGCTGACATTGGCAAACTGCGAAATGCTGCGATAAATGCCGCGGAGGCTATCGGGTACGGTATCGATAAAGCAAGAACTCAGTTGGTGGAAGGGCTTGCGAGCGTTGGAGAGAGTGGGCGTGGCCATGGTGATTTCCAGCAAGCTCAGACGATCGTAGAAACGGCGAGCCCAGTTAAGGCGACTCTTGGCTTCCTTTTCGGGGATGGCCAAGAAAAGGGCAATGCCGAGGAACATTTCTTGCACACTCTCTAGGGGCACGTGCTGGTGGTTGTGGATGACATAGCGAGAAACAAGGAGGTCATAGCCTGAATAGTTGAGGCAGCGCTCGCGTTCAGGATCTAACCAGCTGGCAGCCTCGGCCAATTCAGCCTCGCTGTAGGTTTTGCGCACAGCATCGCCATAAAGGCCGAGTTCTTCCATGATCGCCACTTTTTGGGCGAAGCTGAGCTGCTCGACTTTTAGCTCGCTTTGACGATCTTGCAGAAGCTTCTCCCAGGCCTGATTGAGGCGGCGCTGAAAGCGCAGACCATAGAAACGACCAGCGATAAATTCCCAACGCGTGGCCTCTTCGTCGGTCAGCTCGATGGCTGCCTTGATCAGGAGGTCTAGGCGCTCGTCGACAGAACGGCCTTCTTTGTAGAAGGAGAGGAATTTGTGGTATAGCGGACGCAAGGCATAGCTTTCGTCGTCAAAGTCGTTTTCGATTTCGATCAAGACGCCTTCGAGTTCGGGAAGCTCGGGGAAGAAGTGGGCGATCTGAGAACGCACGCCGCGTTTGCGCCGGCGCTCTTCGCGGTAGATGATATAGGCCTTGGCAACACGGTAGTGCTCGGCTTCCATCAGAGCCAATTCAACTTGGTCCTGAATGGATTCCACCGACAGCTGATGAGCTTGGTGGAAGCCAGCTTCGATCTGGTCGGCCAGCTGAGCTAAGTCCTGCTCGCTAATGGGCTCATCCATCTGGATGAAGGCCTTGTGCATGGCCTGAATAATCTTTTCGCGTTCATAGGGTACAACACGACCATCGCGTTTGAGGACATGGCGTAGATGCGGCATAGCAGTCATGATTCCCTCCAAAATAAAAGGCGCTAAAGGGTGCGCCTGCTTTGCTAGCAGCTGATAGCAACCATCAGCCACGAAATGAATAAATCATGCAAAACCCTAAATATAGATGCATTTTCGTTCGTGACCGCAATATTTAGGGCAGCGGTGGATATTTTAGATGCTGACCGTTAGAAATTCAAGACCTAGCGAGGGGGCTTAAGTGCTTTTGAGGTCGAATGAGGCAGCTTGACTTTTGCCCTTCATCCTGTCGTAATGAATGGGATAAAAAGAAGCCAATCATGGTGTCTGATGCGCCCGATGAGACAGCAGGCGATGGCAGGGTCAGAAGACCTATTGCGGCGCTCTATACACGCAAGAGAAAGGTGGATAGCTCAGCATGACACGCTTTCATAAAGAAAACATACAGTGCCCTTTTTGTCTTTCAGATGAAGAAGTGGTGATCTGGGATCATATTGATGCGACTGAGGATCCAGACCTCAAAGAGCGACTTTTGAAAAAAGAGTGTCAGGTCTTGTATTGCCCTAATTGCGGGGAAGAAAGCATTTTAGCGCGCCCGCTTCTCTACAGCGACGGGGAGGCTGGCTATGTTTTGGCCTGGCGCCCAGAGCTGCAAAGCCTTTTGTCTGAGGATGAGGAGAATCCGAGTTCCGAAACTGAGGCGCAAGCGGCGAAGTCGCCATCGCTAGATAAGACGAGTGACCAGCCTGGGCAGTCAGCCGTTGAGCTGGCTCTCGAGGCAGCCTGGCCGTCCTTTTTGGAGGCAGAAAAGCTACCCTCTATTGACCAGGGCGACTGCCGTCTGCGCCTCGTCGTCACCTACAACGATCTGCTCGAAAAAATACACTGCTTTGATGCAGGTCTAGAAGATCATGCCCTTGAGCTCATCAAATTGGCGTTGCGTAGCCGCTATGCGACGGATGAGAAGATCTTTTTTGACGAGCTGTACTTTGTGGGCGCTTCGGCAGCGGAGATGCAATTGCAAGGCCTGGCGCGTGAGCAGGGTTGGCAGGCACTCAATGTACCGATGGAGCTTTATGACAATGCCCTGAACCTCATTGAGACGCAATTGGGGCAAGAGGGCAGGTGGCAGATTGTGGACGCGAGATTTGCCAAGCAGCTCCTAACCCTTCTCCAGGCTAACCCATCTTGACGTTGCTTTGAGCAGAGATGAAAATTTGCATATATCCGTTTTGCTAGTCAGCAGAGATTGGCATATTGAGCAGGCTCGCAAAAAAGAAAGGCAGAATCTCATGTCCCAGGAGCCCCACAAGCAACAAGATCGACCGAACATTCTTTTCATCATGTCGGATGATCACGGCTACCAAGCTATCACCGCTTACAACCCAACTTTCCCTATTCGGACACCAGGTATTGACCGCCTTGCCCAAGAAGGCGCTCGCTTAGACCGGATGTTCTGCACCAACTCGATTTGTGCCCCTTCACGAGCCTGTATTTTGACGGGTAACTACAACCACTTGAACGGTGTGCGCATGCTCGAAAACAATTTCAACGGCCGTTTGCCCAACGTCGCCAAGAGCCTGCAAGAAGCTGGCTACCACACGGGCATCATCGGCAAGTGGCACTTGGGAACGGAGAAGCCCTATTTGCCTACGGGTTTTGACCATTTTGAAATCTTTGTGGGTCAGGGTGAATACTACGATCCGCGCTTTATCACCGAAGAGGGTGTCCATCGCGAAGAGGGCTACGCAACCGAGTTGGTCACCGAGAAGTCCATTCGCTTCATTCGTGAGCGTGACCCCGAAAAGCCCTTCTTCCTCATGTGCCATCACAAAGC
>JAEZYR010000064.1 GCA_023442635.1 Bacillota bacterium | reverse complement strand
GCCTCCGATCGAGCGCATCGCGACCCCTCGCATGGCCTTGACTTGCGCAGAATACCTGGCCTTTGACCTAGACATGCATGTCCTCGTCATCATGACGGACATGACCTATTACGCCGAGGCTCTACGCGAGGTATCAGCCGCCCGCAAAGAAGTGCCTGGCCGTCGTGGCTATCCTGGTTACCTTTACACAGACTTGGCCAACCTCTATGAGCGCGCTGGCCGTGTCCGAGGCCACAAAGGCTCCATCACGATGATGCCGATTGTGACCATGCCAGACGATGACAAAACCCACCCTGTGCCCGACTTGACAGGCTATATAACCGAAGGCCAGATCATCCTAGACCGCAGCCTGTATCAGTCAGGGGCACAGCCACCTGTCGATGTGTTGCCTTCCCTTTCACGTCTGAAAGACAAGGGCATTGGCAAGGGCAAGACAAGAGGCGACCATGCAGGCGTCATGAACCAGCTCTTTGCGGCTTACTCGCGCGGCAAGGACGCTCGCAACTTGGCCGTTATTCTCGGTGAGTCGGCCCTGAGTGAGATGGATCAGCGCTACGCTCAGTTCTCGACCGCCTTTGAGCAAAAATACATCAGCCAGGGCTACCAGAACGACCGCAGCATCGAAGAGACGCTCAAGATCGGTTGGGAATTGCTCTCTATGCTGCCAGCTTCGGAGCTCAAGCGTATTGACCAGGAGTGGATCGATCGTTACTACCTATCACCAGAGGCTTCGAAGATAGAAGCCACCGCCGAGGAGGCTTGAGATGCCAGCACGTCGGGTCAGTCCGAATCGAATGGAGCTCATGCGCCTTAAGCGCGAGCTCCAGATCGCAAGACGCGGCCACCGCCTCATGAAGGACAAGCGCGATGGTATGATGCAGTCCTTTTTGACGGCTCTACAGGAAGCCTACCGACTCCGCCAAGAAGTGGACAGCTGTCTCGCTCAGGCGACTGAGGCCATGAGCCAGGCTCAGGCAGGTATCTGGCCAGAGCTGCTGAACACCGCCCTGCTGCAGAGTGCGACGCCGCTGACGCTCCAAGTCGAAGAAGCCCAGATCATGGCGGTGTCCGTGCCGCGCTATCAGATGGATCTGCCCAAAGAAGAAGGGCCACAGGCCTTTCCCTACGGCATGGCGATGACCAATGGCGACATGGATCAGGCCATCCGCAATCTGCGCCAGACTTTGCCTGTTATGCTGCGTTTGGCTGAGGCTGAGAAGGGGGTTCAGCGCTTGGCGGCTGAGTTGGAGCGCACAAGACGGCGCGTCAATTCGCTAGAACACGTGTTGATTCCCGAGCTGGAACAGAGCATCCATGAAATCAGCCTCAAGCTCGAAGAAAATGAGCGCGATAGCTTGACGCGTTTGATGAAGGTTAAGGACATGATTGTCCAGAAGAACCTAGAAGCTAGGCGACAGCGCGATTGAGGCGCTCTACGTAAGAGATGTAAAGAACCCAGATCTTGGATCTGGGTTCTTTTGTGTTTGCATCAGCGAGCCGAGCTTTTAGCCTTTGGCCTTTGGTGTGTAGCGCTTGGCTTCTTCGACGCGGGCTTCGAGCTCTTGCAAAGAAATCTGGCCTGGGAAACGGAGATAAAGCTCATAGCTAGGCGTGATAATCCAGGTTTGAGGTAGGCTGATCACCTGAAAGACCTCGCCAGCGCTGTGGGCACCTTCGGGCGCCGCGTCAAAAAAGAGGGGGAAGTCAAAGTTGTTTTCGGCCATATAGTCGAGGGCCTTTTTTTCGGTCTCTCTGACACCATCGGCGACATTGATGGAAATAAAACGCAGGCCTTCTTCCTTCTCAGCGCGCTTGGCAAACTCAGCCAATTCGGGCATCTCAGCACGGCAAGGCGGACACCAAGAAGCCCAGAAATTGATGACGATGGTTTCACCTTCGTAATCGGCCAGTTGGTGGAACTCGCCTTTCACATCCCGAAAATAGGCATTCGGTGCCTTGTAGGGACTTTCGGTGCTGGCTGTGGGCTCTTCGGAGGGCGTACTAGGCTTGCTGGCTTGGCTAGCCTCAGCCGGCGTGGCCGCTGGACCAGTCGACGGCTCGGCAGCGTTGGCGGCTGGCTGACTGGAGGCGCTAGATGGCTGGCTCTGCCCAAGTCCTGCCTGACTCGTATCGGCTGCGGCCTTGTCAGGCTGCTTTTCGTCCGAACCCTTCGGTGCGAGCAAGGGCACAGCGCTCTGTTGGGGGCGGAATTGCTTGAGGGCTTGCTGCCCCACTAGCGCCAAGCCGACGATCAGGACGAGGCTTAGCAATAGCCAAAGCGTACGACGAGATTTTGGCGCTTGCGGCTTCGTGCTCTGGCTGTTCTCAGCTGTGTGGCTAGGCACATGAGGCTCGTTATTCGAAAAGTTTTCAGGGGTGGGTGGAACGGTGCTCATAGATCAATCCATCCTTTCATTTAGGGCGTATTTTCTTGCTGATGCGTTTTAGTGTGTAGCTGTCCAAAAAGGCAAGAGGCCAAAGTTGCTGGCGAGCATCCAACAGCCGAGTAGGATGAGCAGCAGACCTGAGATCTTCTGGATGAGGCCGAGGTGCTGGCGCAAGAAGCGCAAGCTCTTCTGCATCTGCTCATAAAGCAGGGCGCAGAGAATGAAGGGAAGACCCAGGCCAAGCGAAAAGACCAGAAGCATGGAGGCGCCCTGCCAGAGACTCTGGCGTTGGGCGGCTAGAGCCAAGGCGCTGGCCAGCCAGATGCCGACACAAGGCGACCAGGTGAGGGTAAAGGCCAAGCCAAAGGCAAAGGAGCGGAGATAGGCTCGCCAGGCTTTGGGCGCAGCAGATGTTGTCGGTTGTAATTGGGCCTGAAGGCGCTCGCCTAACCTGCCTTTGGGCTTAAACTTAAGCGCCGCAAAGAGACGCTGCCAGAGTAGACTGACTTGCCGAAAACAGCCAAGATAGGCCAAGCCGAGCAGGATCATGACCCCAGCCGCCAAAGCAAAGAGAAGGTGCTGATGCTGCGACAACCATAGACCTATGCCCGAAGCGGTGGCTCCCAAAGCGACATAGATGAGTGTAAAACCAGCCGTAAAGGCGAGGGCGTGGCCAAGGCGAGCCTTCGGGCCTGGGCTTTCCTCACCCATCAAGTAGATGAGATAGATCGGAATGAGTGGCAAAATGCAGGGGGAGACGAAGGCGAGGATGCCTTCGATGAAAAGCATGAGCCAAGCCATTAGAGACCTCCTTTTTACAAGAATGTTTGAGAGTTTAGCCTGACCTGACCTTTTAGATCCATACACTGGATACTAAATGCGATAAAAAAAAGCAGCTTCTCCTCGCTTGCAAAGTTGGGCATTCTATCAAAAAATGAGATGCGAGCGGGGCTTTATCCGCAAAAGATGCTTCTGGGGTGCGAAGCGCCAGAAAGGAGGCTAGCCATTGTCCAAGCAAAAGAATCCGCAGCTATGGCAGCAAAGCCAGGAGCGTTGTCGGCAGCGTTTGGCCGCCGACCCTGAGCGCCACCAGGCTCTGCTTTCGGCGATGGCAGCTGTCGCTCAGCGAACGATCTTGCACAGCGATGGCAACAACTTTTTTGCCTCCGTGGAACTGCTGGATTTTCCGCATCTGCAGGACAAGCCAGTCGTCATAGCTGGCGACCCCGAAAAGCGGCATGGGGTTGTCGTTGCGAAAAATGAAGTCGCCAAACGCTATGGCATCGAGACCGCTGAATCGCTTTGG
>JAEZYR010000142.1 GCA_023442635.1 Bacillota bacterium | reverse complement strand
CCTAAAGATCCCTACCTTTTTGTTAACCGCCCCAAACGCTATCGCGCAGCCGTCTTAGTAGCGGGTTCAATGGCGAATATACTGAGCGCCATTCTGATCTATATAGGCATTTTTATGACTCAAGGCTATGTTGTGCCTGAATTAAGCACGGTGCCCGAAAATAGCCAGTTAGCTGAAGCCCAGGTGCCAGCAGGTAGCCGTATTCTGACTTTCAATGGAGAAGCGATTCATACGGATTTAGACTTGCTTTTTGCCCAGCGCTTTAAGGGGAAGAATCAGCCAGGCCATCTGAAATACCGCCTACCTTCAGGTGAGATTAAAGAGACGACCTTAAATCCCAGAGACTTGACGGCGTATCGACTGGGCATTCAGACGGCCGCAGCTCCTGATCATAGTTTGATCATCCAAAAGGTAGAGTCCTGGCAGAACGATGGGAATCCTATTTTCAAGGTGGGCGATCAACTTTTGGCGCTGGATGGGGAAGGCGTGACGCCTGATAATCTACAGGCCGTTTTGGGCAAGTTGAATGAGCAGATCCAAAGTGGAGAGAAAACGCCTGAAGTAGAGGTGACTTTCCAGCGAGATGGCGCTACCACCCAGAGCAAGAGTCAACTGAAGCCCATTCACTATACCAATCCTCTCGGTATCCAACTCACCCTGAAAAAGCAGCCTTTGGGCGCGATTGGCCATGCTTTTACCTATAGCTATTCCGTTTTGAGCAATACACTACGCGGTCTAGGTAGCCTCATCATCGGCAAGATGCCAGCTAACCAAGTCCTATCAGGACCTGTGGGTATCATTGATACCTTTTCGGGTGTGGTAGCAGCCCAAGGTTTTTCTTGGCAGGAGAAGATCTTAGGCTTCCTCAACCTTATTGCATTGGTATCTTTATCCTTGGGTCTTACTAATCTATTGCCCATCCCACTGTTAGATGGCAATCACCTTTTACTTTTGCTTATTGAGGCCATCCGCGGCAAGAGACTCTCGAAGAAGGCCATGCACATTGTCAGCATCTGCGGCCTGGTGATCATCGCAGCCCTCTTTCTTTATGGCCTTTACCTGGATATTGGGCGGATTTTAAGCCGATAATATCGGCAGGGGAGCAGTATAAATTGTCTATTCTAAATTCGAGTTTGGCGTGTCCAAAAAGAAACAAAAGCAGAACGGTAAGGGTTGGCAAGCTGACACTAGGAGGGCAGAGTCCGATCCTTGTTCAGTCGATGAATAACGTTTCCAGCCATGACTATGAGGCGAATGTCGAGCAGTGCAAAGCCCTGGCTGCAGCTGCTTGTCATCTGACACGTATGGCCATACCAGATCTAGAAGCTGTCGATGTACTGAAAAAACTTGTCCAAACTTCACCGATTTCTATCGTAGCGGACATTCATTTTGATTATCGTCTGGCTATAGCTGCTGTCGAAGCTGGCGCAGCTAAAATACGCATCAACCCAGGGAATATTGGTTCTCGCGAAAAGCTACAGGCCGTGGCGAGTTGCTGCCAAGCCCACCAAGTGCCCATTCGCGTTGGCGTTAATAGCGGCTCTGTCCCCAAGGACATACTGGCAAAGCATGGGGGGATCAGCCCAGAAGCATTGATCGAAGCCCTTGAGATTCGGGTTCGCGAGCTTGAGGCAGTGGGCTTTTGTGATCTAGTCTTGTCGGTCAAGGCCTCTGACCCTGCTTTATGCATAGCGGTTAACCGCTTACTTGTGCAACATTTCGACTATCCCTTGCACCTTGGAGTAACCGAAGCTGGCACACGCCAAAAAGGCGCATTGCGCTCAGCGGTTGCCCTTGGAAGCTTGCTTAGTGAAGGTATCGGTGATACGATCCGTGTTTCGCTGACGACAGATCCTCTAGAAGAAGTGCGTGTTGCTTATGAAATTTTGGAAGCTTTAGGCTTGGCACGAAAGGGCGCACGCCTTATCTCTTGTCCTACCTGTGGGCGGACGGCTGTTGATTTATGTAAGTTAGCTGAAGCCGTTGAAACTCGGCTCGCAAGTATCACAGCCCCTATCGATGTTGCGGTCATGGGTTGTGTTGTCAATGGTCCTGGGGAAGCGCGTTTGGCTGACTGCGGTCTGGCTGGTGGCAAGGGGCAATACGCCCTTTTTGCAGGTGGTGAGATCATCCGAAAAGTTTCGGAAGAAGAGGCTATTGATGCCCTGATGGACTTGATCGCCGAACGATGGCCTGAAAAAAGCAGCAACTAAGCATCGCGCCTTGAGCCTATCGAGAAGCCTATGCTGTATAGTGTTGGGCTAGCTCAGGTCAAGGCCAAGTCATACATCAAAAAAGGAGAGCTGAGCTCTAGTGAAGCCTTCAATTGCTACTTTAGAAGATTTGCTTAACGCCCTAGCTAAGCGTAGACAGCTGCGCGTGGGTGCCGAGGCTTGGCAGACATTGCCAGCGTCTTTTTTGAAGGCTGAAATAAGCTCTCTTTCGATAAAAAATGAGAGCCTCCGCTTGCGGCTCAACGTCCTGTCTTACCCCGAAGTGAAAGACTGGCTGAGCCTAGAAGAAGCACTCAACAGTTGGGGGATGGCGCCTGACGTCCAGCTGAGCTTTGCGCTGCATGATTCCGTGTCTTCCTCCGCTTCTCCAGCTGAAATAGCCCTAGGCCTTTGGGCTTACCTCATTCATGCCTGGCAGAAAGAATTTGGCTTTTTAGCTAGGGGGCTGCAACGTTGTGAACGATGGGTAGAAGATCAGGCCTTGGCCATTCGTTTTGTGGATCATACCCTGCCAACGCTGAGTCCAGATGATGAAGCCCGCTTCTTACAGTTTTGGGAAATGCGCTGTGGCCTGGACTTGTCTCTCAAACTTTATCCTTACCAAGAAGTTGACACGAAAGAGCAGGGAAGTCTCAGTCAATTGGGTATGAATGAGCATGTGCAAGCTCTCTTAGCGCAGCATCAAACTGCTCAATCCCCTGAAGCTGTGGAACGCTATATTGGCGATAATGGGGAACCTGTCCTGCTTTCCGCACAGGATCCAAACTTAGCCCAACAGACTTCTCCCGTTAAGGCAAAAGAAAAAAAGGCAAATTATTACAGCAGAAAGCAGGGCAATGAAATTTATGGCACATTCCACGATGATGTGCCGTTAGAAGCTATTGAGACTTTCACCAATGAGACTGGACAGGTACGCTTTATTGGGGAGTTGCAAGAGCTCGATATTCGCAAACGCGCTAATCATAAAGGCAGCATCATCAAATTTGCGGTCTATAGCCAGCAAGGAGCTGTTTCCTGCATCCTTTTTGCACGTCCCAAACAAGAGGATAAGCTCGAGAACGAACTGAAGAATGGTCTGTGGATCGAGGTCGAAGCCAATGTGCAATATGACGGTGCCTATGCGAGAGATCTTGAAGCTATGGTCAAGGGTATTCGGCCAGCCAAGGCACCTGACCCCAGGCAAGAAAAATGGACAGGTCAGCCCCGCGTGGAGCTCCATGCTCACACCAAAAATTCAGCCATGGACGCCGTTGCAGATACGGCACGTTTGGTATCGACAGCAGCGCGCTTTGGTCATCCAGCTATCGCCATTACAGATCACGGTGTTGTGCAGAGCTTTCCAGCTGCCTGTGAGACAAGAGATAAGTTGCGAAAGTCTGGCCAAAATATCAAGCTTATTTATGGCCTAGAAGGCTATTTGGTGGAAGATGGGGAAGTGGCGCTCTATGGGCCAGGCGAAGCTCCTCATCAAGCAATCGAGCGCTTTGTTGCCATCGATGTCGAAACGACTGGCCTTGATGCTAGCAAGGAACATATTATCGAATTAGCAGCTGTTCGCTTTGAGGCCTATTATGAAGATTCAGCAACGCCAGATGCAGCGCCTGCTGGTTATCGAGAGGTTGCGCGCTACCAACAGCTTTGCCATCCTGGCCAAAATCTGAGCCCCAAAATTGTTGAGTTGACAGGCATTACGGATATGGATCTCATGGGTAAGCCTAGTGCCTTTGAAGCTCTGCCTGACTTTTTGGATTTTCTAGGTGATGACCCTGTTGTTGGGCATAATGTGCTCTTTGACCTTGGCTTTATTCGATACGAAGGTTTTCGAACGCTTTCGCCTCAGGATCCACGTCTGAAATGTAATCCATGGACCATCGATACGTTAGCTTTGGCCAGACATTGTCTGAAGAACGAGAAATTGCCCAACCATAAACTAGGAACTGTAGCTCAGGCCTTAGCAGTGCCTCTGCTAAAGGCCCATCGTGCGGAAGACGATGCGAGAGCCACAGGCCTTATCTTGGCTGAACTTTTACGTCGGCATTCATGCCGTTATCTCGATGATCTGCATAACTTAATGGGTAGAATCCCCCAAGAAAAATTTTGCCACGCCAAGCAGAGACCTTGGCATATTGTGATTTTGGCTAATGATGAACTGGGTCTCTATCATCTCTATCGCTTGGTTTCGCTTTCTCATACGCTCTATTTTCGTTCTAGACCGCGTATACCACGTTCTTTGTTGACTTACTTTAGAGCTGGTCTGACACTTGGGGCAGCTTGCGAGGCTGGAGAGGTTTATCAGCACATTTTGCATACCTGGCAGGCCTGTCAGGCAGACCCCAAACGCTTTTATGCTTCGCTCAATAGCCAGGGAAGTCGTCAGATTGCGCGTTATTATGACTATCTTGAAGTACAGCCATTGGCTAACAATCTTTTTATGCTTCGAGATCCTGAGAGTCAGGTGCGCTCAGAGCAGGACTTGATACACCTCAACCAGGGGGTTATCGAGCTAGGCAGGCTGACCAAAAAACCCGTTTGCGCGACGAGCGATGCCCATTTTGTTGAACCCGAAGAAGGGGTCTATCGGCGCATTATGCAGAGTTCAATGGGATTTGAAGATGTGGAGCATAGTGCCGATCTCTTTTTGCGTACCAGTGATGAAATGTGGGAAGCTTTTAGTTATTTAGACGAAGCGACTCGCCAGGCAGTTGTCATTGATGCGCCCAATGCTATTGCAGCAAAAGTGAAAGATGATATGAGAGCCTTCCCAGAAGGCACATTTCCACCTCTTATACCTGAAGCCGATACAGAGATCGAAGAAATGACCTGGGCTACAGCCCGTGGCCGTTACGAGCGAGATGGCATCCTTCCGTCCTTGGTTGAAGAACGTGTGAGCAAGGAATTGAACTCCATTATTAGCAATGGCTTTGCCATCATGTATTACATCGCACATCACCTCGTCAAACAAAGCAATGCTGATGGCTACAATGTGGGGTCTAGAGGCTCAGTTGGCTCGTCCGTTGTCGCTTCTTTCTGTGGGATTACCGAAGTCAACCCTTTGCCGCCCCACTACGTTTGCCCACACTGCCATTACAGTGAATTTATTCAAGATGGCAGCTATGGTTCTGGCTATGATCTGCCACCTAAGGCTTGCCCGATGTGCGGAACAAATCTAGATCGCGATGGCCAGGATATACCTTTTGAGACTTTTTTAGGCTTTGATGGAGACAAACAGCCTGATATTGATTTGAATTTCTCTGGAGAATATCAAACGAGAGCACACCGCTTTATTGAAGAAATGTTTGGTCGTGAACATACCTTCCGAGCGGGAACGATCAGTGGCTATGCCGACAAAAACGCTCTAGGTTTAGTCCTCAAATATCTGGAAAATCAGCAACGCTATGCTACAGAACCTGATAAACGACGCCTCGCTAAAGGCCTAGTTGGTGTCAAGCGCACGACAGGTCAGCATCCTGGTGGTATTGTGG
>JAEZYR010000050.1 GCA_023442635.1 Bacillota bacterium | reverse complement strand
GACGGAGGCTAGGGCAGAGGGACTTGCGGATGAAGCGATACTGGATAAGTTGGTCAACACGTTTGGACTTTGGCACTCAAAGGCCGAACTCGTCATAGCTGCTGAACGTCAAGAACAGCAAATTTTGGCAAGCTTTGCACCTAATGACATCGCGATTTATATCCATATACCCTACTGTCCAAGCCGTTGTAGCTATTGTTCTTTTATTTTGCCAGGCGATATAGCACCCCAGCCCAGCCTACAAAAGGCCTATGTCACTGCACTGCTGCACGAAATGCGACAGGTGGCCGAAAAAAGAGTTGAGCTCTTAAGTTCTGAGGGGCGGCATGTGCGTGCTGTTTATGTGGGGGGAGGCACACCGCTGATACTCCAGGCTGAAATTCTGGATCATCTCCTATCGGAGATCAAGCAAATGCCCTGGCCTTGGGCTGATAACGTCGAATGGACAATTGAGGCTGGCCGACCAGATTGCTGTGACTCAGAGCGACTGCAGGTTTTACGACAACACGGCATTGAGCGTATATCCATCAATCCTCAGACTTTTAAGGATGAAACCTTGCGCAAGATCGGACGTTGCCACGATGCAGCTGGCAGCATACAGGCATTAGAGTTGGCTCAGCATCTGGGCTTTAGGCATATCAACATGGATTTGATCTGTGGCCTACCTGGCGAAAATGGACAAGACTTTCTGCGGAACGTTGAACAAGCGAGCAAACTAGGCGTCCAAAGTATTTCTCTGCACAGTTTGGCTATTAAGAGAGGGTCTACTTTGCATCGCCAGCTAGCTGAGGGAGAAGGCCGCCAGGGATTGGGCCTACAGACGTGGAATGACCTTGTGCCTGATTTGGCTAGCGCCCTTAGTATGGCAGGGCAGAGCCTTTTGGCGGAGGCCTATTTGCCTTATTACCTCTATCGCCAGAAAGATGTTGCTGGCGGCTTAGAGAATTGCTCATTCGCCAAAAATGGATCGGGATCTTGCTATAACGTGGCAATGATGAGTGATGCTCGTTCCGTTATGGGTTTTGGCGCAAGTGCGAGCAGTAAACGCGTCTTCTTGAGTGAAAATAGGGTTGAGCGCCGACGGAATTGGCGCGATCCGCAGCAATATATTCAAGCCATGGCAGTTGGACTATCCCCACGTGTATTGGAGCTTTGGGATGAGAGCTAAAAAGAAGCCATTGCGGTCGAAATCTACTTTTGACTCAGTTCAAAGGCCATCTTCTATCCCAGAAAATGCGTTTTCCAAACAGCGCAAGACAACTCACGTGGGAAGTGATCAAGCTGGTGGGGAGCCCCCAAAAGGCATTGTACTGATCGGTCTGCCGGCTTGCGGCAAAAGCACCATCGGACGGCGCTTGGCTGCTTTGCTAGATTGGCCGCTCATCGATACAGATCGTCTTTTGTTGGAGAATTTGGGAGCCAAAAGTTTGGCAGAGGTACAGCGGCAGCTCGGGGTTGAGGCTTTTTTGGCTGAAGAAGGCAAGGCAGCTTTATCGATTCATCAAAGGCCAGCCATCATTGCGACGGGCAGCTCCGTTCCTTATAGCGACCGTGCGATGTGGCATCTTTCACGTTTGGGACACATCGTCTATCTTAAGGTCAGTACCGAAGACTTTTTGCGCCGTGTGCCAGATCCTGCAGCTCGCGGTGTTTTTGTCCCTGAGGGTTGGACTTACCCAGAGGCCTGTCAAGAGCGGCAGGTTCTTTATCAGTACTATGCGGATTTTGTTTTTACGCCGCCATCCGCCCAAACACCCATGCTCATTGCCCGGCGCTTAGCCGAGGAGCTGATAGCGCGAGGCTATTTGAAAAATAGACCCTTGCCCAGTGGAGCCGAGGCGATGCGGCGCTGGCAGAAAAAACAGGGGCAAATGGCACTTGTGGTGGCTGGAACGCTTAAGGATCAGTTACAGCACCTGGCGAAGGAATCCAGGCGTCCATCTCGCAGCCTCAAGGGCAAGGCCGAGAAGGAAAGGACCCTCACATCCCAAGATTCTAGAAGAACAGGACAAGCAACAGCGAAAAGGAAAGGCTATTCGCAGAGGAGGCACGGTGTCAAAAAACGCAACACAACGTCACGCTGAAGCTTTTGAAAAAGGGCAGTACCGCATCGAGGATGATGGCGTTCAGAGCCAGATGCCAAGTCAGGGGATCTTTGACCAGCCTGCTTCTTTTTGGTCTCTCAGCGAGTTGCATCGACGATCTATGGGGGGAGAAGGGCTGCCAATAGACCTGATGGGAGACAAAGAAAGCGGAAAAAGCAACCAGCAAGGAAGCGGCGAAACTTGTTTCTTACCCCCACTGGCTTTTTCGAAAAAAGCCCACTTTTTCAATCGAGAAATAAGCTGGTTAGCCTTTAACCAGCGCGTCTTAGAAGAAGTAAGACACATGGACTATCCCTTGATGGAGCGGCTTAATTTTTTGGCGATTGCCCAACGGAATCTGGACGAATTTTTTCGGGTCAGAGTGGGTTCTTTACAGGACCAAATGAAAGCTGGCTATAAGGGTCTTGACCCAGCAGGTCTGACAGCAAAGGAGCAGTTAGAAGCTATTGCATGGCAGAGTCATCAACAGCTTGGCACGATTGAAGACTACAGCACACAAATACTGGCAGAATTGGGCGAGCAGGGCTTTCAGGTCGCCCTTCCGAAGACAAAGGATGAAGCCATTCGCAAGCAGCTCAAAAAATATTTCCAGCAGCAAGTCTTTCCTTTGCTGACGCCGCAACCGCTCTTTGAGAATCGACCTTTTCCTCTTGTGGCGAATGGAACCCTGCATTTGCTGGTCAAATTGGGTCAAAATCCCAAGCGAAAGGGACCGACCTGGGCGACGGTGCAAGTACCGAATAATATCCCTCGCTATTATTTCCTTGCGGGGAAAAGAACTTCCTTTTTTGTGCCGCTCGAACGCCTACTCGAAACGTTCTTGCCTCAGCTGTTTCCAGGCGAAAGCATTGAGGGGAGCTGTGTATATCGGCTTTTACGCAATGCAGATATGGCCTTTGATGAAGAGGCAGCAGCAGACCTTTTGGGAGAATTCGAAAGTCAGCTGAAACAGCGCGCTTGGGGTGACCCTGTGCGCTTAGACATTGAAGCCAAAGCGCCTCAAAATTTGGTCGATCAGCTCCGCCAATGGCTGGGGATAGGGGCGATGAGCTGCTACACCATGAATGCTCTTTTAGATTGCTCGGCTTTGGGAGAACTGCGTTCTCATACAGTCATTCGACAGCGAAAAGACTGGTTCTTTGCGCCCCTAACGCCCGTGATGCCTCAGATGATCCGAGATGGGGGAAGCCAGGTGCATACCCTTGATCTTGCTTCTTTGAAGGAAGGCGATATGTCGCATGAACAAGGCGTGGATTACTTTGCCTATCTCAAAAAAGCCAATCTTTTCTTACACCATCCCTACGAAAGCTTTCAGCCTGTTGTCGATTTTCTAGAGCAAGCGGCTCACGATCCTCAGGTGCTCGGCATCAAGCAAACACTCTATCGGGTTTCGGGAGATAGTCCGATTGTCCATACCTTGCTACAGGCTGCTAGAGCTGGCAAGCAGGTTACGGTGTTGGTCGAGCTCAAAGCCCGCTTTGACGAGGCCAATAATATTCACTGGGCTAGGCAACTAGAGCAGGCTGGGTGTCACGTTATTTATGGCTACCAGACTTTTAATACCCATTGCAAGATCACCTTGGTGCTGCGGCGAGAAGGAG
>JAEZYR010000045.1 GCA_023442635.1 Bacillota bacterium | reverse complement strand
ATCCAAGAGAGCCTGATCATCCAAAGACTGTATAACACTGTTATATAACGCTGTTATGTTAGCTATTGCTAATTGCCTTGTCAAGCAGAATATGCGGTGAATCTGGCCGTGCTGAGCAAAGTCAAATACAGGGGATTAGCCCCTGCGTGGTGCTACAGGTCAGCCTCCGTGCAAAACGAAGCGCTCACCCACTCAGCCTGGCAACACAAAACAAGATATTTCTGAATGAAAAAAGATCAGTACGCCAGATTTTGGGCAAGTCAAGCTGATCTTTTCCGATACAATAGCTAAAAAAGAGCGAATGAAGATCTGAATGCCAAAACACAAGGCCACCGACCGCTTATTCGCCAGTCGACGACGCACAAGGAGGCAACCATGCAACTCAATTATCAAGGCCTCAAGGCCAAAGCAAGCTGGAAAGAGGCTGGCATTGAGCTGCCGAGCTTTGACCCAGCAGAGCTCGCCGCCAAAACAGGCTCAAAGCCACGCTGGATCCACTTCGGACCTGGCAATTTGTTCCGCGGCTACATCGCCCACATCGCCCAGCGGATGATCGAAGCAGGGGCCTTGGATCGTGCCCTCTTTGCGGTGGAGACGATGCCGAGCGAACTCCTCGACGCCATCTGGACCTGGCACGACAACCTCGCCCTGCAGGTCTGCATCCACGCCTCAGGCAAGATGGACAAGCGCGTCATTGGTTCGGTGAGCCACCTTGTCAAAAGCTTTGATCCGACGGGTTGGCAGGAGCTCTTGACCCTGGCCAAAGAACCCGACATGGCCTATGTGAGCTTCACCATCACCGAAAAGGGCTACCAACTAGAGGGTCTGGATGGCGAACTCAAGCCAACGGTCAAAGAAGACATCGACCGCGGCCCAGATAGTGCAGAGCCCTTGCGCGATACGCCCGTCATCTTGGCGGCCATGCTGGTGCAGCGCTATCGAGCAGGCGCTGGCCCCATCACCTTGATGAGCTTTGACAACTTCTCCCACAATGGCGAAAAACTCTACCAGAGCCTCAAAACCGTTCTGACGGCATGGCAGCAAAAGGGCTTCATTGATGAGGCCTGCTGTCAGGCCATCCTCTCGCCAGACTTGCTCAGCTGCCCCAACGCTTGCATCGACAAGATCACGCCGGGCGCCAACCCCAAAGTCGCCGAGCACCTAGCTGAGCTGGGTCTCGAAGACCTCGGCATGCTGACCGACAGCAGAGGCCGCCAGGGCGCCGCCTTTGTCAACACCGAAACGGCCGAGTACCTCGTGGTCGAAAATCGCTTTGCTGGCGGCCAGACCCTCGCCCTCGACAAGGGTTCGGTCTACTTGACGGACAAAGAAACCGTCGACCGCTTCGAGCGCATGAAGGTCTGCACCTGCTTGAACCCCCTGCACACCAGCCTGGCTGTTTTGGGCTGCCTGCTCAAGAGCCCGAGCATCGCGGCGGAGATGGCCGACCCTGACCTGAAGCGCCTGGTGCAGCATATCGGCTATGTCGAAGGCCTGCCTGTTGTGGTCAACCCGGGCATCATCGACCCAGAGGCCTTTTTGGCGGCTGTCCTCGAAGAGCGCTTCCCCAATCCCTATGTGCCCGACGTCCCTCAGCGCATCGCTTGCGACACCTCCCAAAAAGTGGGCATCCGTTTTGGCGAGACCATGCTTGCACGCCAAGCCAAAGGCGACCTCTCCAGCCTAAAAGGCATCCCCTTTGTGATTGCAGCTTGGGCACGCTACCTCCTGGCCGTCGATGACGAAGGCCAGAGTTTCGAGCCCTCACCCGATCCGCTGCTGGCCGAACTGCAGCCCATTGCGCAAAAGGCCGCCGAACATCCCACGGAAGGCTGCCTAGCGCCCTTGCTCAGCCAGACCTCCATCTTCCGCATCGACCTGGTCGCAGCAGGGCTGGCGCCCCAGATTGAAGCGCATTTTGCCCGCATGCTCGAAGGCCCAGGTAGCGTTCGCCGCGAACTGCAGAGCGTTCTGGCTGAGGTCAACGCGTGAAACACGCTCAACGTCGCGAGGCTCGCTACGCCCTCTTAGCCCCCACGAGTATGGGGCTGCGCCTGACGCCGCAGGATCGACAGCCACTGGCCACGAGTCAGACTTTTGCTTTGCAGGTGACCAGTGCCGAGTCGAACGTCCTACAGATTGCGGCGTCTTTGGGCTTGCCTGTCAAAATCCTGACCGCCCTAGTGGAAGATTCCCCCATGGCGGCTCAGATTGAACAGGGGCTCAGGGCCAGGCAGCTATCTTATGAGGCCATGCGCGTAGCGGCTGGTGGGCCTTGGGGCTATCGCCACCAGATCAATATGGCCGACAGCGGCTATGGTCTGCGCGCGCCTAGGGTCTACAACGATCGGGCAGGGGAAGTCGGCCGCCTTCTGACGGCCGAAGCCTTCGACTTGCAGCGTCTTCTGGTCGAAGAAGGCGCAAAGGTCGTCCACATCTCAGGCCTTGTGGCGGCCTTGAGTGAGGCAAGCTTAGCCTTTTGTCTGACCCTAGCCCAAAAAGCCAAAGCAGCAGGCAGCCTTATTTCCTTTGACCTGAACCACCGCGCTTCTTTCTGGAAGGGGCGCGAGCAGGAACTGAGGCCAGGCTTTCAGGCCTTGGCCGAGTTGGCGGACATCCTCATTGGCAACGAAGAGGACTATCAGCTGGCTTTGGGACTGCCAGGACCTGAACTGCCCGAGAACCAGAGCATCTTGCCTGGAAGCTCGGCCAAGGGCACAGCGCGAGAAGCACAACTGCAAGTCGACGCCTTTTGTGACATGATGCAGAGGGTACGAGCGGCCTATCCAGGCGCGAAGATCCTGGCCAACACCCTGCGCCAGGTGCACTCCGCCAATCGCCATGACTGGGGTGCCTTGCTCGATGTTGAAGGCCGCCTCTATGTCGAGCAGCCCCGACCTATCGAGGTCTACGATCGCATCGGCGGCGGTGATGCTTTTGTGGGTGGCCTTTTGTATGCGATTGTCAGCCAACAGGCTGAGGCAGATTGGATTCGGCTGGCCTGGGCGGCTGGAGCTTTGGCGGTGACCACCGAAAAAGACTACCTGATGCCGCAGAGCTTAGACGAACTCTGGGCGGCCTATCGCGGCCAGGCTAGGGTTCTGCGTTAGGCAGGCTTAGGGCAGAGCCAGACAGGGCTAAGTGGCAGCAGGTCTAGGCTGGTCTAGGCAGAGCCAGAGCGAAGCAGACAGCAGAGCTGAGCTGAGCGAAGCATGAGCGACCATCGCCCGAGAAAGGGCGCGGAAAGCGTAAAGAAAAGAAAGAAAAGATAGAAAACAAGTAGGAGCTTGTTCAATAAAAGGAGGCATTTTATGAAGTTTAGTTTACGTTGGCACGGCGCGAAGAGCGACCCCGTCAAGCTGCAGCAGATCCACCAGATCGCAGGCGTAACTGGCATCATGGGCATGATCGAAGAAATCCCAGCTGGCGAAGTGTGGCCGCTCGAAGCTTGCCGCGCTTATGTCGATGAGGTCGAAGCGGCTGGCCTCAAATGCGAAGTCATCGAGTCGGTCAATGTCCACGAGTCCATCAAGCTAGGCGAAGAAGGCCGCGACCGCTACATCGAAAATTACAAAGAAACCCTCCGCAACCTGGCCGCTGTCGGGGTGAAAGTCGTCATCTACAACTTCATGCCTGTTTTTGACTGGCTGCGCTCGGACCTCATG
>JAEZYR010000038.1 GCA_023442635.1 Bacillota bacterium | reverse complement strand
CCCTATACGAGAGCCCTGCTGCGGGCTGTGCCACAGCTGACAGATCCAGTTGACAGACGACTTGAAGCTATTCCAGGACGCGTGCCAGAACGCTATGACCAAATGCAAGGCTGCCGTTTTCGCGCGCGCTGTCCTTGGCAAGAAGAGGCCTGCTCGCAGCCGCAAGTTCTGCAAGATTGTCCGCGCTGCCCACATTGGAATCGTCAGCATAGGGTTCGCTGCCATCGCGCCTGTGCTGGCACTTTGCCAGCTGTCCAGCCAGAAGAGCTGCCGAATGAGCACGCTTTATTAGAGCGATCCGAGAAGGAGTTAGGCTGATGGACGAACAGCAAAAAACGGACGAGATGACGCAGGAGACAGTTGCGCCAAGTAGCCTACAGCCTCAAGGGGCAGCAGATGGGCAAGAGGCTGAGCATCAAAATTTGGCGAGGGCAGCTGAAAAGGGCGAAAAACAGGCAGGCGAGGAAGCTTTAGTACCTCCTGTTCCGACTGTTCCAAAATTTCTCATGCCGCTCTACGACGAGGCGCCTATCTTAGAGGTGCAAGGGCTTAAACGATTCTATGCAGCGCCGAGACGCAAGCTGTTTGAGCAGAAAAAGTGGGTGAGAGCCGTCGATGGTGTTGATTTCAATATCTATGGGCGAGAGACGCTGGGCTTAGTTGGTGAATCTGGCTCGGGCAAGTCGACGATAGGGCGCCAATTGGTGGGGCTCGAGCATCCAGATGAGGGACGGATTTTCTACAAAGAACAAGCCCTCGAAAAGCTCTCGTCGCGCGGATGGAGGCCTTATCGCCGAGACATTCAAATGATCTTTCAGGACAGCTATGCGGCTTTGAATCCACGCAAGCCTATTTACGAGATTTTGGCAGCCCCTTTGCTCTATCATGGGCTCGAAACACCCCGTACCGTCGAGCGCCGTATTGACGAGTTGCTCGATTTGGTTGGTTTGGTTCGCGATAGCAAGAACCGCTATCCGCATGAGTTTAGTGGTGGCCAAAGACAGCGCCTAGGTATTGCCAAGGCTCTCTCGCTCAAACCCAAACTAATCATTTGTGATGAGCCCGTTTCGGCTCTTGATGTATCCATTCAAGCGCAGATTCTCAACTTGCTTTTGGATCTGCAGCAGCAATTTGAGCTGAGCTATCTTTTTATCGGTCATGGTCTGGCTTCTGTGCGCTACATGAGCGACCGCTTGGCTGTTATGTACCAGGGCCGCATTGTTGAGATGGGACCAGCAAAGCGGGTCTTTGACCATCCCTTGCACCCATACACCAAAGCACTGGTACAAGCGAGTCCTGTAGCTGATCCTGAGCAACGAAAATTTGAAGCGGTAGACAAGTCAGTTTGGCAAGATGATGAAGGTCGTATTCAGCATTGCCGAAAGTCGACGCCAAGCGCCTGCCCCTACTATTGTCGCTGCCCTCACGCCGTCGAGCGCTGTCGGCAGATGGCCGTCGAGCTTGAGCCACTCAACCCCGAAGCTGAACCTAGCGAGCAGATCCAATTGGCCTGCCCCGTTATGGCCGAGCGCTGGCACCAAGAAGGAGGCGAGCGATGACGCGATACATTCTCAAAAGACTTCTTATTGCGATCCCTGTTCTGTTAGGTATCACACTTGTGGAGTACCTCATCATGAGTTTGGCTGGCTCGCCCCTCGAAATGCTACATGGACCTAGGGTTTCGGCCAGTGCGATTGAATTGCGTGCCCAACAATTAGGCCTAGACCAGCCGTGGTTCGTACAATATTTTTACTGGCTCAAAGAGCTTCTCAAAGGCAACCTAGGCTATTCGATTCGAGGTAATGAGCCCGTTCTTGCGCTTATTTTGCGCAACCTAGGACCGACACTTTTGCTCATGGGCGTTTCACTTGGTCTTACGTTGCTTATCGCCATACCTTTGGGCATTTATAGTGCGGTGCACCAGTATAGTTGGGGTGACTACAGTGCGGTGACGCTTTCATTTGTGGGATCTTCGATTCCTGGCTTCTTCCTGGCGATGGTGCTTGTTTATTTGTTCAGTGTCCGCTTGGGCTGGCTGCCGAGCTCAGATATGTATACGCGAGGTACATCAGCTGGTTTTGGAGACTTGCTCAGGCACTTGATCATGCCAGTTGCCGTGCTGGTATCCGCCAATGTAGGCTCAAATCTGCGCTATATCCGCTCTTCGATGCTGGAGATTCTTGAGCAAGATTACCTGCGCGTGGCCAGAGCTCGTGGCTTAGGCCGTCGGCGTGTCATTTACAAACACGCTATGCGCAATGCCCTGGTGCCGATCATTTCTGTTGTCGGCGTGCAAATACCGATGCTCTTCGCTGGGGCGGTGATTGTCGAGCAGGTTTTTAGCTGGCCGGGTCTTGGTCTTATGACCATGAACGCTATTTTAGATCGCAATTATCCTGTCATCATGGGCTTGTGCTTTTTGTCGGCGGTCGTTGTGCTTTTGGCAAACCTGCTGACGGATATTGCTTACGCCGTGGCGAATCCAGCCATTCGATATCAGTGAGGAAATAGCCATGAAGCTCCAAAAAAAGCCAAAACGGCGAGCGCTGCAATGTTTAAGAGCCTGGGGGGAGCGGAGTCGCTTTGTGAGTTCTTCTCGCGCCAGCAAAGACCAAAAGGCGGCCGAAAATTTATTTTTGGCTCAAGGCCAAGATCGTCAAGACAAGGCGAGCGCTGAAGCTACGCCTGACCAGGCGTGGCAGGGCGCCAAGCACCATGAGCTGGGTCAGGAGGCAGACGGGCACAGCAGCAAAAAGGCCGAACGCTATTTGGCCACGGTCTGGCGCCGTTTTCGCCACCACCGCTTAGGCATGCTGAGTCTTTGGGTTTTTGTCTTCTTGCTGATTGTGGCTTTGGCCGCGCCCTTTTTTACAGCTGATCCAGCAGCTATTAGCGGACAGTTTAACGCAGCCCCATCTGCGCAGCATTGGCTAGGTACAGACCAGTCCAGTCGAGATGTTTTCAGCCGCTTGCTCTCAGGTTTGCGCATATCCCTTCTGGTGGGTGTTCTGGTCACCGCCATTTCGACCGTAATCGGGGTTATTTTGGGCTTGCTTTCGGGCTTTTTTGGTGGCTTGGTTGACGCGGTCATCATGCGTTTGACGGATGTGGTGATGTCTTTTCCCTACTTGCTGCTGGTCTTGGTCGCTGCAGCGGTGTTTCGGCCAGGTCTC
>JAEZYR010000131.1 GCA_023442635.1 Bacillota bacterium | reverse complement strand
GCAGTGGACTGAAAATCCACGTGTCGTTGGTTCGATTCCGACTCTGGGCACCAGGCTCTCAAGTTCATACTTGAGAGCCTTTTTTATGCCCTCTAGGCGGCTTTTTCTTGGGTGTAGCGATCGGCTAGATAGGCTCAGGCCAACTCACGCTTTGCCTATCTTAGATAGGTGAGGAACTGGCGCTGAGCATAAACGCTTTAGCAACTTGTGCTCATAGATATTGATGGCTGAATGCTCGCCAGGGCTTTGCGAATTTGCGGTCGGTCATAGGCCTATAGATAAAGGTCGTGATTAAAAAGGGGATGACAAAGGCTGCAGCAAATCCAAGTGTCGATTCGATCATGGCCGAATTTGCCTCTTTGCCGATGTCACGAATCTTGATAACCCTTTGCTCCTCATCGACATAAACCCGTATCTTGTCACCCAGCTTGTATTGATCTGCTGATAGGCCATAGGCATCGAGGGCATGCCTGTAAACTTTGGATTACTTTGTCCAATATTGAGGCTTCTTCGAGGAAGAAATTTGAAAACAAAACGCTCTTCTTGCGATAGCAAATCCATGTGATTTTTCAGTTCTCTTATCTGTCTTCACGCCAGAATGATTCCAAGCATACTCAATCTAAGCCTCCAAATAGCAAAAGACAAGCCGAAGTGAGCCGAAGCTTGTTTTTGGCACAAAAAATAGCGTAGCAATGGGATCCATTGCTACGCTAGATGGTCTGACAAAAGTCTGACTAAGGTTTTAGAACAAAAGCCCCGCGTTGAGCTTATAGCTTGTCTTGTGGCTTGTACTCTGTATGGAGCAACTCATGAGCCTTGTGGCTATTGGGCTGACCCAGGAACTCTTCGTAGGCCTTCTGAATCATGGGGTTTTCATGCGAGCGACGCAGCTTTTTGTTGCGATCCTCGGTGTAAATACCCTTCTGGCGCTGGCGAAGGATTTCCATGTTGCCATGGTGGTAGGGCTGACCTGCACCGCCGATACAGCCGCCTGGGCAAGCCATGATCTCGATGGCCTCAAGCTCGTACTTACCGCTGCGAATGCCTTCGAGCAGGCGACGGGCATTGCCTAGACCATGGGCGATACCGATGCGAAGCGTCTTATCAGCGATCTGGACGGTACCCGTACGGATGCCTTCCATACCACGGAGCTGTGTCAGCTCAACATTCTCTAGCTCTTCACCTGTGACCATATGATAGGCCGTACGGCAGGCAGCCTCGATAACGCCGCCCGTCGTGCCAAAGATAACAGAGGCACCAGTGGATTCGCCGAGAATCGAGTCGAAGTCCTCGTCTGCCAATTCGTTAAAGTCGATACCCAACTCACGAAGCATATGACCCAACTCACGGGTTGAGAGAACCACGTCGACATTCTGCAGGCCATCGCCAGAAAGTTCTGGGCGAGCGGCTTCAGCCTTTTTGGCCAAGCAGGGCATGATCGAAACGACTGAGATATCTTCAGGCTTCAGGTTCATCTTTTCGGCGTAGTAGGTCTTAACCATTGCACCCAGCATGATCTGAGGGGAACGAGCCGAAGAAGGAATATGCAGCATGTCGGGGAACTGAGACTCGATGAAGTTCACCCAAGCAGGGCAGCATGAGGTCAGGATAGGCAAGGGGCCATCGCCCTGGAGACGGTTGACCAATTCCGTAGCTTCTTCCATGACCGTCAAGTCTGCGCCGAAGTCAGTATCGAAGATGGCATCAAAGCCAAGACGGCGCAAAGAAGCAACCAGCTTGCCCGTGCTCAAGGTGCCAGGCTCAAGACCGAACATTTCGCCGATGGCGACGCGCACGGCAGGAGCGACCTGAACAACCACATGCTTTTTGGGGTTGTGGAGCAAACGCCAGACCTTCTGGGTTTCGTTGACTTCGAGCAGGGCGCCTGTTGGGCAGACCGCAACGCACTGACCACAGAAGGTGCAACGAGTCTGGCCGAGGTCAGCTGAGAAGGCCGAACCGACAAAGGCGTCGAAACCGCGATCCAAGCCAGAGAGGGCACCTACGGTTTGCACGTCGTTACACATAACCTCGCAACGACGGCACATGATGCACTTGTCAGGATCTTTGACGATTGCATTGGAGGTGTAGTCCACCTCGTGATGCTTCATGACACCAGGGTAAGAAATTTCGCGGATGCTCATCTCGCTGGCCAGGCGCTGCAGGTCGCAGTCCATATTCTTGCCGCAGGTCAAGCAGGCGCGAGGGTGGTTGGAAAGTAAGAGCTCCAAGCTGGTGCGACGGCCGCGAACAGCTCTAGGGCTATCTGTACGGACGACCATGCCTTCGGTTACAGGTTCTGAACAGGCTGTAACCAAAGTACGGCGGCCTTCAACTTCTACCATACAAACGCGGCAAGAGGAGATGCGACTTTCGATGCAAAAATCCTCTAGGCGAAAATGGCAGAGCGTAGGGATGCTGATGCCAGCAGCATGGGCAGCCTGGAGGATGGTTGATCCAGCAGGCACGGTGATGCTGCGGCCGTTAATGGTGAGGCTTACGCCTTGCACGTTTTCACTCATAAGGCTCCTCCTCAGGGTTTGATGATCGCGTTGAACTTGCAAGCTGTGTAGCAGCTACCGCAGCTGATGCAGGCTTCTTCGTCGATAACGTGTGGCTCTTTGACCTTGCCAGAGATGCACTTGATGGGGCAGACGCGCGCACAGCGAGTACAGCCAATACACTTCTCGGCGTCGATCTTGTAGGCCTTGCTGACTTCGCGACGGGCATAACGCTCATACTCGTTGCGGAAGTACTTCATCGTGCTGAGAACGGGGTTAGGAGCCGTCTGACCGAGACCGCACAAAGCGGTATCGCGGACGGTTTCACAGAGATCTTCGAGCTTGTCCAGCATCTCCATGTCGCCTTTTTGCTCCAGCAAGGTATCCAGCATTTCGAGGATACGGCGAGAACCGACACGGCAGGGGGTGCACTTACCGCAAGACTCGTCAGCAGTAAAGTCGAGGTAGAAACGAGCGACTTCGACCATGTCGTTGTCTTCGTCCATGACGATCATGCCGCCCGAACCCATCATAGAGCCGATAGCCAGCAAGCTTTCGTAGTCAATGGGGGTATCGAGGTCAACTTCGGTGATAACACCGCCAGATGGGCCACCCGTCTGCACAGCCTTGAATTGCTTGCCGTTGGGGATACCACCACCGATGTCATAGACGATCTCACGCAGGGTGGTGCCCATGGGAACTTCAACAAGACCGATATTGTTCACCTTACCAGCAAGAGCGAAGACTTTCGTACCTTTGCTCTTCTCCGTACCAATGCTGTTGAACCAGCTAGCGCCATTGCGGATGATGGCAGGAATGTTGGCGTAGGTTTCGACGTTGTTAACGTTCGTTGGCTTGCCCTTATAGCCCGAGTTAGCAGGGAAGGGAGGTTTGCGAACAGGTTCGCCACGCTTGCCTTCAACGGAGGCGATTAGAGCGGTTTCTTCACCACAGACGAAAGCACCTGCGCCGAGCGCGATGCTCATATCAAAGGAGAAAGAAGAGCCCAAGATGTTTTTGCCGAGGAGGCCGCGCTCTCTGGCTGCATCAATAGCGAGCTGGAGGCGGTGAACGGCCAAGGGATACTCAGCGCGGATGTAAACCACACCCTCGTCAGCACCGATAGCGTAGGCGCAGATTGCCATGGCCTCGATAACGGCGTGGGGGTCACCTTCCATAACGGAACGATCCATGAAGGCGCCAGGGTCACCCTCGTCAGCATTGCAGAGCACATATTTCTTGTCGCTCTTTTCGCGAGCGGCAAAGCTCCACTTGAGACCAGTGGGGAAGCCAGCACCACCACGACCACGCAGGCCGCTTTCTTTGACGATTTCGACAACCTCTTCTGGCTTGAGCTCGGTCAAGCACTTGGTCAGAGCGGCATAACCTTCTGCAGCAATATATTCATCGATGCTTTCGGGATCGATCAGGCCGCAGTTGCGCAAAACGATACGCAGCTGCTTGCCATAGAAAGCCATATCGTTGTGGTGATGGGCCTTCTCGCCTGTGCTAGGTTCAGAGAAGAGAAGATCTTCAACAGGCTTACCACCGACTAGGTGCTCATCAATAATGCGGTCTACGTCAGTTTCTTTGACTTGGACGTAGAAGACATTATCGGGCATGACTTTGACGATAGGACCCTGAGCGCAGAAGCCAAAACAGCCGACCTGGATGACTTCAACATCATTAAGCTGGCGCTTAATGAGACCCTCACGCAGGAGATCGATTACCTCAGCAGATGCTGATGAGCGGCAACCTGTACCACCGCAAACAAGCAACTCGCGCTTGACCTGACGGCCGTCGAGGCGCTGAGAAAAATCAGCTGTTTCTTTCTTCGTGACTTCACCTGAGGGGCTGTATTCTTCGTCATCACGCAGAGCAATCAAAGAACGAACCTCATCACGACGGGCAGCGAGTGCTGCAGGATCCGCGAGATGACGGTGCTCCATGGGCACATCTACGGTGCCGAGTTCAGGCTTATTCGTTGCCATCGGCTTCGGCCTCCTTTCGGTAGTTCTCAATGATCGTGTTGACATCAGCCTCTTTGACGTGGCCGAAAATTTTCTCGTTCACGCGGACAACAGGAGCGAGGCCGCAGGCGCCGATGCAACGCACATCAGCTACAGTGAAGAGCCCATCTTCGGTGACTTTCTGTTCGGGCTTGAGTTTTAGTTCGGAGCGGAACTTGTCGAGGACCTGTTGCGCACCTAATACAAAACATGCTGTACCCATACAGACGCTGACGGTGTACTTACCGTTCTTCTCTTCGTTAAAGAAGGAGTAGAACGTCACGATGCCATTGATCTTTGCCGTGGGTAGTCCAACGCGCTTCGCAACATAAGTTTGCAGCTCTCGTGGCAGGTAGCCAAACAAGTTCTGAGCCTTATGCAAGACGGCGATGATACTGCCCTTGGGGTTGGGTAGACTGTCAATGAACGTATCCAACTCATCCAAGAGAGCTGTATCGAGCACGCTCATATCAAGCTCGATCTGGGGCATAGTGCACCTCCATTCGTTATTTACTGAACTATACTAGTTAAGGCGCGAGAACTCTGCAAGCGATATTAAGAAGATTAGCTTTGGCTAACAAACAGAAGCGAAAGTCAGCACTTGCTTACACGACGATAGCTGTGATCCAAAGCACAACTTTGTCCGTTTAGAGGCTTACCAATATCTAGCAGAGGCTTAGAAAAGCTCTGCTAGATATCGTCGAAAGATTGTCAGCAGCCCCAGTTAGCCGTCAGACCCCACCTGACTGAGGCAGGCATCTCAACCTAACAGATATAGGAGCCGTGTAGAGCCTTGGGGGCGGATTTAGACCCTAGACTTTCTGCTTTTCGCTTTGCACTTGCTGTTCTGCTGCATGGATGAGGTGCAGAGCCAAAACAGCGGTTGTGACACTGCCTAAACCGCCAGGCACAGGGCTTATTTGAAGGCCTTCGGGCCAAGCGCTAAGCGGTATGTCACTGCGGTATAGATCGCCTACGAGTTGGCCGTCTTCGAGGACGTGGATGCCGACATCAATCACAACCTGGTTGGGGCGAAGGTGACTCGGCGAAATGACGTCGCGATGACCCAAGGCCAAAATGAGGACATCGGCCATTTGGCAGATTTGGGGCAAATTTTGCGTTCGACTGTGACAGACCGTAACGGTAGCATGGCGCTGCAGAGCCAAGAGCGCAGCAGGGCGGCCAATGACAGGGGAGCGGCCGACGACCACAACTTGCTTACCCACTAGATCAATATTGTAATAATCCAGCAAGTGGAAAATAGCTTCTGCTGTGCAGGGGTAGGAGGTCGCCTTGTCAGCCTCCAGACCCAGGTACAGATTGGCTGCAGCACTAGGCGTCATTCCATCAATGTCTTTGACGAGTGAACAGTAGGTGTTGGGGATAAAGTGCTGAGGCAAGTGAGGCGGAAGGGGTCTGAAAAGCAGAATGCCATGAATCTCAGGATCTTGATTCAGCGCTGAAAGAACTGCGTAAAGATCCGCCTCGGAGCAATCTTCAGGCAGACAAGTCGTTCGCACCTGCATATGACACTTTTCGAGGCAGCGTTTGATTTGCCCTTCATAAGCCATGTCGTCAGGCTTGGCTCCCACCCGAACAAGACCTAAGCAAGGCGCGACGCCGCTTTGATCTTTTAGACAGAGACTTTTTTGCGATATTTGCTCTAGGAGCATTTGACGGGGAGCCTTGCCCTGTAGAAGCTGCATGTTCTCAACCTCCTACCTGTAGCAGTTGATACCAAACCAGGTTGAGGACTTCGCTGAGCTGGCGGCTGCAACTGAGCAAACAGGCCTCAGCTTCGGTATCGATTTTTTCGGCGCAAGCGCGATCGGCCATCAAGCGCGTGTTGACGCGAACATTCATGGCGCTCATACGCGCGGTGGCCAGGGTGAGTTCGGCCGCACAGCCAATGTCGCTCTGAGCCAACTTGCTGGTTTTGCCAGGGAGTTCTTTGAGGCTTTGAGCGAGCTGCGTGCACAGCCGCAAGAGGGCTAGGGGAGCTGAGGCTGCAGCTTCGAGTCCCAGCTGAACGGCAAAGGCTCTTTCGGGATCGTCCTTAGGGCGCTGCCAGGCTTGGGTTAATGGCTCAAAAGCTTCGGCGTCTAGGGCGATGCCTTCTAGACCACGTGCGGCTAATTGCTCACAAGAAGCGGCACAAGCAGCCAAAGTATCTCGATGCTCTTGATAGGCTTTTTTACCTTCGCTCAAAGCCAAAACCATGCGCCCTAAACTTGCTGCTAGCGCCAGGCAAAGTGCGCTGACACTTCCTCCACCTGGTGTAGGAGCCGAGGAGGCTAATTGCTGCTGAAAGGCAGACAAACTTAAATGTGACCACGCTTCTCCTGCTGGAGCTGACTTTTCGTTGGACATCCTTTTCTCCTTTTCTTGCCAAAAGACATCTTCTCAATTCGCGTTTTCTGAGTTTTGCCCAAACGGAGCCGAACTTTGCGAATCAGAACAGACCAGTGATTTGACCGTCGTCAGAGACATCGATTTGTTCGGCCGCAGGCACTTTGGGGAGGCCAGGCATCGTCATGATTTCACCTGTCAAAGCCACGATAAAGCCAGCACCTGCTTTGAGCTGGACGTCGCGCACGGTGATGTGGAAGCCTTCGGGGGCGGCCAATTTTTTGGCGTCGTCTGAGAAGCTGTATTGCGTCTTGGCCATGCAGATCGGGAGCTTTTGGTAACCCTCATCTGTGAATTGCTGCAAGAGGCGTTTGGCCTTTGGACTCAATTCGACATCGGCACCATGGTAGACCTTTTGGACGAGGGCGCGGATTTTATCAACCAGAGGCCAATCGGCTTCATAAGGATGGGCGAGCTGAGGGCGCTCGGGCTTTTGGCAAAGATCGATGACGGCCTGAGCGAGGTCTTGACCGCCCTTGCTACCTTCGGCATGGACCCTCGAACAAGCGAAGGCAATGCCTTCTTGCTGGGCAAAATCAGCCAAGCAAGCTATTTCTTCTGCGCTATCATTCGGGAATTGATTGAGGGCAAGGACGACTTTTTGCTTGAAGAGGTCGCGGAGATTGCTGACATGGCGGGCTAGGTTAGCCAGACCCTGCTGAACAGCTGCCAGGTTGGGCTCGCCCCAATGCGCTT
The DNA here is from genome assembly GCA_023442635.1 of Bacillota bacterium. Taxonomy (GTDB): domain Bacteria; phylum Bacillota; class Clostridia; order Saccharofermentanales; family Fastidiosipilaceae; genus JAEZYR01. Next base: position 393 of record JAEZYR010000131.1, on the reverse strand, counting down.
TGTCCAAACCACCGTGGTAGCGCAGGGCGCGTAAGGTAGCGACCAAGACAACAGCAGATGGCTCGAGTTTTTCGGCGGGGCAAACGATGTCTAGGAACTTTTCGCCGCCAAGATCCGCCCCAAAACCTGCTTCTGTGACGCAATAGTCTCCAAGAGCCAGAGCCAGGCGCGTGGCCAGAACGGAATTGCAGCCATGGGCAATATTGGCAAAAGGACCGCCGTGCACAAAGGCTGGGCAAGCTTCAAGTGTTTGCACCAGATTGGGTTTGATCGCGTCTTTGAGCAGGGCAGCCATCGCACCAGCAGCTTTGAGATCGTGGGCTGTGACGGGGCTGTCGTCATAGCGGCGAGCGACAACTATACGGCCGAGGCGCTCTTTGAGGTCGGCCAGAT
>JAEZYR010000117.1 GCA_023442635.1 Bacillota bacterium | reverse complement strand
CTATTACGCTGGCATGCTGCAGTACGATGGCGACTTGCAGATCCCCAAGCACTATTTGGTCTCGCCCCCCAAAATCACGAACACGCTCACAGAATTTTTGAACAGCAAGGGCGTGCCCGAATTTGCCTGCTCCGAAACCCAAAAGTTTGGCCACGTAACCTACTTCTGGAACGGCAACCGCAGCGGCAAAGAGAATGAAGAGCTCGAAGACTACTTCGAAATCCCCTCTGATCGCGTTAGCTTTGATCAGCGGCCTTGGATGAAGAGCGCCGAAATTACCGATGCTGTTATTGAGGCCATGCAGAAGAAACGCTTCCCCTTTATTCGCTGTAACTATCCAAACGGCGATATGGTCGGCCATACGGGCGTGATGGAGTCCGTCATCATCGCGATGGAGTCTGTCGACCTTGGCCTGGCTCGCCTGTTGGCAGCAGCCAAAGAGCATGGCTACACGGTCATCGTGACGGCTGACCACGGTAATGCCGATGACATGCTCCAAAAGGTGAAGGGCTCTGCTGAGCTGCAGCCCAAAACTAGCCATTCTCTCAATCGTGTGCCCTTTATCGTGGTTGATCCTGACTGCCGCCACGAATTGCGCGATGACGATAGCAATGGTCTTGCCAATATTGCCGCAACGGTGGTCGAATTGCTGGGCTACGAAGCACCAGAGGTCTGGGAGAAGTCCCTGCTCAAGCACTGAGTAATGGCTAGCTAATCTGCTCTAGCCCTCAAAAAACAGCGCTCCTCACGGGGCGCTGTTTTTCTTTCTTCTTAAGGCGCAAGCAAGCGGACAGCCAGGCTATACCCTAGTTCCCGCTCCTAGGCTTTGAATGATCTTCTCTGCCTTAGATCCGCTCCCTGATACCGTGGCTTGCCGCCTTTTATGCTTCTGTCAGTTGGACGGCTGGAACAGGCTTCTTGATGTGGCAGGTTTGGAGAATGAGGTCCAGGTCATGCCAACTGCCAGCTCGCTGGTCGCGGTCCTGAATCGAAAGCCATATTTTGGCGGGCAATAGTTCCTGGCGATAGGCTTCTTCACTCGCCTCAGCTGTGGGTGCCAAGGCGGCAAGAAGCTCACTTTCGCGGCGCAATCGCAGGGATGACCAATCTGTTATGCCTGGCCGACTGCGCAGAAGGACGCGATAGGCTTCAGGGTAGCAGGCTACATACTGAGGCACTTCGGGGCGACTCCCGACCAAAGACATCTGCCCCAGAAAGACATTGATCAACTGTGGCAGTTCATCTAGCTTAGTCCGTCGCAAAAAATGCCCAGCTCGCGTAATACGTGGGTCTCGCCCGATCGTCACTTGTGCGCCCTCTCCTTCAGGATGCTGGCGCATGCTCCGCCATTTAAGAATGCGAAAGGGCCTGCCTTCTTTGCCCATTCTAGTCTGGGCGAAAAAAACAGGCCCAGGATCATCCAGATAGACCCAAATGGCTATGCCAAGAAAGGGTAGTGCTAAAAGAATCAGCGCTAGCCCTGAAGCAAGCACGTCAAAGCTGCGTTTGACAGCTCGATAAAAGCGGCGTTTCTGCCAGCTAGGAGCCTGCTCGGCTTCGTAAGCCGACCAATCCATGTCAAGACAGGCTTGAGCCCAAGCTGCAATATCTGCACGGCTCAAAGTGGCATCTTCATTCCACCATGTTTTGGACTCAGCTGTCTTCATCGGATCCACTCGCCTCGGTTCTTTTCGCTCAGATTCAAGGCTTCAAGTTTAGCAAAAGTCAGATTTTCTGCTAAGGATGCCTGCAGACTGCCTCACTCAGCCAACAGAGGCGCTCATGTCGAGCTTCATCAGCTGATTGAGTTCGATCGCATATTCCATCGGGAGCTCTCGCGTAAAGGGCTCCAAGAAACCCATCACGATCATTTCTGTTGCCTGGGCTTCACTCAAGCCTCGGCTCATCAAATAAAAGAGCTGCTCTTCGCTGATTTTGGAGACCGTCGCCTCATGTTCTAGGCTGCTCTCGCCATTCTGGATGCGGTTGGTCGGCAAGGTATCCGAGCGACTTTCTTCATCCAGAATAAGCGTGTCGCACTCCACATGCGCCCTCGAATTAAGCGCTTTGGGACCGAAGTCTACCGTGCCTCGATAGATGGCATTGCCACCTTGTCTGGCGATGGACTTCGAGATGATCGAAGATGAGGTATCGGGGGCCAAATGAATCATGCGCGAACCTGCATCCTGGCACTGGTTGCGGCCAGCTACGGCTATGGATACAGTCGTTCCCTTTGCCCCTTCGCCTTTGAGGTAGATGGCTGGATACTTCATCGTCAAGCGAGAGCCGATATTGCCGTCAATCCACTCCACCTGGGCATTTTCTGCCGCACTAGCTCTTTTGGTAACAAGGTTATAGACATTGTCCGACCAGTTCTGAATCGTGGTGTAACGGCAGCGCCCGCCCTTTTCGACAAAGATTTCCACGATGGCCGCATGCAGAGAGTCACTCGAGTAGTTAGGGGCTGTACAACCCTCGATGTAATGTAGATCTGCTCCCTCATCCACGATGATCAAAGTGCGCTCAAACTGCCCCATGCGCTCAGAGTTGATGCGGAAGTAGGACTGAAGGGGTCGGGGGACTTTGACACCTTTGGGCACGTAGATAAAGGAGCCGCCAGACCAAACTGCCGAATTCAAAGCTGCAAACTTGTTGTCGGTTGGAGGCACCAGACGTCCAAAATAACGCTTAAAGAGTTCAGGGTGCTCTTTGAGGGCTGTGTCCGTGTCCAAAAAGATGACGCCAAGCTCCTCCAAGTCCTCCTGAATCTTGTGGTAGACCACTTCCGATTCGTACTGGGTCGTAACACCAGCCAGATGCTCTTTTTCGGCCTGCGGGATGCCCAGTTTTTCGAAGGTGTCCTTGATTTTCTCTGGCACCTCTTCCCAGTCTGAAGCCGACTGTTCGGAAGAGCGGACATAGTAGGTGATTTTTTGGAAGTCGATCTCGCCGATATGGCCAAAGCTCGGCATCGGCATGCGCTCAAACTGCTGATAAGCGGCCACGCGCTTTTCGGTCATCCACTCGGGTTCACCTTTGATTTTAGAAATTTCGCGCACGACATCTTCGTTGATACCTGGCGGCATACGCTTGACGTCTGCGACCTCATCCCGAAAGCCATACTGATAGCCGCGATCTAAGCGCTCGCTTAGCTCTTCAGGGCTATAGACATCCTTCTGGGCTTCGTTTTCAATATCAGCACCCGTCATCTGGGTCATGTTCGAATCGGATCCTGGATCGACTTGATTCTGCTTATTCATCAGACTCTCCTCTCGCCGTTTTCGGGATCGACGGCTACGATTTCTTCGGGACTCTCGACTTCTCTACCAGATCCCTCTTGTTGCGCAAGCGCTCGCTCAGCTGCCTGCCAAGCCAAAATAGCGCAATTGATGCGCGGGGGCAGTTGAGCCACCCCACTGAGGCTTTGGGCATCCTCCAAAAGCTCGACTTCGACGTCCTCCCCCCGCACCATCTGGCGGAAGCGGTCGATCAGATCGTGAGCTTCTTCGCAGGGCTTATCGCGCAAGAGCTCACTCATCATCGAGGCTGAGGAGCAGCAAATGGAGCAGCCATCTCCTAGCTGACGAACATCCTTAATCTCACCTTGCTCGATCAGGAGCTGCACGGTCAGATCGTCACCACAGCTAGGGTTTTTGAGGCGAACCGTGATATAGCGCTCATCCTCCAAAAGGCCTTTGTTTCGGGGGTGCTGGTAGTGGTCCGTAATAATCTGCCTAAAAAGTTCGCGATCTTGATCAGAAAAGGACATCGAGAAAGTCACCTGCTTTCTTGCTGGTTTCGACAAAGCGTTCGACCTCTTCTGGCGTGTTATAGATAGCGAAAGAGGCGCGCAGCGTGGCGTTGCAGCCCAACCAGTTCATCGTGGGTTGTGAGCAGTGATGCCCCGCTCGGAGTGCAATGCCCTCGCGGTCGTAAACCGAAGCGGCATCATGGGGATGGACGCCTTTGACATTAAAAGCAATCACCCCAGAAAAAGCGTTGCTGGGATTGTAGACTTGGATGTGGTCGATTTTGGCCAGACCATCCATGGCAGCCTGGGTGAGTTGCCAGACCTTTTTTTGCATACCGCAGTAGCCTAGCTGATTCACAAAATCAATGGCAACACCAAGGCCTATAGCTTCTGCTATCGGTGGTGTTCCCGCTTCAAAGCGATAGGGCGCCTCGCGGAAGCTGCTCTCGTAGCGCTCGACGCGGTCGATCATCTCGCCACCAGTAAAAAGCGGCGGCATCTCTTGCAGCAACTCGTATTTGCCATAGAGGACGCCAATGCCGGTTGGTCCATATAATTTGTGGCCCGAAAAGGCATAAAAATCGACATCCCAGGCGCTCAAGTCTGGTCGTTCGTGGACGACACCCTGCGCGCCATCTACGGCCAAAACCGCACCGTAGTGATGGGCCACGGCAGCCAAAGCTGGCAGGTCATTAGCTGCGCCCATAACGTTAGTCATATGCGAGCAGGCCACAATGCGCGTTTTGTCGTTCATGACAGCTTCGAGGGCTTCGGCAGTGAGTTCGCCCCGTTCATTCAGTTCAGCGAGGCGCAAGGTCGCCCCCTGCTTGAGGCAGAGCTGTTGCCAAGGCACGTAGTTGGCATGGTGTTCATTTTGGGTTAGTACCACTTCGTCACCAGCCTGGACATGTGTCAGGCCATAAGTCAAAGCCAACAAATTGATCGAGGCTGTTGTGCCCGAGGTGAAGATGATGCTCTCAGGACAGGCCGCATTCAAAAAGCTGGCCACCTTCTGGCGCGCCGTTTCATAAGCCATGGTGCTGCGATGTGATATCTGGTCAACCCCTCTATGAACCGAGGCCGCATACTCCTGGTAGTAGCGCGCCATCGCATCCAAGACGACTTGAGGCTTGAGCGCCGTCGCAGCGCTGTTGAGGTAGGCATAAGGCTTGCCATGGCTCAGGACGCGGGTCATGGGAAAGGCATCACGAACTGAGGGATCCAAGGCTGGACAACTATGAATAGCAGCTAGATAAGCTTGATCCATCACACACGCTCCAACAAATAACGTTTCAAATAGCGTCCCAGACTATCCAAGCGCCCAGCTGAGCCTGCAACAAGGCCGTGAATGGCGGGATCCAAAAAAGCGATGGTCAAAAGCTGCTGCGCGCTTTCTCGGCTGAGACCGCGGCTCTGGAGATAAAAGAGTGTCTCCTCATCAATGCTACCCACGCTAGAAGCATGTCCTGCCTTGACATCGTAGTCGTCAATCAAAAGGACGGGATAGCTTTGAGCCACTGCACTCGGAGAAAGGGTTAAGAAGCGACTTTCTTGTTGGCAATCGGAGTCGGAAGCTGATTTGTCGATTTTGCCTCGAACGGCATAAACGCCACGGCCAGAGCCCTGAACCACCGCATGATTCATCACACTAGACTGGGTATGAGGCGCGTGATGGTCAACGTTGATATCTAGACGTTGCTGCTCATAGTGCGGAATGAGCGAAGAACTTGCGCTTTCTAAAGAACTGCCTTCGCCATTGAGGTGTACCTGTCCCACCTGGTAAGCGGAGCTGTCTAGATTGATGCTGTGGTGTGACAAGTGGGCATCTCGCCCTAGTTCAGCACGCCAAGCGAGAAGCTGCCAAGTCGAAAAGCCCGGATGCTTGAGAATGTCCAACTGCAGACGACTGCCTTCTGCCTGTTCAACTTCTAGATACAAGGGTTGCTCGGCCTTCACCGTAAGCAAAACAATATGCCACTCTGCCAGACGCTCGACTTCTAGTTTGAGATAACAGCCCTCGCTAACCTCGCCTGTAAAGACAATAGGCAAGACCGTTCGCTCAGCCGTTTGGCCATCTAGTAGCTTTCGCTGAGGAAGCCGTAGGCGGAGGGCTCGCAAATTACCGCAGCAGGGCAAGGGTCGTTTGGGTACGGCTTGCTTGGCTTCTGCTTCTGGCACGCGAAAACGCTGGAGCGCCTCACAGCTCGGAGGGGCAATGACCTCAAACTGCGGCAAGCCTTGGGCATGTAAGTCCTCAGAACCCAGTGACTTCGTGCAGCAGCACTCCTCCGACTCGACCATCGCAGAGGCTGGGATCTTGCCTTCTTCCAAGTCTTCCAAAGGCGCACATACGTGCTGACCCCTCGTATCAATCACATAAGCAGGCCACTGTGACAGGCCTAGGCCATAACGGATTTCAACTAATTTTTGCATAAGCGACCTCAGCCTTCGAATGCTTCCTCAGCGTCTTGTGATAGACCTAGGTCACGGCGTAGCCATTCGTAGCCCTCAGCTTCAAGGCGGCGGGCTAGATCGGCATCACCGCTCTTGACAATGCGGCCATTCATCATGACGTGGACAACATCTGGGCGAATATAGTCGAGCAGACGCTGGTAGTGCGTGATGAGCAAAACGCCCATTTCTTCGCCGCGCTCCTGACTTAGCGCTGTAACCGTCTGACCTACAATGCGCAAGGCGTCAATGTCCAAGCCCGAATCGATTTCATCCAAAATGGCGATGCGGGGCTCTAGAAGCATCATCTGCAGGATCTCATTGCGCTTTTTCTCACCACCTGAGAAGCCCTCGTTGAGATAGCGCTCAGGCAAAGTTTCATTCATCTCAAGGCGGTTGACGGCCTGTTTAAGCTGTTTGCGAAAAGGGAAAAGGCCGATCGGCTTTTCGTTCGGGCGCCGGGTGTTGACAGCGGCTCGTAAAAAGTCGGCATTGGTCACGCCGCTCACTTCAGCTGGGTACTGCATGGCCAAGAAAAGGCCTGCACGCGCTCTTTCGTCTACGCTCATCGAGAGCAGATCTTGACCATCTAGGGTGACGCTGCCTTCGTCCACGGTATAACGTGGATGCCCCATCAAGGTGCTGGCCAATGTGGATTTGCCCGTGCCATTAGGGCCC
>JAEZYR010000086.1 GCA_023442635.1 Bacillota bacterium | reverse complement strand
ATACCAAATTTATGAGCCAGCTTTAGCTGTTCTTTGAGGCTCAAATCCACACAACCCAGAGTCGAAAAAGCAAGTTTTTTCGAAAGGGCAAGCTGTTTAGATGGCATGGGGCTCACTTCCTTGCTCTCGTTCTTGGCTAAGGCTTTCTGGCTCAACGCTGTCCTCTTTTTCGAGGATGGCCATGAACTCCGCTCCACTGATGGTCTCTTGCTCCAGCAGGTGTTGGGCTAAGGCGTGCAATTTCGCCTTGTGCTCCTCGAGGATTTGGCAGGCCTTGGCATGGCAAGCCTCAACGATGCGCTGGACTTCGTTGTCCACTTTCGCAGCCATCTCTTCTGAACAATTCCGCTGGTGCTCGCCTCCGAGGTAGATATTTTGGGTCGTCTCAAGTTCCAACATGCCAAAGCGCTCACTCATGCCATACTGCGCCACCATAGCTCTAGCGATGCGTGTGACCTTTTGGATGTCGTTGGCCGCCCCCGTCGTCACCCGACCGAAGATGACCTCTTCTGCAGCTCGACCGCCCGTGATCGCTGTGATCTGGTTGAGCAAGTCTTCTTTCGTATAAAGGTACTTGTCGCCGTGCTCAGCCTGCATGGTAAAGCCCAAGGCACCCGACGTACGCGGCACGATGGTGATTTTCTGAACAGGTGCGCTGCCCTCGAGTTTGGCGGCCACCAAAGCATGGCCAATCTCGTGATAGGCGATCACGCGCTTCTCGTTAGGATCGATCACGGCGCTGGTTTTGGCGGTACCCGCTAGCACCACATCGACACTTTCCTCTAGGTCATGCTGTTCAACCCATCTAGAACCGCGACGAACAGCTCGCAAGGCCGCTTCATTGATCATGTTGGCCAGCTCCGCGCCAGATGTACCAGCAGTCTGGCGTGCCAAAGCCTCGAAGTCGACTTGGGGGCTGAGGCGTACTTGCTTTGCATGGACGCGCAAAATAGCTGCTCGTCCTGCTAAGTCGGGCAATTCGACGGCCACACGCCTATCAAAACGGCCTGGGCGCAAAAGGGCAGGGTCGAGGGAGTCTGGGCGATTCGTTGCGGCCAGAATGACCACGCCCTTGTTGTCCTGGAAGCCGTCCATCTCGGTCAAGAGCTGGTTGAGGGTCTGCTCGCGCTCGTCATTGCTCGTCATCCCCACGCCATCGCGCTTTTTGCCGATGGTGTCAATTTCATCAATAAAGACAATACAGGGCGCTTTTTGGTTGGCCTGCTCAAAGAGGTCGCGCACCTTGCTCGCACCCATACCCACGAACATCTGCACAAATTCCGATCCTGAAATCGAGAAGAAAGGCACCCTGGCTTCACCAGCCACCGCTTTGGCTAACAGCGTCTTGCCCGTACCGGGCGGGCCGACGAGAAGGACACCCTTTGGGCACTTGGCTCCGATTTGCTCGTAGCGACTGGGATCATGCAAAAAGTCGACAATCTCGCTCAGCGCTTCTTTGGCTTCAACTTCGCCAGCCACATCGGCGAAGGTCTTGCGGTCAGCTTCTTCGGGCAAATAGATACGGGCGTTGCTTTTGCCAAATTTCAGGGTGCTGCCCCCACCTGGCAGATTGGCTCCCAGGCGCTTCATAAGATAGCGGTTGAGGAAGAGGCCTACCAGCAAGAAAAGGCCTAAGGGCAGCAGATAACTCAGCAGAAAGACAATAATGGGGTTGGCGGCCTTGGGGTAGACCTGCTGAAAGACAGCCCCCGCCTTAAACAAGCGGTTGACCAAGTCGGGGTCATCCACGCGACTGGTCTTGTAGATCACGGTGTTGCGCGTGGCGTGGTAATTGTCCAGCACACCCTTCAGGCTGCTCTCACCTGCTCGCTGATAGCGTTCGAGGGCGCTAGTCGCCTCCTGAGTTGGCTTTTCGCCCTGGGGTTGAGACGAAGCTTCATCTAGGCCGACTTGACCCTTGCGATACTCCAAAATTTTCTGCTGCACATCTTTGGGCAGGTCATTGAGCAGAATGAAGTTGATTTCTTCCGTCTCAATTTCCACCACACCGACGGCTTGTTGCTTGATCAAGGTCAAAAAAGAACCGTAGTCCACCGTCCTCGTCTGAGGTTGGGTCAAGACTGGCAAAATCAGGCGGTTCATCGCGATCATGAGACAGATCACTAAGGCCGCATAAATAACGATAGGTATATGTTTTTTCGGGCTTGGGCGTGTCGGCATAGCGATACTCCTTTTTGGCATTGCTTTCAGTTTAAGCTAAAAGCAAACAAAGGCCGTATTAAAAACCGCCTAAAATGCGCTAAGGTGCAAAGTAAGCCTTAAACAGACCCGAATGTCTACCGAATACCTATAAGCAAATCTCGTCAGCACCGCGTCTGGCAAAGCGTAAGAGGCCTGGTCGCCCTCTGGCACGCGTGCTAGAATGCCCGCATGTTCAAGTCGATCGCCCCTCCACTTCCCATGGATAAGCTTCTCCCCAACTCGCCTTATGATGGGAAGGTCATCCGCCAGCTGGCTTTTTACGGCCGTTTTTTTGCTGTCGCCCTGCCTATTGTCCTGAATTATTTTATTGCGATCTCCATTTCTCTGGTCGACAACCTCATGATCAAGGAGCTGGGTGATCAAGCTGTTTCCGCTGTCTACCTCGCCACCCAGTTGACGGTTTTCTTGCAAATGGTGGCAACAGGCCTAGGGGCAGCGCTCAGCATCCTAGCCTCACAGTACTGGGGGCGCGGCGAGCTCGAAACCGTTCGCCGCATCGTGGGTCTTGCCCTGCGCTTGGGCTTCTTGGCCTCCCTCTTTTTCTGCCTGGCCGCACAGCTTTTCCCCCGCTTTTGTCTAGGCCTTCTTTCTAACGATAAAGCCGTCATCGAAGCCGCCCTACCCTACC
>JAEZYR010000029.1 GCA_023442635.1 Bacillota bacterium | reverse complement strand
AGACAGCCCCCGTCACAATCAAGGAAAACATGGCATCAAAGCCCATGACCGAGGGGCTAAGAATGCGGTTGCGGGTAACAGCCTGAAAGACGACTGTAGCAGCCGACAAAGAAACCGACACCACCAGCAGCGCCAAAAAGCGACTGACGCGAAGGTGGCCGATGAGCTCCCAATAGGGCAGGGCATCGTAGAGCAAAAAGAAGGCCGAAAGCCCCACGGCACAAAGACAAGCTAGGATGATCCGCAAGCTGATATCTCGCTTGCGCGCCGTCAAAACAGCCTTCAGGCGGCTCATTCTGGCCTCTAGGCTCCGATTTTCGCCCCCCTGCCCAGTAGCTGGCTGCTTGGCCTCCAATTCAGCCTTCGTTTCAGGCACGGCCTCTAGGTATTCACGAGCACTCATCGCTTCAGAGCCCTCCATATCACAATCAAAAAGACCGCCGCGCCAGTCACGCCCATCACGACCCCGACAGGTAACTCAGCTGGCGCAATAGCCAAACGCGACACAAGGTCAGCCATCAAGACAAAGACCGCTCCCCCAATGGCCACAAAAGGCAAGGCTCGCCGCATATAATCGCCCAAAAACAGTGAGACGAGGTTGGGCACCACCAGCCCGAGGAAGGGCAAGGAACCAGCCACAACCGTCGTAATACCAGCCACAACGGCCACGATCACGAGGCCTATCCAAGTAATGCGATTGCGATCCAAGCCTAAATTGCGCGACAATTCTTCGCCCAAGCCAGCCACGGTAAAACGATCCGCAAAGAAATAGGTCACCACGGCAGCCGCCGCAACAATATACAGCAATTCATAGCGGCCGCGGAGTATGCCCGAAAAGTCGCCCAGGGTCCAGGCCGCCAGCGTACCTTGCAGCTGAAACTCCCAGGCTAAGAAGGTCGAGGCTGCTCCGATCACACCTGCCAAGACCATACCCAGCAGAGGCACAATGATGAGGTCACGTTTGGGGATGGCTCGAATGAGGGCAATCAGCAAAAAAGTGCCCACAAGTGCGAAGAGCACGGCAAAGCACATTTTGAGGAAGATCGGGGCGCCAGGCCAAAAAATGGTGATAAGCAAGATACCCAGGCCAGCCGATTCCGTCACCCCCGTTGTCGAGGGCTCCACGAAACGGTTCTGCACCAACATTTGCATGACCAGTCCAGCGGTAGCCATCGAAGCGCCCGAGAGCACAATCGCCGCCGTACGCGGAATACGAGAAACCATCAGCAACTGCCAATCCCGAGCCGTTCCCCGACCTAGCAAGAGGTCAATGAGAGAGAAGCGACCGGCGCCCACCATGATGGAGGCAACGACAAGGATCAGCAGCAGGGCAAGCGCCAAAAGCAAAACAAGCTTTTGGCCTGCCGTCCAATGACCAGTCTTGATCTGAGCTTTTGGCCCATTTTCCAGAGCCAAAGCTGATCCTGGCTTTTTTTCATTTGCGCAAGAGGGGCTTTGCTGCATCAGCTCACTCCTTTTAGATATACGGAGAGCGCTCCCTGCCACTTTGACGGAAAACGCCCTAAGCAAAAGCGCACGCCTAAACAAATACCTGTTCAGGCGCACGCTCTGACCTAAATCACACGGTTGATCTTACTTTTGCAGTGCATCAGCCACTTCGGTCAGCATAGCCTCATAGTTGGCAGCTCCCGTCATGACAATGTACCAGCGCTCTGGGGTCAAGTACACGATGTGGCCGTTCTTGGCGGCATTCGTTGAAGCCACCAGCTCGTTGTCCATGACCTGCTCAGCATTCTTGCCGTTGGTATCTTTCTTGCCAACAGCCTGATCGCGGTCGACGACGAAGATCCAGTCTGGGTTGGCCTCTTGCACCATCTCAAAAGACAGCTTCTCGGCCTTGTGACCCTCGTCAGCCTTCTTGGCTTGGAAAGCTTCCTTCATGCCAAAGAGCTCGTAGATAGGCGCCCAACGGCTGCCCTTGCCGTGAGCTGAAATCTCACCAGCGTTGGTCATGATGACCATGGCAGAGCCCTTGTCTTTGCCGAGGTCCTTGTACTTAGCCATCAAAGCCTCGAGCTGGTCGTGTGCCTTGGCCGCCTCTGCAGGGTGACCCAGGATCTGACCCAGCTGCGTAATGCTCTCCGCTACGCGCTCAGAATAGTTGTCCACGCTGTCGCGCCAGCTCACACTGCTGTTGATGGTGGGATAAAGCGCACTCAAGGCCTCATAGTTGGCCGCCATACGACCACCAATCAAGATGAGGTCGGGTTTGATCTTGGCGATGGCCTCCATATCTGGCTCTTTCATGGAGCCCATGGCTGGGAGCTTGCTGTAGTCGATACCCTGATCATCCTTGAGCCAGGTTGGGATAGAGCTGCCAGGCACGCCAACCACGACATCACCGAGACCCATGGCATCAATGCTGTCGAGTGCAGCCATATCAAAGACAACCACGCGCTTGGGCTGGGCCTTCAGCGTCGTCTCACCCGACGTATGCTTGATCGTAATCGGGTAGCTCACAGCAGCTGCGCTCGAAGGCTCAGATGACTTGGATGCTTCGCTGCTTGGCGAGCTGGATGGCGCGCTTGAAGGTGCTGCGCTTGGCTTGGATTCACTCTGGGCCGCTGGCTCAGATGTCGTCGGGCTTACCTTCTGCCCTCCATTGCTGCAACCAACGAGTACGATGGCACTCAGGGCTAGGCTTGCTAAGGTTAAACTGACCTTTCGCATGTCTTCCTCCTAAAAAAGGCAGGCTTTGCTGCCGGTATTTTTTGAGAAGAGCCGTCATGGCCATGCAGTTAATTAGCCATGGCTCACTCAACACGCAAAGCGTACAGAAAAACTGGCAATTCGGCCATACGCGATTGCACGAACATTAGCTTACGCTAACTAATGAATTTTATAAATTCCATCGAATATTAAAAGGCAGCCGAGAAGATCCTTGCTTTTTTCTCATTCTTAGTAGCAATTTGAGATGCCTTTACAAAACAAAAGCCCTCCGCCTGTAAGCGGAGAGCTTCTGCCGTTTGGGATAGGTTAGAACTAAGCTAGCCTACTCACATGTTGCCATCAGTTGGACATAGGCCTCAAGGGCTTGCTCAAGAGGTGGCAGTTCAGGGTGCCATTGTTTTTCCCACTCTAAGCTGTAATAGCCTTCATAGCCCTGGCGAAGCGTCTCTTCAACAATGGCCTTGAGGGGGATGTCGCCCTCTCCTGGCAAGCAGAGTCTGGTCTCGGTCGGGGCATCAGGCTTGGCATCGGGCAGATTCTGTCCACGGTGATGGTCTTTGAGGTGAATGTGACGCACCCATGGCCAGATCAGCTCAAAAAAGGCCTGCCAATGATCGCCACAAGCGCGATCTGAATGGGCTACATCCCAGATCAGGCCAAAACCTTGGCGCTGTCCGACCAGGGATAGCAAAGGCCCGAGCGTCTCACAGCTGTTGAAATCGCCATGGACTTCCAGCAAAAGCTCCACCCCTTGCTCAGCAGCTAGGTCGGCTAGCCCACTCAAAGCGCTAGCGACTTGCTGAATACAAGCCTCACGTTCTTTTGGCTGAGAGGCTGGAGGCAGGTTATTGCCAAAAACGCGGACATAAGGAATCTGACAGGCGGCGGCAACGCGAATGGCTCTTTGGGCTTCTGCTTTCTTGGCCTCCAAAGTCTGAGCATCGTGAAAGTTGGCTGAGCTTCCCAATCCGATCAAGCGGCAGTCATACTGGGCTAAGAGCGCCTCTGTCTTTGGCCAGTTTTGCGGCTGAAAATCCGCCACTTCTTCTGGGGCTAAGAC
>JAEZYR010000066.1 GCA_023442635.1 Bacillota bacterium | reverse complement strand
GGAAAACCATAGGTGTCATTTTGATTGATCATGTTATTATCTCGGATCATAACTATTACTCAATGCGACAAAACGGCCTATTAGCAGCTTGAACGACGAAAGCTCAAAAGGCGGGGAGATGTCCTGTTGCGCTGAGAATGGGTATGGGCGTGATAAGATAAAAAAACTATGGAGGGTTCATATGCACCGCTTTTTCTATAATCGCTTGCACCGTCATAAAAGAATTGCAGTAGAGGGCTTGCTGCTTTTGGGAACAGCCTTAGTCTTGTCGTCTTGTGGCAACCGAAACATGCCTCCACCGCTCTCTATGGCTGCATCTTCGAGTGATCATAGAGAAGCTAATCTTTCCTTGTCACCGTCTATTCCTGCCGAAAGTTTGTCAGCACCATCTGACATGAACGCAACACCAAGTGTGGAGAAATCTGAAGCCTCTTTATCCGATGAGAGGCGAGATACGACGCCGTCTGTTTCGAAAGATACGCCTGCTGAGACCTCACCACTTGCAGCAGCGCCAACAGAGGCCGCAACACAGGCTCCGAAGCCAACAACAAGCACGACCGAAGAACCACAGTCTCCAGATGGACGCCGTGGTGCTGAGCTAGATACGCCCTATCGTGTGCGTGGAATCGAACTTGTCAATAAAAACCATTGGGGTAGTCGAGCATATAAACCCGTTAAGATCGACAAGTACAACGACCGCTGGCATTTGAGGCCCGAAGCCATGCAGGCGTGGAAGGAATTACAGGCGGCAGCCAAGGAAGCTGGTTTTGATATTCGCTTTTACAGCGGCTATCGCAGCTACGAATATCAAGAAGAGCTATTTAATGGCTATGTGGCAGTGGATGGTTTGGCTGCGGCTTCGCGTTATTCTGCACGGCCTGGGCAGAGTGAGCACCAGCTGGGGCTTGCCCTAGACATGTCTGTACCGGAGATAGGTCTCGAGGAAGCATTAGGAAAACATCCTGCTGGTCAATGGTTGGCTGCTAACAGTTGGCGCTATGGCTGGATTTTACGTTATCTGGAAGGCAAAGAATCTGTTACTGGCTATATGTACGAGCCTTGGCATTTCCGTTATGTCGGCAAAGAGGTAGCAGCCGAAATTGGCGGCAACCCAAGCATTACGTTAGAAGAATACCTGGGTGTTTCATAAGTATGAGCAGGCGTTGGCTATACACGACAGGCTCCATTAAGATGAGGCCCTCTTATGTCTAAGCGCTTGAAACACCCTAAAGCTACCTTTTTATTGATCGGTCTGCTGGCTGGGCTTATTTTCTTGCTCGCATGCTTTCCTAGCAGCTCTTTACCCAAAATTTTTTCACCCTTATCAGTTGTGATGACACCCGTGCAAAGTTTTGTTGCTAGGTGGGGACAGGGATTAGAGAATTTTCGCCAGAATTTGCAGGAAGGTGAAAAGTTAAACCAAGACATCCTGGCCTTGCAAGAGAAAAATGCGCAGTTGGAGCAGGAAAATCATCAGCTGCGTGCAGATTTGGAGCAGTACAAGGAACTGCGGGATGGCCTTCAAATAAAAGAACGCTATCGCGGCTCAACTGTCATGCACGCCAATGTGCTCAGTCTCGCTCTCGATCGCTGGTTTGATACATTGCGCATTGATCGCGGCCAGCAAGATCGATTGAGCCAGCAAGATAGCAGCCGAGCGACAGTTGTTGATGTGAATATGCATCTTGTTGGCCGTGTTTTGCTAACAGACCTTGCGAGTTCAAAAGTTTTACCCATTGTGGCAGAAGGCAGCAGTGTATCAGCTAGAGTGAATCGAATAGATGGCAGTGCCGTCAGGGTGCAGGGATCCTGGATGCTCAAAAAAGATGGCCTGTGTTTGGTAGACCGCATACCGTCAACAGCTCGACTCGAAGTTGGAGATGAACTTTTGACATCAGGTGAAGGCGGCCTTTATCCCGCAGGTATCCCCATAGGTGTTATTCAGGCCGTTCATCATGATTACAGTGGCGTTTGGGCCAGCCTAAAACCCTACGTGGATTTTTCAGATTTGCGAAATGTCTTTGTTGTCGTACCTAACGCAGATCGTGAGGGGAGAGCAGCAACAGAGCAGGAGATGGCTCCGTGAAGATGCAGGCTTCCACTTTGCGAGCGTGGGTGGTCTACGCCTTTTATATGCTGCTCTGCTTTGTTTTGCAGGTGAACTGGCCTTGGGGGGCTGACTTGGGCGGAAAGCCTAATTTTCTCTTTCTCTTTTCTGCCCTGACAGGCTTTTTCTATGGCAGCCGAGATGGCCTTATCATTGCTATAGTGGCAGGCCTTTTGCTCGATTACCAATTTGCTAGATCTCTAGGCTTAGGCTTGTGCTTGTGCCTAGCTGCCGCTTTTTTAGGGGCTCATTTCCTTCGAAAGCGCTTGCATAGCAATGTGCTTCTATTGACCTTGCTCAATATTCTCTTGGTCTTGGTTGAACAGCTCACCTTAATCATGGGGATGAGTGTTTTTTCGACTATACAGGGGAGTGGCTTTGGGCTGCCACCCATAGGGTCATATGCCCTTTCTGTTTTGCAGAAAACCCTTATACAGTGGCTTATCATTTTGCCTATGGCGGCCATCTTTTCATGGTTTCGCCCCTACTCGAAAAGCAAGTATTTGCTTTTTTCGAAAGACGAGGAGCTTTAATTGTTCAAGATAAAAAAGAACTTAGATGATTTGAGCGAAAGAGCCGAGCAAGTAGCCCAGGAGGCTGAGAAGCAGAGCAAAAAGGCCAAAAAACTCCGGGGTCGCTACCTCATATATGCCCTCTTTTTGCTGCTCTTCTGTCTGGCTTATCTTTGGCGTGTTTTTGATTTGCAAAGGGTTCATCAAGAAGCCGATTTGGGACAAACGAGCTATCAAATCCAGCGACAAGTCCGTGTGCCAGCAGCCCGAGGGAGCATCGTGGATCGCAACGGTGTGCCTTTGGCGTTCTCAGCATCACAAATGAACCTGGCCTTTGCGTATACAGGCCTCAAAGATGACGAACTCAATGCTGTTCTGCTTGATATTGCACGCCTCTTGGAACGCTACCAAGTTGACTACGGCCATGCTATTGAACGCTATTTAGACCTTGATCAGATGCGCTTTACGGTTCCCGTTGAAGATGTTGTTTATTGGCAGCGCAATCGCAATTATTTGGCTCTTGAACAGCCGATCGATGGACAGGTAGATGACTGGACGGACAGACGCTACGCCAAACGAGATCCCGAGCAGTTTTATCGCTTCTTGAGCTATACCAAATTTCATATTTCGCCCGACTATAGTGATGAGGATGTGAGACGTATTCTGCGCTTGCGTTTTACACTCTATTTGGACAATTGGGCCTTTACTCAGGGTGAGCCTATCGAGATAGCTCAGGATGTGCCCGATGAGGTTGTGAAACAATGTGAAGAGCTGAATTTTCGCTACAAGGGAGCCGTAGCTATCGAGCACTACCAGCGACACTATAGCGACAAAGCGCAGCTTATGGCTCCTGTTTTAGGCTATGTGGGCCCCATTTCGGCAGAAGAATATCAGCGACTCGAAAAAATGGGCTATCGCAACGATGATATTGTCGGCAAAGCTGGCATTGAGCGCAGTGTGGAGCGCTACTTGCACGGACAAGAAGGACTTGCCAACTATCAAGTATGGGAAGATAATCCGCTGCCGAGCCAACTCCAGGGGCGCCAAGGCAAAGCTGAAGTGCCTGGGGCTAATGTCCGCCTTACCATCGATAGCCGTCTGCAAGAAGTAGGTATGCGAGAACTCAAAAGAATGATTGAGTTTTATGATAGCCCGAAGTTTGGCCGCCCCCGTTTTTCTGAGCCTGGTTTAAAAAACCTTGAGGCACAGGCGGTGCTTTTGGATCTCAAGCACGATGGGGCCGTCTTGGCCATGTTGAATTATCCGACTTATGATCCTGAGGACTTTATTCGGATGGCAACTGATAAGGCGGCAGCAGCTAGGGTAGAGACCTATCTGACGGACAATGAAAATAAGCCGATGCTCAATCGAGCCACGATGAGCATCAATCCACCAGGCTCCACTTTTAAAGTTTTCACAGCCTTGGCGGTTATGGAAAACCATATCGTGCCAGCCACAGAAACCATTTACAACCCAGGCGTTTATGATGTCGATGGCTTGCTTTTTAAGTGTGAAGCGCCACACCAAGATATGAACCTCTATGACGCTTTGACCTACTCCTGTAACGTCTATTTCTATGACCGGGGCATCAAGTTGGGTATTGATCGACTAACCCCTGTACTTAAAACACTTGGCTTAGGTCAGCGCAGTGGTATTGAGGTGGATGAGGTCAGTGGCTTGGTACCCTCACGTGCTCTCAAAGCGCGCATCAACCAAAATCCAGGCGACCAGATCTGGTTCCCAGCCGATATGGCTCAGACTTCGATTGGGCAGGGTATGAATGCTTATACGGTTCTGGAACTGGCCAGAGCCGTAGGGGGTATTGCTACAGGCAAACTTTCGAATCCCCATCTCATTGAAGAAATCACAGCTCAGGACGGCAGAGTCTTGATGCGCCATGAAAAAGTGTCACAGGATTTGCCTTTCCGCCAAGACGCCTTGGAAGAAGTGCGCAAAGGCATGCTGGCAACTTTTACTAACCCCAGATCGTCAACGCATCCTATTTTTGAAAATGTGGAATATCAGGCTGGTTCAAAAACAGGAACGGCCGATGTCATTGTGCCCAATGAAAAACAGATGCAAACGAATGGCATATTTGTTGTCTTTGCACCCTATGATGATCCGCAAGTCGCCTATGCCAGCAACTTTAATAATGGTGTTTGGGGGGCTAGCACAAGTTATCTAGCAAGAGTTTTGCTCGACGAGTATTTTGGATACGAAGGCTATAAGGCACTTTCTTATCGCTATGATCCCAACTGATCGGAGTTGATTGGATGTGCTGCTTGCGTTGGAATAGGCGGAAAACGCGCAATATTCGTGCGTTCTGGTAATTTTGCCTGTACATTTTGCTTCTGACTTGAACGTTTTGACAATAGTGAGTTAGAATGGGATAAATGAATTTCAGGTCTTTTGGATGTAGCGAGGAGGCTTCGTTGTGAAAATTGTACTGTTGGCGGATCGCGCTAAAAACGAGTTGCTCGTTAATTTTTGTTTAGCCTACAGTCAGATCCTCTCCAAACACGATCTTTATTCCTTCCATCACACGGCTCGCTTGATCCAGGAAGAGACGCCTTTGTCGGTTATTGGTGTTTCTACCGATATTGCCTCTGGCTTGGAACAATTTACATTTAGGGCTCGCTACAACGAGATAGACGGTGTCTTGTATCTTCGTGACCCCAAAGAAGGCGACTACGCACAGCAAGAATTGTTGATGCGAGCTTGCGATCAAAACACCATTCCTTACGCAAGCAATGTGGCTTCAGCAGAAATTTTGGTGCTGGCGATCGATCGCGGTGACCTTGATTGGCGTAAACTCCTTAGCTAAAGTTCGTACCCTTCCACCCAGTTAAAATCACAGGTTCAAAGCTCCCCAAGGACATCTTGAGGAGCTTTTGTATGCCGCTTAGATTTAGCAGCCTAGGTTAGGTGTGATTAGGTGGTTTTTGGGATTTTTAGGCTCATTTCTTCTGAGATCACAAAGCCTCTGCAGAATGAAAATGGGGGCGGAGGTGATGATATGGGCACAAGTTTAGAAGCGGCAGGCGTTATGCCCATAACCCTGTTGCTGCTATTTTTTTTACTCGGTCAGAGCGTCATAACAGCTGGAGAAACCCATCGAGCTTTGATCGCTGATGCCAAGCGTCTGAAAAACGAGACGCAAAGTAGGGTTGTTTATCAAATGATCCAGCAAGAAGACTTGCCTAGGGTGCAAGTGCTAACGCAAGCCTGCCTCCTTCGACAGCGCCTTTTGGTGGGACGCGATTTGGTGAAGGGGATTTATGAGACGGTGACGGGAGGGAAGCCTTGAGGACGTGGAGGCGATTTTGTTTTTTGAAGAGCGGATTAAGATCTCCAGGAAAGCTCGACAAGATACGTGCCTCAAGGGGGAAGCTTGGCAGCGTAAGTCTTTACCTAGCCATGATCTTACCAGCGCTTCTCGTGTTCGAGACCTGGCTTGTTTTTGCTCTAAGCGAAAGACAAGAGGTGCTTAGACTGCGAGCGGCCCTTCATCATGAAGGGCAAAGAGCTCTGGCCTATCACGATCCTCTAGCTTTTCAGAACTATGGTCTCATGCTTCTCAAAGAGGAAGGACAAGCAGAGGCTGAGGCGCAAGAGGCTGGACAGAAGGTAAGGTCGAGCACGATATCGTGGGCGGGGACGTGGCTGCAGCATGAAAGTTGGCGACATTGGCAAGACCTGACTTGGCAGCGTGAGCTATCAGGGGCTTTTCAGCAAACGGAGATGACACGGCAAGCTATTTTGGCTTACGCCCAACCTCTGGCCTTGCCCAACTTAGTCGAGCACTTATTACAACGTTTCCATCTTGTGCAAAAGCTTTGGCAAGAAAAAGGCCAGGGTGTACAGCAGGTTTTAACAGGGATTTTTTCGCCCGAAAAGCGAGGAGATATCGCGAAGGCATGGCAGATTTTGAACTTTTGGAAAAAGCAACGCAAGGAAAAAGAGGAGGTGGAAGATCATAAGGGAGGCGTTCAAGAAGATTCTGCTGAAGCCGAGGTGGAAAACTTTATGAATGACCTCGATAAGATTAAGCAAGTCCCTGAAAGCCCTGGTCATGATGAGTTTGCTTCATTTGCGAAGCTCGATCAAGATTTTGTCCTCAACGGCCTACGTTATCTTGAGCAGGGGGTTGACCTGCTCAATCAAGCTGGCAGTTTCTTAGGTGAAAGCTTGCCTTTGCGGCTTTATGCCATGAGCTTTTTCCCAGCTTATGTCCATCGACAAGGTACGGATCTCAGTGCCTATCCGCTGCGCCAGTCTTGGCGACAAAAAGAACTCCGAGCAGGGAATGGCGAACAAGCTTATCAGTTGGAATATCTGCTCATCGGGCAAGAAAAAGACACGCTTAACCTTTTGGGCGCATGGGGGATAATCTTTGCGCAACGATTGCTGTGGCGTCTGCTTAGTGCACAACTGGATTCAGCACACATGTCGAGGCTTTTACAGCTAGGGCGCGGCGCATCTGTGGCTGTGACTTTTGTAACGGGAGGCAGCCTTGAATTGCCGCCAGAAGTATATCAGCGCCTTTTCTGGCTTTGGGAAGCTGCTGCTAGAGGGTTGTGGGATACGTATCGGCTCATGCAAGGCAAGAGCTGCCGTTTACTACCGTCTGTAAAGAAAAGTCCTGAGACTTTCTACCATGACTATCTACTGCCTATGGTCTTATTGACACCTGAGAACAAACTGCTTGAAAGGATGTCGAACATCATCGAAGCCACCTGCGGAGGCTCGCTTTATACAGGCGTAACACTGAGTGTCCAGGCACGAAACAAGCGCGGACGCCTCTTGTATTTGAAGGAAGTTATCCAGATGGAGGAACTAGGGCATGCTAAGACTCGAGCAGCTCAAGATTAAAGGCTGTATCGAAGGCGGAGGGACTAGGAATCATTTACTGGGACAAGGGAGAAAAGATCAGCTAGGCAGTTTGTCACTCGAGGCTAGTTTAAGCCTGCCCTTTATCCTGCTCCTCATACTCACTTTTATCTTGTCTCTGCGAGCTATTTCGGCTGAACAAGCGCTGCGACGAGCTGGGGAGCAGGTTGCGGCAGAGAGCGAGCTTTGGCAGGTCTTTGCCGATCTAGGCGAGGGGCAGGATCTCGCCCAGCTGCTTCGCAT
This sequence comes from Bacillota bacterium, assembly GCA_023442635.1. Lineage (GTDB taxonomy): Bacteria > Bacillota > Clostridia > Saccharofermentanales > Fastidiosipilaceae > JAEZYR01. Next base: position 813 of record JAEZYR010000066.1, on the reverse strand, counting down.
CAGTAAGGGAGACGGTCAAGCCATTAAACAGCTGTGGGACATGCTGGATCAGCCTTACCAGAAAGACTTTGTCGAAAAAGGGATGCACTTTTTTGCTACAAAGAGTCTTCTCAAAAGAACGCGAGCATTTTTGGAAGCTTCTGTGCCTAAAATAGAGACGTCGCTTTTGGAGGACCTGCAGCTGGAACTGAATTGGCAGCCAGAAGCTAAGGAACTTATCCTTGTCTATCATTATCGGCTGAATTGCTTAGGGTTCAGCACTAAACGCCAGCTCAGCGTCCCTATGACCTGGTGGCTTGATCCTCATATGTGGAAATTTGAGGGGCGAAGCTCTGATAAAAAGGAGGCGCAAAGCATCTGGTCAGCGGACAATTTTACCCGAGGCCGCTATTTTCGAGAGCGCTATAAGGCCAATCTGCCGATCCACTATGCGGGTATCGCTCAGGTTCAAGGTCAAACCCTGACCGCTATTCACAGTCTTGACTTAACGGCTCCAAATTACGCCAATCAGCGAATGTTAGAAAAACAGGTCAATAGTTACGTTAAACGCCTACAAGACTTTGATACACAAGTCCTTATTAAAGATGGTTATTGGTCTAAATCGATGCAAGCCGCCTATAAACTGAAAATTATTGTGCCTAGCAATAGTCTGCCAGAGCGCTTGACGTGGTTAGAAGGCATACAAAGCCAATTAGGCGCTCGCGGCGTAGACTTCGAGTGGATCCAAGATGAAGCGAGCTATGCCTACACGAAAGAAGGATTGGAAGATGGAGAAGCAAAACCCTGAAATAAGCAGAAAAGGGACTTGTAAGG
>JAEZYR010000011.1 GCA_023442635.1 Bacillota bacterium | reverse complement strand
ACTTCTAGCACTAACACCTTATATGTCCATAGCTCAGCATGTACTTCAGCATAATTTCCCTTTTTTAACATTTCTTCTGTATAGAAACTAATATTGAGGAGCTCCTCGTCACTAAGCCCCAATTCCCTTTGCATCTTTTTGTAAGCATTTTTCAGAAACTTTTCACGCTCAGCTCTCGTCTTGAGCCCCAATAACTCAAATTGCTCGAACTGCCAGACGTGGACTAATTCATGAAAAACTACGGAATGCGGATTGGCAGCAGCGGCCATAAACGGTCTTTCGTCCGTACCTAGACCTCCGCCATATTGCTTAAAATTGCGCTCTGCTGCTTCTTCCATATACGCCGAATTAACGCGAATTAAACCCTCTGGTACACAAGCAGATAAGGTATAGTCATACATCGTATATTTTCCTCCTTCACAAAGACATCTCCCCTCAGCCTAAATCAGTCCCCCATAACTCAGCACAAAGTAAGCTTTGCCCTAACTCACCCTTCTTACTTGTTCATTATATTTAGAAGAAATCAGAAAAAAATCAGCCAGGCCGCTAAATCCACCCTAATTTAAGATATTGAATACCTCTTGACACACGCTAAACGACCCTCCCCCTCTCTTGCATGTATTCAAGAAAACAGACAGGTTCTAGCTCGTACATGTAATTATTAGAAAAAATTTTGGATTAACAGTCTAATTCTTAGAACACTTGTTCTAGAATGGCGAAACGCACGAATATTGTTCTGTTTCAGCTGAGGAGGTCTATATGCCCAACTCTGTCTCATCTGATGACCGCTCTCCCGAACCTGCACCTAGGCAAAAGGCAGCTGAAGAGCGTCTTCGTCGCCACAGTCATGGCGGCCGCTTTTTCCCTTACTTAGCAGCTGATGCATTAGATCCCGACGAGGTCTGGCGCTTCACCAATCGCCCAACAACCTGGGCTTTTGCCATCTTGCGACGCGATCGCGCCCTATTCTTTTTCGCTTTATTCTTGGATTTGGTCTTTTCCTTACTTTCTATGCTGCCAGCTATCGTGGTGGGTCGTTTTGTAGATGAAGTCCTCAAAAAGCACCAATTCCACCACCTCGTCGCCTACCTTAGTCTCATTATTGCAATCCCCGTCTTTCGTGCGGGTCTGATGTATCTATTTAGACACCTCTTCGAGCGTATCTCCATCGAGGGCATGATGAATATTCGCCATGCCCTCTATCACCATTTACAGACGCTCGATCAATCCTTTTATGATGCGACGCCAACAGGTACCATCATGGCCAACATGACAGGTGACCTTGAGAACATACGCCATTTCTTCGCGTTTGCACTTTTCGCCACCATCGAGCAAGTCTTCTTATTCACGATCGGCATCTTTTATTTATTTTCTGTCAGTTTGCCTTTGGCGCTTGCTACGGCGGCCTTTGTGCCTATTATTTTCTTTTTGACCCGAGCCTTCTCTCGGCGCATCCGCCCGCTGTGGAGCCAAATTCGCCGACAATTTGAAACACTGAATGACGTCGTCCAACAAAACATCACAGGCAACCGCATTACCAGAGCCTTTGTGCGGAGGGATTTTGAAATTTCGCGCTTCGAAGAAGAAAATCAGGCTTATCGTCAAGCTAACATCGATGGCGCTGTCATTCGCTCCAAATTTATTCCTCCGCTGAATGCCTTAGCAGGTCTCATGTTTGTTCCGATCATTTTGCTCGGTGGCTACTTGGTCATGCACCAAAAAATCACTTTGGGCGAGCTCATTGCCTTTAATGGTCTACTTTTTGTGCTTCAAGGTCCGACACAGCAAATCGGTTATCGCATCGATGAAATCCAACGCTTTTCCACCTCAGCTAATAAAATAATTGACCTATTGGCCACGCGCAGTCGCATCCGCTTGCCCGAAGAGCAGGCTGCCGATCAGGCGCGAGCTGGCATGCGCACAGCAGCTTTGGCTGAACAACTGAGTGATACGCAAAAGAAGGACGAAAGGAATCAATCCAGCCAAGTTAGCAAGGCTCTCAATCAATACGAAGAATCCCCCGCCTCGCGACGTGTCGTTGAAGAAAGCATGGGTGGTCTACTACGTCATGATGAAAATGAATCTGCTCTAGAACCCAAGCCACTGAGCAAAAAAGCTCAGGCCGTGTCCAAAAAGCATGTCGCTCATCAGCAAGCCTACAAAAGGCATGGAACAGACCCTCACTGGCTTAAGCAAAATGACGAGCTAGAGGCTCGCCAGCTTGAGATCTGCGAAATCACAGGCGAAATAGACTTTAAGCACGTCTACTTCCGTTACAAAACCCAGCAGGCCACGCAGGCTAAAGGCGATAGCCTGAGTGATATCAATCTTCACATCCCTGCTGGCGCAACAGTTGGCATCATGGGCGCCACGGGCAGCGGGAAAAGCACTTTGGTCTCCCTCATCCCCCGACTGTATGACGCTGATTTAGGTCAGGTCGAAATCGACGGCCGCAACGTTCGCGATTATCCCTTAGCAGCTCTCCGGCGAAATATTGCAGTTGTCACGCAAGACGTCTTTTTGTTTTCAGACAGCGTCGAAAACAACATTGCCTATGGCCGTCCTGAGCTACCTCAGGCTGCTATTTTCGAAGCCTCACAACTGGCTGTAGCTGACACGTTTATTCAAAAGCTGTCTGAAGGCTACGAAACCATTGTGGGCGAGCGTGGTGTGGGGCTGTCTGGTGGCCAAAGGCAGCGCCTTTCGCTCGCTAGAGCACTTGCCGTGCAGTCCAAAATCTTGATTCTCGACGATACAACTTCAGCCGTCGATATGGAGACAGATCGTCTCATTCGCCAATCCCTTGCTGAGCGTTCTCAAAAAACAGGCTGTACCACACTGATCATAGCCTCTCGCATCAGTTCTGTACGACATGCTGACTGTATCTATCTCATGGATGCAGGCCGTATTGTTGAATCGGGCACCCATGATGAGCTGCTTCAGCAAAACGGCCTTTATCGCAGCATTTACGATACCCAGATGGGTCAAGTGCAAAGCACCTTAGATGATATGAAGAAAGCAGGTTCTTAAATGGCACGTCGAAATCGCTATGATATTGACGAAGAGTTAGAGACACCTTTCAATCGTCAACAGTTTATTCGCATGCTCAGTTACTCCAAGCGCTACCAAAAGTGGCTCTTGGGAACCCTGGCACTGATGATTGCTTCAACAGCCATCAACCTTCTTCCTCTCCTCTTCACGTGGACAATCGACATCGCTATCCCCCGACAAAGTCTGACCTTACTGTTCATTTTTTCAGCCATCGTCATTCTTATTACCGTTGTAGGGTGGGTCAGTGGCTATTACAGCAGCCTTTGGCTTAATCTCTGTGGACAGGGTATTGTGCACGACATCCGTCTCGACATGTTCAAGCATCTACAGACCCTTCCCTTCGACTACTTTGACAGTCGTCCCCACGGCAAAATCCTCGTGCGCCTGGTTCACTATGTCAATTCCGTTTCGGATTTACTGTCTGGTGCCTTGGTCAACGCTGTCGTCAACATCTTGAGTCTTGTCATTATTCTGATTTACATGCTGATCATGGATCCTCTACTCACGCTCTATGCGCTGTTGGGTCTACCCTTTTTGATCGCAGGCATCTTTATTCTCAAACATTTTCAGCGTCGAGCACGTCGTCAGCTCAATGCAGCTTCTTCGAATGTGACGGCCTATACCCAAGAATCCATCCAGGGCATGACCATCACCCAGCTTTTTGCGCGCGAGGCGGAAAATCGCTTGATCTACCGCCAAGTTAATGACCAATATGCTCGGCGTTGGATGCGTGTGGTGCACCTCGACTTTATCTTTTGGCCAATGGCTGACATCATTTCTTCTGCTACAGTGACCCTGCTTTATGGCCTCGTAGCCTTTTGGCTTAGGAGTCGCTCTGGCCCACAAATTGAAGTCGGTGTCATCATAGGCTTCATTGGCTACGTGAGTCGCTTCTGGATGCCGATTACAAACTTAGCCAATTTTTATTCACAGCTTCTCAACGGGGCCTCGTATATTGAGCGCATTTTTGAGTTTCTCGATGAAAAGCCCGTCATTGAGGATGCACCAGGATCTTACGATCTGCCCCCCATCCAGGGAGAGGTCTGCTTTGATCATGTTGACTTTGCTTATGAAGCAGGCAAAAACATACTGACCCAGGTCTGTTTCACCGCCAAAGCTGGCGAAAGCATCGCACTCGTAGGACCTACAGGAGCTGGCAAATCAACGGTTGTGAATCTTATCTCTCGCTTTTACAACCTAAACGGTGGGCGTATTTTGATTGATGGGCACGACATATCAAAGGTCACTTTAGATAGTCTCCGCCGACAGATGGGCATTATGCTGCAAGATCCTTATCTCTTCCCCGTCAGCATCATGGAAAACATTCGCTATGGTCGTTTGGATGCAAGTGATGAAGAATGTATCGCGGCAGCCAAAGCTGTATCCGCGCATGATTTTATTATGCGCCAAGCCCAGGGCTACCAGACCATTATTGCTGAGCGTGGCGCTGGTGTTTCTGCTGGTGAGCGCCAATTGATTTCTTTCGCCCGGGTTCTTCTGGCCAACCCTCGCATTCTTATTCTGGATGAGGCCACTTCCTCCATCGATACCCAAACCGAACAAGCTTTGCAAAAGGGCTTAGCCGAGCTCCAAAAAGGACGAACCTCCTTCGTCATTGCTCACCGCTTGTCCACAATTCGCGATGCCAGCCAAATTTTTTATATCGCTGACCAAAACATCGCTGAGCGAGGCACACATCATGAACTTCTCGCTCTGGACGGTCGCTATGCCGCTTTGCACCACGCGCAAATACGAGAGATGACTGGCAAAGCTTAGCTTAAGAATTGTTCTCGGGCGTCTTCTCTGTTATCATACTTAATCAGCATCTTTTTCACCCTAGGAACTAGGGTCTTTCGGGCCCGGCGCACCGGCACAGCTTTGAGCTTATAGCTCCCCTGTAGACGCAACAATGGGCCTTTTGTAGAGGAGGAATCGTCCTTTGGACGGAGTGGATTGGTGTCGCCCTATCCTGACCCACATTTTTAATCAACCCTTAAGCCAGTCATCTGCCCACTATCTCATCGCCACACAGACCCAAGCAAGTGGTGGTGGCTCCATTTGGCTAGACCTCATCATCGTTTTCATCCTTATTTTGCTGAACGGCTTCTTCTCAGCCTCTGAGATGGCCTTCATCTCTTTGAACAGCACCCTAATTCGCAAAGAAGCGGAAGAAGGCAATCGGCTTTCTCGTCGCATCTTGCGCTTCATTGAGGAGCCTGCTCGTTTTTTATCCACAATCCAGGTCGGTGTTACTTTTGCGGGCTTCCTATCGTCAGCCTTCGCAGGTGAACGCTTTGCCTCCAGGTTGGCTCTTTTGCTCGATCCTCAAGGACGTTTGCCTTGGCTGAACACCTTTTCTCTCATCCTCGTGACCTTTTTGACCTCGTATCTTTCTCTGGTCATTGGAGAGCTGGTTCCCAAGCAAATTGGCCTAGCTAATCCTGAGCGTTTTACGAGAAGAACCTTCCGCCCTATTGCGCTATTCGCCCGTTTAGTTCGTCCTTTTACAGCCCTACTCACCCTCTCGTCTAAAGCCATTCTGAAACTTTTGGGCATAAAGGGTACAGACAGCGATCGCGTGATGACCGAAGAAGAAATTCGTCTTTTGGTCGACGCCTCCAACAAGGGCGGCAATATTTTGGTCAGCGAAAGCACCATGATTCAAAATATCTTTGAGTTTAACGACAAAGAAGTTTCAGAAATCATGACGCATCGCATCAATGTCTCGGCACTAGATATTCATGCTTCGCTCGAGGAAGCCCTGAACCTTGCCATCGAGGAAGGCTACACGCGTCTACCAGTCTACGAGGAAAGCATTGACAACATATTGGGTATTCTCAATGTCAAAGACCTGCTCGCTTTTGTAGCTCGAGAGGATCGCTCTCAGTGGAATTTGAGTCAATTGATTCGAGAACCCTACTTTACGCCCGAAAGCAAACATGTGGATACACTATTTCGTGAAATGCAGGTCGACAATGTTTCTTTGGCAATCGTCATTGATGAATATGGTGGGGTTTCTGGCATCGTCAGCATGGAGGATCTCCTAGAAGAGATTGTGGGCAATATCCGAGACGAATTTGACCAAGAAGCTGCTGAAATCACCCGCAATGCGGATGGCTCCTACATCATCGAGGGTCTCTGTGAACTTTCTACCTTAGAGCGCAGCTTGCCAGAGTTCAAACTCGAAGATGAAGATGTCGATTACGATACCGTAGCTGGTCTGGTCTTGCATCAACTCGATCGTATTCCCGAAGAAAACGAACAGCCCGAAGTCGTCTATGCCAAACGTTATCACTTCAAAGTCCTGGCCATGGACGAGCGACGGATTGCTCGTGTCCTCCTGACCTTCCTTCCAAGCCAGGAAGAAGAAAACGAAGAGGACACGCTTTGACTTGTTTCGTTCATAGTGAGAAAAGAGCCCAGCTGAGCTGGGCTCTTTTCATAAATGCAGGTATGGTGTTACGCCTGCTCTACCAGAATCCCTAAGCTTCCCCTGGTGGAAGAGAAAGTTTCTCAGGCAAGTCATCTTCTAAAACACCTGCCCCATCCCAGCGTGGCGTATAGGGACTTGCTTCTATTCTTTCGCCTAAAATTCGGCTACAGGGTAATGCCTGCGAAAAGGCAGCCTCAAATCGCATAGTCGCCAAAAGAGATTCTAAATAGCGGTAAGCTCTGGGATTTAGCGGCTGAAAGAGTTCAGGATATGCGCTTTCGGTAACCAGCCCTGCTGGCTCATACTGCCCCAGAAGACTAAAAAGCACTTCTTCCCCATAGCTTTCATCAAGTTGGCGCATCAAGCGAGCGGCTTCAAAATAACCCCCAGGCAAAACCAGATGGCGGATCAGTATGCCTCGTGCTAATAGGCGCTCGCCAGCCACAGAGCGCCATACGACAGCTCGTCCATCCACAGCCTTAAGCTGCCTGTGCATTTCTTTTAGAGCTTGCCAAGCTATATGTGGGTAGTCCTTGGCATGCAAGTAGCGCTCAGCTCTTTTGGGATCGATATGTTTGAGGTCTGGCATATATATGTCGACCAGACCTTCCAAGCGCTGTAGCGCTTCCATCTTTTGATAAGCTGAGCCATTCCAGACAATGGGCAAGGGGTAATGTTCGGCTTTGAGTTTGGCCAAATAGGCTGACAAGGTCCGCGTAAGGTGGTCGGGTGTCACAAGCTCCAAACAAGTGGCCTTTGCCTCAACAAAACGCCAGGCTAAATTCAAGAAGCCTGCCTCACTTAGGCTATAGCCTTTGTGAGAACGCGAAATTTCTCGATTTTGGCAGTAGATACAGCCTAAGGAACAGCCGCTAAAAAAGACTGTTCCCGCATGGCCACGACTGCCACTGATGGGCGGTTCTTCCCATGGATGGAGGCAGGCCTTAGCCACTCGTAAAACCGCATCTGGAACTTGGCAAAAGCCCGTCTGCGTATTTCGGTCGACACCACAGTCTCTCGGACAGTCCCGACAAAAATCTATGCTCACCGCCGCGTAAAGGTTCCCAAGATTCCCCGAATAATAGAGCGCCCAACTTCTCGACCGACAGCTGACACGGCGGAATTCGTCATGCGCCTCAGCCATTCTGTCTGTTTCTGAGCTTGCTTAGCTTTTTCTTTTTCTATCCTCGCCTGTTCTTGTGCTTGGCGTCTAGCCTCTGCTGCTTCTCGCCGCTCTTCTGCTGCCGCCTGACGAGCCTGAGCTGCTGCCAGCTTAGCCTGCCTTGCCTGCTCTGCTTCTTGCTCCTTTTGGGCCTTCTGCCTGGCATTTTCATCGGCTTCAGCTTGCGCTTCTTCGGCTTTCTGCTGCCAACGTGCATTCAAAATTTCATGCGCACTTTCGGGGTTGACCCGTTCGGCATATCGATCATAAAGAGGGTCGGCTACGATGCGTTTGAGGCGCTCTTCGTCTGACATCGGCATGAGGGCACTGCAGCAAGGTAGAATAGATACAAGTTCAACTTCAGATGGGGTGCCATCCTCTTGCAGATACGATAGCAAGGCCTGACCTGTAGCCAGATGCAAAATTTCTTCTCGCGTATCAAAGTTGGGGTTGCTGCGGAGAGAATCGGCTGCGGCTTGAACTGCGCGCAATTCGGCTGGCGTAAAGGCTCTTAAACTATGCTGAATGCGGTGGCCTAACTGAGCGGCAATATCTTCTGGTAAATCTTTGGGGTGCTGTGTAACAAAGAAAACGCCTACCCCTTTTGAGCGGATCATGCGCACCATCTGTACCAATCGCTGCAAAAGAGCTGGCGACAGTTCAGTAAAGAGCAAATGAGCCTCATCGAAGAAGAATAGCATCTTTGGCTTTTCTTGGTCGCCCTGCTCGGGTAAATGTTCATAAAGGCTGGCCAGGAGCCAAAACAGCAAGGTCGAATAAAGCAAAGGCTGGGCAAAAAGCTGTCTAGCGTCTAATACGTTGATAAGTCCTCGTCCATCCGAGCTCTGTACAAGAAGGTCTTCAATCTGTAGACCCGGCTCAGTGAAAAACTCACCTCCACCCTGCGTCTCCAACTGCAGCAGTCGCCGCTGAATCGAAGCAACTGAAGCCGTGGCGATATGACCATAGCGCGGAGCTAGTTCTTTGGCATGTTCACTTACGTAATGAAGCAAAGCTCTGAGATCTTCCAAATCCAACAAAAGCCAAGACTCATCATCTGCCAGTTGAAAACAAATGGTGAGTACAGCTTCCTGGGTTTCATTGAGACCTAACGCTCTAGCTAAAAGCACGGGACCAAACTCGCTGACAGAAGCTCTTAGAGGTATACCACTTTTTTGAAACACATCCCAGAAACGCACAGGGAAAGCTTTTGGCGCCCACTGTACGCCATCCGTCAAGGCCTCTGCGCGCTGTTGAATGCTGGGATCTTCCCCTCCACTCAAGCCTAGACCTGATAGATCACCCTTGATATCGGGTAGAAAAACATTGATACCCGCATCACTAGCAGCTTCTGCCAGCACCCTCAAACTGACCGTTTTTCCCGTACCTGTTGCACCTGCAATCAGACCGTGACGATTCAAACTGCGACAAGGCAAGCTCAAGTACTGATCTTGCCACTCTTTTTGGGCATTGAGTTTTTGTGCTAAGCACAGGGTGCATGGATTGCTCATTTGTCTAACCTTTCTTTGTAAAGATATAAAGCCTTAACAAGCTAGCTCTCATTCTGGATAAAGTTGTCGCGCTTCTGCCAGTCTAACCCAGCGCTTAGTTCCGCTTAATCCCTCACCCTGTGCTGCGGGATTGGGTATCCACGGTGCTAGGAAGAAGAATAAGGCGATGCTCAAAGCCATGAGTCCCCAAGAAACAGGATAACAAGCTGAAAGCAAGTCGTAACTTGGCCATATACGCATAAGGCCAAGCAACCAAAAGAGCCTAAAAATAGTCATCCACAAGAGGGATAGCAGCATGGGAGCTTGAGCTCTACCCGCTCCTCTGATGATCCCAGACATCACCTCACCTACAGCAAAGAGCCAGTACCATGAGGTGAAATAAGAGAGCATGGTCACACCATAATGAAGAACGTCGGCTTCGCTCGAAAATAGACCAATCCAAAAAGGTAGGCTATGCATCAAGATCGAACCTAGAACAAGACCTGTTCCCATGGCCATAATCAGGCTTAAATAGGCTCCAACCTCAATGCGCCTGATTTTCTTTGCTCCCAGATTTTGCCCTGTAAAGGTCGTAGCAGCCAGACCACAAGCATTCATGGGCATATAAACAAAGCCGTCAATACGACCTGAAGCAGCTGCGCCAGCCGTAGCAGCCGAGCCAAAAGTGTTGATTTGCGCCTGAATAATGACCGTTGAAAAAGAAACCATCATACCCTGGATCCCACAAGGGATACCTATGTGGAGTATTCTTTTCAAAATCATACGGTCGAGTCTAAGCTCGCGCCAGAAAAGACGATAGGAAGTGTCGGCCTTCATCAGGCTGAGAATCGTCAAAAAAGCAGCCAAAATCTGAGCAAGGCCTGTCGCTACAGCTGCACCCACAACGCCCCATCGGAAGACAGCCACAAAGAGCAAGTCGAGAATGATATTGGTTACCACGGACACCGCCAAAAAATAAAGTGGCCGTCTCGAATCGCCCACGGCTCTCAGCAGGGACGATCCGTAGTTGTAGAGGACACCTGGAATACTAGCGGAGAAGTAAATCTGTAAGTAAATAATGGCATCTGCTAAGGCGTCCTCTGGCGTCTTCATCCAGCGTAGGAAAAAAGGCGTTCCGAAAATACCGAGAGCTGTCAGGATAAGACCAGCTATCAAAGCTAAGGCGATGGCTGTATGCACAGTCTTGTAGATCATGCGGCCGTCTTCAGCGCCATAGTACTGAGCCAATACGACAGAAGCGCCTGTGCTCAAGCCCACAAAAAGACCGATGATAAGACCCGTCAATGTACCTGTTGCGCCCACTGCCGCCATGGCTGCTTTGCCTGCATAACGCCCTACGATGAGCAAGTCAGCTGTGTTGTAGAACTGCTGCAAGAGATTCGATAGCAGGATAGGAAAAGCAAAGGCTAATAGCTGGCGCCAAATAACACCCTCCGTAATGTTCCGCTTGGCAGGTGCCGTACGCACAGCTGAAGGGTGTGTCTTTTTGAGGGGAAGGCGAGAGAGAAGCAAGGGACGAGATGCCAGCTCTCCTCTCGTCATGTCGTTGGAACGCTGGTCTGTTCGCTCTACGGAATTAAGGTTCAACGACTGGATTCTCCTTGTAGGCTTTTGAGGCTCTCCAATAAGTCTTCACTGCGAATATTCTCACCGCGAAGCATGCGTGCGATCGGGCTATCTTTGCCTAGTAATAACGTTTTATCACTGCCTTGTAAGCTCTTTTCGAGCATTTCAAGTTCTCGCATAAAGAGATAAAAATCCGCCTGATCAGCCTTGCCATAAACGTCGGCTAGTGCACGAATGTAAGCTTGCTCGGCCTCACCCTTGATTTTTTCGGCCTTGGCTCTAGCCTCACCCAAAATCACTTCCACCTCGCGGTCGCTCGCATTGCGAATGATATTCGCCTGGTAGTCTCCATCGGCTTTGTAGGTTTCAGCCATCTGCTGACGCTCCGAAATCATGCGCTGATAAACGGCCTCCAGGTTGTCATCAGGTAGATCAAAACGTCTGATCTCAACGGCTTTGATAGCCACACCATAATTTTCAAGCTGGTCACGGACTGTCGCCGTAATCTTTTCGTTCAAAGTATCTCGACTTTTTTCATCGTCCGAAATAATCTCGTCCTGCTTCATCTGTCCCATTAAGTTCTTGATGACAGAGTAAACCGAAGCATCGATGCGTTTGTTCATTTCCGCCAGATTGCCGATGCTACGCACAAAGGTGGTCGCATCATCGATTTGCCATAGACAGTAAGAGTCAACCACCATGGCTTTTTTATCTTGGGTCAAAACCTCAGATGAGTTCAGATCATAAACGCGCATCCGCTTGGGCAAATAGTTGATTTGCTGGATAAACGGTATTTTGAACTTGAGGCCTGGCGTCTCGATCGTGCGGACAATAGCTCCAAATTGCGTGATGTAAACATATTCGCCCTCTTGCGCAAAGAAACAGCTTTGTGCAAGAAGCAAGATCAAAAGAACGGCTGCAATGATGATGCCCAGGTAGCGTTTCATATTTTCACCCCTCCTCAACGTCCATTATCCGACTTCGTTGAAGCAGATGGCTCTGTTCCAGCATTCTGCTCAACTTGGGTCTGGTGGCTGCTCCCTGAACTTGACGGCGTGGAATCAGAAAGCGCTTCAAAAGGGCGAGCTTGCGTTTTAGGGGTGCTGGCATCCACAGCCAACCATTTTTGTGTATCGCCAGCTGCATCATCAATGATCACTTTGAGACCAGGCAGACGTTTTTCGAGCATTTCGAGATACATGCGCTCTCTTGTGAGTAAGGGGTAATGGCTGTACTGCTCGTAAATAGCTTGGAAGCGTTGCAGTTCACCCAAAGCTTCATTTTCGCGGCTTTGCTTACGCCCCTCTGCCTGCTGCACGATAGCGTCTGCTTGCCCCTTCGCTTTGGGTACAACGGAGTTCTTATACTGATTGGCATTATTGATAGCTGTATCGCGCTGTTGCTTAGCGTTTTCCACCGCTCTGAAAGCACGCGCCACTTCGTCTGTTGGCGGTTCTGAATCATTAACTTTGACATCCACAACTTGAACGCCAATATCCGTTTCCTTGAGTTTTTCGCGCAGAATATCTTTGACCTCTGTTTGGATCGCGACTTTACCCGTGGTCAGGACCTCATCAATTTCATGCATACCCACCACGGAGCGCACAGAGCTCATCAGCATATTACGCAAAACGAGCTTGGGATTTTCAGATGAAAATAAATAGACTTTGGGATCGGAAATGCGCCATTCCAAAAAGAAATCTATAGAAACAACATTCAGATCGCCAGTGATCATCAAACTGTCCTCTGGAACAGAAGCGTAATCGCCACTTCCTGCATGCTCAGAAGAACGATCGACATAGCCTAGTTCTAGCTTCTGGGTGCGCCGAGTCGGCAGAACCCAAAGTGATTGCAAGGGCCAAGGCCACTTCATGTGCAAGCCAGCACCAACTGTGCGCGTGTACCGCCCAAAAGTCGTGACAACAGCTTCCTCATACTCCTTGACTGTATAAAAGGAGGTCTTAGCAATCAACACAAGGAGAGCTAAAGCAATAATGGCCAAGGTGACTCTTTTCGCGTGTTTAAGTCCCGATCCGAGTTTTCTCTTGCCAGGTTTTGTCTCACCCAAAATAATAGGCTGCTCTGTGCTGACAGCATCCTTGCCTACTTCCCTTTTGCTAGAAGACTTGTGTAAGCCTTCTCCCAATTCGTGCAGGCTTCTAAATAGATGACGTATGAGCTCTGAAATTGATAGCTTAGACAAAGCCACACTCTCCCTTCACAGCTAGCTTTTTTTGGATTATAGCAAAGGGAAAACCCTGTTTTACTGTGCTAAACTTAGAAAGTTAGAAAGGCTTGCTCATGTTTGATGAGACAGCCCCAACCTGCCATGATGACGTAAACTCGACATGGCTTGAACACTTAGGAGGAAAAGATGTCAGAACTCAAAGGTAATGCAATCTTTGGTCAGTCCGGCGGCCCTACAGCTGTCATCAATGCCAGCGCGGCAGGTGTTTTTTTGGAGGCTCTCGCCCACAAAGATGTGATCGGAACCATTTACGGTGCGGCTCACGGCATTCGCGGCATCCTAGAAGAAGATTTCTACGACATAAGCCAAGAAGATCCTCAAGAAATTGAATACATGAAGACAACGCCGTCCTCGGAGCTCGGCTCCGTCCGCTACAAGCTAGCGAATGTTGAGGACGACGACACAGACTACAAGCGCCTGCTCGAAGTCTTCAAGAAATATGACATTCGTTACTTCTTCTACAACGGCGGAAATGACAGCATGGATACTTGCAACAAAATCAGCAAGTTCATGCAAAAATCAGGCTACGAGTGCCGCGTCATGGGCGTTCCCAAGACCATTGACAACGATCTTTATGGTACGGATCACTGCCCTGGCTTCTCTTCGGCAGCACGCTACATCGCAACAGCAACCATGGAAGTCTACAAAGACGCTCGAGTCTATGATACGGGTATGATCACGGTGCTCGAAGTTATGGGACGCAACGCTGGCTGGCTGACAGCGGCTACCGCCCTAGCTGGAGCTAAAGGCTGTGGCCCTGACCTCATTTATCTGCCAGAAGTCGACTTCGATCTCGAGCAGATGCTTGCCGATGTCAAGAAAATTTTTGATCGCGAGAAAAAGTGCATCATCGCTGTTTCAGAAGGTGTCAAAACCCGTGACGGCAAGTATATTCCCGAGTTAGTTGGCGAAGTGAAAGTTGACGCTTTCGGCCACAAGCAGATGGGTGGTGCCGCTGCTGTATTGGCTCAATATCTCGAGCGCGAACTGAAAACCAAGGTGCGCGGTATTGAGTTCAGCTTGCTCCAACGTTGCGCTGCTCACTGCGGCTCAAAGAGTGACGTCGAAGAGGCCTGTGAGTCAGGTCGCGAAGCTGTCCGCCAGGCTCTAGCTGGTAAGACGGACTTCATGGTCGGCGTGGATCGTGTCTCGAGCAAGCCTTATCAAGTACGCTATATCCTCATTCCCCTGTCTGAGGTCGCCAACACGGAGCGAAAGATTCCTCGCGAGTGGATCAACGAAGCTGGCAACGGTGTGAACCAGGCCTACATTGACTACGCCCTGCCTCTGATTGCTGAGGATGCTGGCCAGCCCAAAGAAGATGGTCTCCCCCGCTTCTGCCGCCTCAAGAAGATTCCTGGTCGCAAAGACTAAGACTAGACTAGAACTCAGAGCATCTTATTGAGAAAAGCCCGCATAAATGCGGGCTTTTCCTCGTTTAAAGATTGAGCAGAAAAGCAAGTCATGTTAAATTATTGGGCGTTCGGGTTCAGGGTAAAGAACCCACACAAGGAGGAAATATGTTCGAACGACTGTTCAAGCTCCGTGCCCACGGAAGCAACCCCAAGCGCGAGATGGTCGCGGGTCTGACCACCTTCATGACGATGGCCTACATTCTGGCCGTCAATCCGCAGATTTTGGGTGCTGCTGGTATGCCAGCAGGTGGTGTGCTCATTGCAACGGCCATTTCTGCAGCGATCGCTTGCTTCATCATGGCCTTCGCCGCCAACCTGCCTTTTGCACTTGCTCCTGGCATGGGTCTTAACGCCTACTTCGCCTATACCGTTGTCTTGACCATGGGCTATTCTTGGCAGACCGCTCTCTTTGCTGTTTTTGTAGAGGGTCTTATCTTCATCGTCTTATCCTTGACACATGTTCGCGAAGCTATTTTTAACGCGATCCCCCAAAGCATTAAATTCGCGGTTAGCGCGGGTATTGGTCTATTTATTGCCTTCATCGGCCTCAAGGGTGCTGGCGTCATCATCGCAAATCAGAGCACCTTTATCGGCTTGAACAGCTTCCGCGAGCATATGCGCGATTCTGGCTTGACAGCTATCTTGTGCCTCTTAGGCGTCCTCTTGATCGCCATTCTTGCCCACTATAAGGTTCGTGGTGCTGTACTTTTTGGGATTCTCGCCACTTGGATTGTCGGCATGCTCTGCCAGCTTGTTGGCCTTTATGTCCCCAATCCTGAAGCTGGTTACTTTTCGCTCTACCCCAATTTTGCTTGGCCTGCTTTCGGTGAATTTTCTTCAATCGTCGGACAAGCCTTCAACTTTTCAGCTATGAATTTCCAGAGCATTTTGGGCTTTGCGACCGTGCTCTTTGCTTTCCTGTTTGTTGATCTCTTCGATACACTGGGCACCCTCATTGGCGTCGCCTCCCGTGCTGATATGCTCGACGAAAAGGGGCAACTCCCTCGCATCAAAGGCGCCCTGCTTGCTGATGCTATTGGTACCTCAACGGGTGCTGTCCTCGGCACTTCAACGGTCACAACCTTTGTCGAAAGCTCAGCTGGCGTCGCTGTTGGTGGCCGCACTGGTCTGACGGCTCTGACGACGGGTGCGCTTTTCTTGCTTGCCATCATCTGCTCGCCTATTTTCATCGCCATCCCAGCCTTTGCTACAGGCGCTGCTCTTGTGTACATCGGTTTCCTTATGTTCGGGCAACTGCTCAAGATCAAGTTTGATGACATGACAGAAGGCCTACCAGCCTACCTCTGTGCACTCGGTATGCCTTTCTTCTACAGCATCGCAGAAGGCATTGCCTTTGGCGTTATTTCTTATGTTTTGCTCAATCTCTTTACAGGTCGCTTCAAGACCAAGCGCATTTCTATTCTGATGTACGTTCTGGCAGGTCTCTTCTTGCTCAAGTATTTCTTGCTCTAAGCGAAGTTTCAACTTCAAGGCTTTACGGGCTGGTGGATTTTCGTCCCCCAGCCCTTTTGGTATATGTCTCACCCTATGCTTTGCTTGACTCTGCTAGGATAGAGATCATCTCACAGATAGGAGCAGATCCAATATGGCTCTAGATTTTGCGAAAATACAAGCTCTACTTCAGATTCGCACGGCTTTTTTGCGAGAAGAGATTGATTTTGAGGAAGCCAAAAAGCGCCTAAAAACATCTACAGCTCCCTTGACTTTAACGGATATCGCAGCCATCGAAAAACGCTTTGCCCAGGACTCAGACCTTGCCTTCACCTGGGAGGCTCCTCCCGACAGGCTGGCTGATGCCCAAGCTGCCTCCATCGCAACGGGAAAAGTGAACATGCCACCTGAGCAAGTAGAGCTTTTTCTTAAAAAACAATTTGTTCTCAGCCTATGGGGTAGCCATCTCGCTACCTGGCCTGGCTCGCTCCCTCCGTGGCATCCGCTCCTCAGTTACTACGAGGAGCTAAACGAATGGGAGTGGCGGCTCTCCTGTTTAGCCTCTTGCCCCTGTTCAATTGAGAGCCTTTTAGAAAACGCCCTGCTGATCGACGATCTAAGCACCTGGCAAAAGCACCTCTCGCGCAAGCAGCTCGAGCTTTATCCCTATCTTGAGCGAGCTGGCTATGAGCGTCCCATGAGCGTTCTTTGGCGCTATGACGACCAAGTTAAAACAGCTTGCAAAGCCTGCGTTAAAACCCTTGAGCAGATCCGCGAAGCTTATAACTCAGATGAAGTACAGCTTAACGCCTTGCTGCAAGACTTCGATAGCAAGCGCCAAAATCTCATATCCAAGGCCTCCCAGCTCAATCAACGAGAACGACAGGTTCTCTTTCCCTTGAGCTACTTGGTTCTATCCTCAAATGCTTGGGAAGTCATGGCTCAACACCAAAGTGATCATGCTTTTGCTTGGGTGACGCCTAGTCTTAACGACTTTCCTAGGCCAGTCTTTCATACAGAAAAAGAGCAGACGCAAAAGTCAGGTTCTGCCAACACGACACTAAGCTTCAACTCGCAAGCTCATGGGCAGCTAAGTCCTGAGCTCCTTGAAGCTGTGCTCAGCCAGCTTTCGATGGAACTCACAGTTGTGGACGAAAAAGATCAATTTGTCTTTTTTGCTCACGATGAGTTGTTGGGTGAAGCTATTTTCCCCAGAAGTCCAGCCGCTTTGGAGCGCCCCGTCCACCTCTGTCATCCCATGCAGATTCGTCCCATGGTGGCCGTCATGATCGAACAGTTCCAAGATGGCAGTCACGATTACTTCGACCGTCATCTCCGCCGAGATGGAGAATGGATCCAGGTTCGCTACCGCGCTTTGCGCAGCAAAGAAGGCCAATATCTAGGTGTTCTTGAAACGGTTCAGCGCTGCGGCCATATCGAAGCTGGCATCAAAAAATCAGGCGATCAAGCTTAAGGGGCAATCTCAGCAAGCAATAGAAAAGCCAGCCTTCCTTAGGCTGGCTTTTGAGCTATAAAAGACTAGCCCGTCTGCTTTAAGCTAAGATTTCTGCAGCAATTTGGTCGGCCAGGCGGTCAATAGCCTCCTCTTGCTCATCTGTCAGCTGGGTCAAAATCTTGATGGTTTCACCTACTTGGGTCAATTCAGGGCAAGCCTGTATCATCTCTTGGCTCACCTGCTCAGCCATGCCTGCCCAGGTCTGGCTAACCATGAGTGCATAACGTCTCTTTTGGAAATTCATGACCTGTAGCTCATGAAGCAGGCTATGCATGTTGAAGTAGAGGTCAGCATTGTAGGTCACACTGCAGAAAACCACATGAGAATATCTATAACAATCCGCTAAGACATGTGAACATCCGCTTTGGGAAACATCGTGGAAAATAATCTTCTTGACGCCACGCTCACCCAATTTTAGAGCCAGCGCTTCTGCGGCCTGCTGCATGTTGCCATACATCGTTGAAATCGCAAAGACAACGCCCTTTTCCTCAGGCTCATAGCTGGCCCACTTTGTGTAGTAGCCCAAGATCATGGGAATGGATTCGCCTCGGAACATGACACCATGCAGGGGGAAAATATAACTGAGTGGAAGGCCATCTAATTTAGCGAAGAGGCGCATAACGGCAGCTCCCTGCTTACCGACAATATTGAGGTAGTAGCGTCTGGCCTCATCCAAGAATTCATGCTTCCAGTCAACTTCATCTGCATATATATTGCCGACTACAGCCTTGAATGAGCCAAAAGCGTCAGCGCTAAAGAGTGCCTCTTGCTTTAGATCGTAGGTCACAAAGACCTCAGGCCAGTGCACCATGGGTGCAAAGACAAACTTAAAGTGGTGATGCGCAGTCTTCAACTCGTCTCCATCTTTGATGAGTTGGGCGCGGTCACTGTAATCACGACCGCGAATTTGCTTTAGGAACTGCATCGTCCGCTTATTGCCAATAACTTGACATTCGGGATAGCGAGCGAGCACTTCGTTAATGCCTGCGCAGTGATCAGGCTCCATGTGCTGGATAATGAGGTAGTCAAGTGAGCGCTCACCTAGGATTTTCTCGACCTTCTCCAGCCAGTTGTCTGCTACTGAGCGGTCGACCGTATCAAAGAGGATGCTTTTGTCTTCATCGACTAGCAGATAAGAGTTATAGGAAACCCCTCGATCGAGCGGAATGTAATTTTCAAAACGCGCAATTCGCAAATCATTGCCTGCGAGCCAGTATAGGTCATCCCATATTTTCCGGACGTTCAGCATGCGTATCTACCTCTCAAAACAGTTCTTTCTTTAGCAATTGCTAATCCTAAACAATTTATCCTCAGTCTGCAATAAATGCCGTCTTTATTCTGTGATCTCAAACAACATTTGTAAGCTAGGCCTTACAGGCCAAAATAGCGGCTTGGCAACCATCTGAGACAGCTGTAGCAATTTGGCGGATATTTTTTTGCGCAAATCACCTGCTACATAAACACCTGGCCATCTTGTTGTGAGGTCTGCTTGGGTAAGAACATATCCATTATCCAATTCCAAGCAAGCCGCGAGCATTTCACTATTAGGAATTTGCCCTATAAAGACGGCAAGCGCCAACTTTTCTTGTTCATGAGCCCTATAGGAAAATACTTCCTCACCTGTTGAGGTCTTCGACCGCCAGCTGATCTGTTTGAGACTCCCCTTGGGATCCAGCTCTAGAGCTTCAACTTGTGCTTGTAGATGGATCGTGAGTCGCCCCTCTTCTTCGAGTTTCTTCAATTGTTCTCGAAATTCAGCCACACATAACAGTTGCGGCTGATCCTGTATGAGGTGAACATGTTCCGCTAAACGCGCTATTTGAATGGCTTCCTTGGCCGCACCGTCTGAACCACCTACGACAAAAGCTGTGGCCTTGTCAAAATCAGCTTCCTGCCCTCGTATGGCATGGTGCACGACGTTTCGAGTCTTTTCGTCCAAATTCAAAGGTAAGGGCTTCGGCCTTGAGCCCATGGCCAAAATCACTTTTGGACTTTCGTAATCGTAATGACGACCGCTCAGCCTTTTCAGTGAACCATCTAGCTCTAAAGACTGAATTTCGTCCTGTACCCAGGCTATACCAGCGGCTTCTAACTGAGCCTCCATCCTTCGGGCAAAAGTCAAACCATCTTCACCACAATCCGTATGCAAAAAATGACTGACCAAGCTGATATCACGCACCAAGCCACCGACGGCCTTTTTTTCGACCAACAAAACTTTTTTGCCTCGCACTGCTGCATAGAGCGCTGCCGATACTCCTGCAGGGCCTGCACCAACAATTAAAACTTCAGCCTTTTTGAGTTGCCTGGACATATTGAATAGCCTCCTCATACATGCTCAAACACCTGCCTAGCAGAGCGTTAGATTTTTCTAATGACTTTTCTTCGTATCGGGGCAAGATACTTGGGGTGGGAATTGCTCTGACAAACGAGCTCTAGACCCCTGTCTCCTACCTTGTAGGCGACGCCCCAAGTGATCGGGAATCGCCGTGACCAACATGATGCCCAGCGCAATAGCAAAGGCTGTACGCAGGGTGCTATAGCCCATTTGAATGGCCCAAGTCCAGTGTTCCGAGAGAACAGAGAAGACCGTGTAATACAAACCCGCCCCTGGAACGACAGGCCAAATGGCTGCTATCAGGAAAATAGAGATAGGGCAGCGACGCCAACGTGCTAAAAAGCGAGCCGTTAGGGTAATGAGAATAACGGCTAACAGACAGGCTAAAAATGGCGAGAGGCCACTTTGGCGCAAGAGCATCAACGGAATCCAACAAAGCACTCCCTGAATGCCACAAACGATCAATTGCCTTTTGGGGCAAAGATAGAAGAGTGAAAAGCCCCAACTCGAAATAAAAGCAGCCAGGGCTTGTCCCCAGAGTGAAATGACTGGATCCAGTGTTGACGCGTTCAACTCTCGATCTAGGAC